>JAFYNK010000004.1 GCA_017548125.1 Bacteroidales bacterium | reverse complement strand
TGGTGTCTGTTGTCCTTATTCCAAATTCCTAATTCATAATTCCTAATTCATAATTCCTAATTCCTAATTCCTAATTCATAATTCCTAATTATTCCAAAGAGACAACAAACCGCACTGACTCCCAATCCCACAAAGATTCCATCGACTGGAAGCTTTAAGATTTGCGCTAATATCAAGGCGGCCGTTCCAGCAATTATAGATATTATAATCCATTGATATTTAAATCGTTTAGAAAAGAACAACGCCAGCGTCAAAGGGATGAAGACCGCTGTGGAACGAAGTCCCATCGACAAGAATCCTAAGTCGTTGATGAACGATCCTGAGAATGTTGCAGCAACAAACACCGACATCAATAATATTACAATGATTGTAAGTCGTGAGACTTTTAGGTTTTTCGATGATTCTTTTAACGAAGGATTTATCTTCATGAAGACATCGCGAACAAGAATCGTTGACGAGCCTAGCGTAAGTCCTGAACCACCTATTATTATGGTTATCAATAATGTCCCAAGTACGATACCGCCAAGAAATTCAGGCATACAATGTGTGATGAAGAGAGGAAACGCCTGCGCTGTCGTCGCCATGACGCCAATATTTTCTGGCAGATTTCTTCCTGACTCCACAAGCACGTTCAATTCCTCTGCTGTAACGTAATGACCTCTCATATAAAGACCTATTAGCACACAAGCCGCTCCGATAGGTATCGTCAATATAGCAGAATAGAGCGCTCCTTTTCTGGCAGCGCTGTCAGTCTTTGCAGCCCAGATTCCTTGCGCATAACTCTGCGTCGCCAAAACACCTAATATCACAGAAAGCCCAGAACCAATATCTTTTGCAGCACCTCGCGCCAAAAGATTATTGTATCGGTCTTGTATATATTCTTCAGACACACGTCCGTATGTCTCTACGAAAGAATTCATCACCTCCTCTACCGATGTCATGATTCCATGATAACCATCTGTCAATGAAAGCACTATAATTCCTCCAGCAAGTGCCGAGATACATAATAGTATCAACTTAACAATCCCTCCTATTCCTGCACTCCATAATCCTCCAAAAACGACATACATCATCATGATGAGACATGAGATGACGGCAGCAAGATAAAACTTGACAGGAAACAATGTCATCAGCAATGCAGATGATGAAAGTATCTGAGCGACAACGCTAACGAACATTCCTAGCGAACATAATACAGAACCCAAGACCTCGGCTTTCTTACCGTATTCCTTGGAGACAACCTCCAACAATGTGGTGCAGTCGCTTCTCCTCAAAGGAATGACATAGCCTATCGCCAGCGCCACACATCCGAGAGCGGCGCCAAGTGTAAACCACCATGCCGAGATGCCGTATGTGAAAGCAAGCTGCGCCGTCCCGACAGTAGATTGTCCGCCTATCAAGGTTCCCATAATGGTTCCGCATACCACCCAAGTGCCTGCCTTGCCTCCTGCACGTGAAAAGTCATCAGCGGTCTTCACTTTCCTTGACGACAAAATCCCGACAATCTCAATCAAGACAATCGACATGACTATTCCTAATATGTGATAAAATGATATCGCCATTATGTTAATATTTCAACCTCATAAATAGAAATGAAAAAAGGGTTTCAATTTGAAACCCTTTGCTTGGTGACCCGCCTGAGGCTCGAACTCAGGACCCCCACATTAAAAGTGTGATGCTCTACCTACTGAGCTAGCGAGTCATCCTCGATTTGTGAGTGCAAAGATACAACATTTTTTTTATATCTACAAAGGTTTTTTTTATTTTATGAAAATATAATATAATTCACTATGAATCATACCATTAAACAAACTTTAGTTCCTTCTTCCATATCTTCCAGTCTGGCATTTCCGCTGTCATAAGCGCATAAAACTCCTTAGAATGATTAAAATGTACGAGATGACAGAGCTCATGTAATATTACTTCCTTGATACATTGCTCTGGCAATTTGATAAGATGCAAGTTCAGACTTATGCTTCCTCTTCGCGAACAACTGCCCCATCGCGTCTTCATTTTTCTTATCGCAAACGATTTAGGCGCAACATCATATTTCTCCATCTGCTTTATCAATGGTACAGAAATTTCTTGAAAAACACGTCTTGCCTGCTCAAAATACCATCTATCTAGAAGCGCTTCAACGAGTTCCTGTGATTTTGCAGAAATAACAATGACTTCATCTTTAAATATCACAGAATTTCTTGATGATATATTAACTTTAATCGGATATTGCTTTCCAAGAAAATAATGCGCCTCTCCATCAGTAAATGTTTTAGGCAAATTAACATTGTCGTTTTTAGAATCAAGACGGTTAAAAAGCCATCTTGAATGTTTTATCAGAAAAGGCTCGACATCATTTATGTTATATAATAAAGGTGTACGTATCTCTATTCGTTTGTCTGGATAAACATATAGAGCTACCGTCTTTCTACGAGAGCGCTTTATCTCACAATTTAATGTTCTGCCGTTGATGATGAAGGTTTTCATGATGAAGTGATGAAGTAATGGTGTAATGAAGTAATGGTGTATGGTGTAATGGAGAAACCAAACTACATCACTACATCACTTCATTACTAATTAAAACGAAAAAAGGGTTTCAAATTGAAACCCTTTATCTTGGTGACCCGCCTGAGGCTCGAACTCAGGACCCCCACATTAAAAGTGTGATGCTCTACCTACTGAGCTAGCGAGTCATCCTCTTGTTTGCGAGTGCAAAAGTACACATTTTTTCAATATCTCCAACATAATTTTGAAAATATTTTTAAAAAATTTTTCAATCCAAAATTCCCTTTCCTTCTCTAATTATAACTATTTCATTATCAGTACAATCAACAACAGTACTTTCTTCCTTATCACCATATCCCCCATCGATAATAATGTCAACTCGGTCTGAATATGCGTCATTTATATCCTCAGGATCGGTCATAAATCCTGAAATTTCGTCATCATCAACGATAGAAGTTGTGATAATCGGGCATCCTAATTCTCGAACGATATTAGTAATTATCGGTTGATCTGGGATACGAATACCTATTGTCTTTTTATTATTCTTAAAAATCTTCGGGACATTATTATTTGCTTCCAGAATAAAAGTGAACGCTCCAGGAAGATTACGTTTCATCAATTTGAACACATCATTATTAATAGGTCTGGTAAATTCCGACAACATGCTCAAATCGTGAAATATTATTGAGAAATTCGCTTTCTCTTTTTTCACTCCTTTGATGCGCGCAATTCTATCGAGAGCCTTGGTGCTGTTTATACTACATCCTATCGCATAAATGGTATCTGTTGGAAATATTATGACGCCATCGTTTTCGAGGCATTCAATTATCATTTTAATGTAACGAGGATTAGGATTTTCAGGATATAATTTCAGAAACATGATATTAATTATTTAAGGTGCAAATATACGAATTTAAGTCTATGAGTCAACAAGTCTATGGATACTATAAGTGTAAAACAACTCATAGATTTAAGGACTCATGAACATATAAACATATTAAAAAAAGGTCTTGTTTTATTCAGAATAAAATATTATTTTTGCAGACGTTTTCAGATTCATTCCGAAATTGGTACAATGAATTAAATATCAATAATTTGAAGCATAAATTAAGTTTAACAATCCTTAGTAATTTATTCGGAATGGTTATTAAGTACAATTTAAAATCATTATTATAATGAGCGAAAATCAAAACATCATCAACGAAAACGTTGTTGAAAAAGCAGTTAAAAGAGTAAAACCTACACCAGACGCTAACTTCGACTGGAATTGCGATCCTAAAAAAGATGACAACTACAAGTCAGAGGAACGCATGAAATTAGAGGCTATGTACGAAAAGACAATGAGCCAAATCGGTGACCACGAAGTTATCGAAGGTACAGTTGTTGCTAAAACTTCACGCGAAGTTGTTGTCAACATCGGATTCAAATCAGATGGTGTTATCCCTGTATCAGAATTCCGTCACAATCCTAACTTAAAAGTTGGTGACAAGATCGAAGTTTACGTTGAAAACCAAGAAGGCATCAATGGCCAATTAGTTTTATCACACAAGAAAGCTCGTATCTTGAAATCATGGGATCGCGTTAACGAAGCATTCGACAAACAAGAAATCGTACAAGGTTATGTTAAGAGCCGCACTAAAGGTGGCTTGATCGTTGATGTATTTGGCATCGAAGCATTCTTGCCAGGTTCACAAATCGACGTTAAACCTATCCGCGACTATGATGTATTCGTTGACAGCATCATGGAATTCAAAGTTGTTAAGATCAACCAAGAATACAAAAACGTTGTTGTTTCTCACAAAGCTCTTATCGAAGACGAAATCGAACAACAAAAGATGGAAATCATCGGTAAACTTGAAAAAGGTCAAGTTCTCGAAGGTATCGTTAAGAACATCACTTCATACGGTGTATTCATTGACTTAGGTGGCGTTGACGGTTTGATCCACATCACAGACCTTTCATGGGGCCGCATCAATCACCCAGAAGAAATCGTTAAACTCGACGAGCAAATCAAAGTCGTTATCCTCGACTTCGACGACAACAAAAAACGTATCGCTCTCGGCTTGAAACAACTCACTCCTCACCCATGGGACGCTTTAGATCCAAACCTCAATGTTGGTGACGAAGTAAGCGGTAAAGTTGTTGTTATTGCTGACTACGGCGCATTCATCGAAATCGCTCCTGGCGTAGAAGGTTTAATCCACGTTTCAGAAATGTCATGGTCACAACACTTACGCACAGCTCAAGACTTCTTGAAGATTGGTGACGACGTTCAAGCTAAAGTTTTGACATTAGACCGCGAAGAACGCAAAATGTCTTTGGGTATGAAACAACTCATTCCAGATCCATGGGCAAACATTAAAGAACGTTACGCTATCGGTTCAAAACAAAACGCTACAGTACGTAACTTCACTAACTTCGGTATCTTCGTAGAAATCGAAGAAGGCGTTGATGGCTTAATCCACATCTCAGACCTCAGCTGGTCAAAGAAAATCAAACACCCAGCAGAATTCACAAAGATTGGTGACACTATCGAAGTTATCGTTCTCGACGTTGATGAAGAAAACCGCCGCCTCAGCTTAGGCCACAAACAACTTGAAGAAAACCCATGGGATGTATTCGAAAGCATCTTCACAATCGGTTCAATTCAACAAGGCACAATCATCAGCACAAGCGATAAAGGTGTTGTAGTTTCTTTACCTTACGGCGTTGAAGGTTTCTGTCCAAATCGTCACCTCAAGAAAGAAGACGGTTCAAACGCTAAGATGGACGAAACAATCGACTTCAAAGTTATCGAATTCTCAAAAGAAAACAAGAAGATCATCCTTTCTCACTCACGTATTTGGGAAGACAAAGTAGCTGTTGAACGCGAAGCTGAAACAGAAGTTAAAGAAAAAGCAGCAAAATCAACAAAACGCGCTGTTAAACAAATCAATGACAATGTCGAACGCACTACTTTAGGTGACTTAGACGTTTTCGCTGAATTAAAAGAAAACTTCGAAAAAGCTCAAAAAGAAGCTAAAGGTGAATAATTGAAAATCACTTTATAATAAAAAATCCTCCGATTTCTCGGAGGATTTTTTTTGTCCATCATTTATATATCTGATCAAACTTCAAGAACTTGACTTCACCGTATTTCTCCAATGCCTTAATATCGACATCTTTCTTGTTACCGGCAATCATGATAACTATCGGTCTGCCTTGTACCTTTTCCTGATAGAATTTATAAATGTCTTCGTATGTTATTCCTTTGATGTAATTTGTCACATCAATTCTTGGATCACTGTCGTAACCTGTTTCAATCCAATATGCTACTGTTGATGGAAGTCTTCTTGGCGCTACATAATCAGCAGCTCTCGACATAACCAAGGCTTCTTTTGATGTGTCGAATTTTTCCATACGTTCTGGCATGTCAACGATGAGTCCTCTCAAAACATCAACTGCCTCGTTTGTCTTGTCCGACTGTGTTCCTACAGCTGCATATAAATTGCCAATCTTTCTGTTGAGATAGTCGTATTTATAATATGCGTATGAATAGTAACCTAAAGAACGGAACTCTCTTACTTCTTGGAATACAACAGAATACATGTCTGTACCAAAATATTTATTATATACTTGTGACAATGTCTTTTCGTCATTGCTTAACTTAACACTAGGAACATACATGCTTATTTTGCTTTGTCTGAACTTTTTATTATGAGCAAAATAAACGACATCCTTATCATATTCGTTGACTTGTCTTATTTTCTTTTCTGCCTTTACAGCATCATTCTTAATAAGATTATGTGAATTCAAAAGAGCAATAACTTTTTGTGTTTCAACATTTCCTGTATAAGTTACATATCCATTGTAATTGAATATCTCTTTTACATCATCAAGAATAGAGTTTTCGTCACGTTTAATCCATTCTTTCATCGGAGTGTCATTCAAATAACTTGAATTTTCACCATAGTAAACATATTGGTGCATAGCATCTTCCCATGTGTCAGCATCGTCTTTTGCCATTTGATTAGCAGAGACCTCATTTTGTAACATGATATTCAATTTGCTTGCATCGAATTTTGGATTAAAGATCTTGTCTTCACAGATAGCGAGAATCTCTTCCATATTTTCATCAAAACCTGAAATTGACAACGCAGCGTGATCTTCGCTCACATACAATGACATTGAAGCGCCGAGTTTATTAAGAGCAAGTTCAACTTCTTCGTAAGTCTTTGATTCTGTACCTAACATATCCCACAACATAACCGCACTCATGACATCAGGATTGCTGATTGAACCATAATTATAATTGATTGTAAGATCGAATATATTATTATAAGGATTCTTTGCAGAATACATAGTGAAAGCATCGTTAGCTTTTTCAATCATAACATCCTTACCGAATTCAACAACTTGAGGTTCAACCTCGCTGACATCCTGTCCTTCAATAAACATAGCAAAGTCTGACTTAGCTTCTGTGTTCTTTGCTTCGATAGGTTTCCAGTTTGGTTTCTCAATCTTGTCTTTTGCAGGGAATCCCATCTTAGATCTGAGTATCTTACGGTTTTCGTTGAGATATTTATTTGCAACAGCAACGAGATCTTCTTTTGTCATATTCTTAATCACCTCTGTCTCTGCAAGATAATCTTCGAAACTCATATCTTTACCTTCGTTATCAATTAAAAGATAAGAGACATTGTTGATACCTTCAAGATTCATCAATCTAGATTTAAGAGTTTCTGTCTTAGCAGCTTCAAACAAATCATCGCTGAAGTTACCTGATTTCACGTCATCTATTCCCTTAAACAAAATCGCTTCTGCTTTTTCATGCGACTGACCTATAATCTTTGGAATATAGATAAATGCCACAACACCATGATCTTCCAATGACAATGGAGCCATATATGCTCCCATCAATTCATTGTTCAAAGTCGCCATATCGTAAAGACCTGTTGTTCCGTTTGACATAATGTAAGAAAGCATCTCAAGAGCGACATTGTCTTCGTGCTTGTTACTTACACCTTTATATAATATAGTACCCATTTTAATAGGAGTCAAATTCACTTCCTTAACTACTTCAGATTCGAATGTTGGAAGTTGGAACTCAGGCATTTCTGGCATCTCTCTTTTTTCCCATGCTGAGAATTTTTCTGCAACTACAGGTTTTATATCTTCAGTATTAAAGTCACCTACCAAAATGAGAGTCATATTGTTAGCTGCATAATAAGTCTGATAGAACTCACGCATCTTTGTAGTCTGAGGATTTTTAAGATGTTCCGACAAACCGATGATTGGTCTTCCGTAAGGATGTTCGCCGAAGCACTCTTTCATCATCATCTCTGTGAATGCAGCAATAGGACCGTCGCTGTACATATTCTTTTCTTCATAGACAGTCTCAAGTTCACTTTGGAAAAGACGGAAGACAGGATTGCGGAAACGTTCAACATAAACGTCCATCCATTTCTCTATCTGATTAGAAGGGAAACTGTTGAAATAAACGGTGTAGTCGTATGAAGTACCAGCATTAAGACCTTCACCGCCCATCTTTGTCAAGATAAGGTCAACTTCATTAGGGATGGCATATTCAGCAGAAGCTAAAGACAATTCATTGATTTTCTTCTGAATAGCAGTGCGTTCTTCTGGATTCTCTGTGTCATGTAATTTGTCGTACATGATATCGATGCTGTCGAGATAAACCTTTTCTGCTTCCCAGTTGGTAGTTCCGATTTTGTCTGTACCTTTGAACATGATATGCTCGAAATAGTGAGCCATGCCCGTTGCATCTAGAGGGTCGTTCTTGCTTCCTGCATGTACGAACACTGTTCCATGCACTGTTGGTTCTGAATGGTCTTCATATAAAACCACTTTCAAGCCATTATCGAGGTAGAATGTCTCGACCTTTGGCTGCTCCTGAGCGTTAGCTGCCTTAAATCCCAAAAGAACAGCGAACACAATCAATAAGATAATACTCTTTCTTTTCATATAGTTAATATTTTGATGTTAATACTAATTCAATTATTTCTTACCACAAAAATATAAATTAATATTACAATTTAGGTGGGTTCTATTTATTATCAATTTTCCTACATCAATGGATAGAACCCATTTTTCCACATCTGTAGTTTGATTTATTTCTTAAAAAACTCTCCCGATAAATTCGTCAATCGAACAATTTATCGAGACAAGCATTCTA
>JAFYNK010000017.1 GCA_017548125.1 Bacteroidales bacterium | reverse complement strand
TTGCATGCTTTATGTTTTTTCTTGGAATCTTTTCGCCTTTCTTTCAATCACATAGCTCGCTATGTTCTTTCAAGAAAAACAAAAATCTTCTCAAAGAAAAATTCATAAATCATTTGCAAAGCAATTTATAGAAATCCCCTAAAATGACAACGCTCAATTTTTATTGGGCGTTTTTTTGTTTTTGATGCAGCGTTTTTGATTTTATTGCGTTTATGTCATTGAAAAATAAAATAAATTCAAACTTTATAACGATGAAACGATTGGTATTAATTTCGGTCATGATGGCTTTGTTCGGAAATGCCTTTTCTCAGGAGATAAAAACCGATACAACATTTGTGGTTAATTCTAATAAAATACAAGTTATTGGTGGTCAGAATGGACTGAAAATAAAAGTTTATGAAATGACGCCAGACGGATATGTCGCCCTAAATCCATATTATGAAAGCCGTTATGAAGGACCTTTCGTAAGTGAAAAGTCACAAAACAGTACTTACATACAACTTCCTATAGTCCCTGGCTTTGTTAAAAAACAAAATGTCGTTGTAAAAGAAACTGAAAATCAAGAGAGACAATATAAAATCAAATATTTTGAAGCCGCATACCCTTCTATCTATTATTCCTATTCTCAGATGTATGACGATTCTTTCATGTTTGAGAGCTCTGCCTTTTCTCAAAGACCTAATTCATTCGAATGGGGAATGTATCTCTTCTCAGAGGATTTGTGTTATAACAAAAGCAGGACATTGGGTCTTGTGACAGCGTTAGGCATTTCCAATACATATAATTTCTTGAATAACAAAACTGTATTGGCAACAAATGATGGCGTTCCTTATATTTATAATTTTAACGATGGAGGAGAAAATGTTCCAGAAGGAATGTGCGATAGAACATACGTTGATAAGAGTTTTCTCCGTTATTGGAGCTTGCGCCTGCCTGTGAGTCTGCAGATACAATGGAGGCTGAGCTATAAAGTGATGGCGCTTTCTGTTGGTCCAGAATTAGAATGGCGTTTTGGCATGAGGTCGATAGCAAGATATGATGGAGAAAAACATGTCGTTGCTGATGATATTAATTACAATCCTTTAGGAGTAAATGTCTTAACAACCTTGAAATTTCATGATTTCGTTCTTTTTGGACGCTTCGGCTTGACACAGATGTTTGGCTCCGACCTCAAGTCTGTCCCTTTTAATGCTGGGTTGGGAATCGGCTTGTAATTGATATTATCCTCGAAAAAGTGTTATTTTGCATAAATATCTTCAACTTTTGATTTCTCTTTATATCTTTGCATCATTAAATTAGGGATATGAAGTTTAAAGAATTTCTTAAGAAAAAAGATGTCAATATCAGTGCCAAGGCTTATTTCCTCGATGCTCTTGGCGCTATGGCTTTCGGCCTTTTCGCATCATTATTGATTGGAACTATTTTCACCACCTTAGGTGATAAGTTGAACTTTCCTCTTTTGGTCGATATTGCCAAATATGCCAAGCAAGCCACAGGCGCTGCCATCGGTGTGGCGATAGCTTTCTCTCTCAAGGCGCCGTCTCTCGTTCTTTTCTCCGCGACGGTATGCGGCATCGCAGGTAACGCTCTCGGCGGACCTGTAGGCGCATATATCGCAGCAGTCGTCAGCACTGAACTCGGCAAGATAGTATCAAAAGAAACAAAGATAGACATTCTCGTCACGCCATCTGTCGTGATAATCAGCGGCGTGCTTCTCGCTATGTTCGTAGGTCCTGGCATCAACGCTTTTATGGAAGCCTTCGGCAGGTTCATAGAAAACGCCACCGAATTGCGACCGTTTATCATGGGCGTAATCGTCTCGGTGTCAGTGGGCATGGCGCTCACTCTTCCTATCAGCAGCGCCGCCTTATGCATAGCGATAGGCCTGTCGGGAATAGCAGCTGGCGCCGCTACAGCAGGATGCTGCGCTCAGATGGTTGGATTCGCCGTGATGTCGTTCAAGGAAAACCGCTGGGGCGGACTTGTCTCTCAAGGAATCGGGACATCAATGCTGCAGATGCCTAACATAATAAAAAATCCTTTGACATGGATGCCGCCGACATTGGCAGCCGCCATCACAGGCCCGATAGCGACATGTGTCTTTCAACTCGAAAACGTACCCATCGGTGCCGGAATGGGAACCTGCGGACTAGTAGGACCTTTCGGAATAATAACGGCAATGCCAGACGGCGGAACAAAAATGTGGCTCGGAATACTATTGGTCTGCTTCGTGATGCCAGCTCTACTCACATGGATATTCGGCGAGATATTCAGAAAATTAAACTGGATTAAAGAAGGAGATTTGTTGATTGGGAATTAGGTATTCAGGAGTTTAGGAGGTGAGGCGTTTTTAGGGATGAGGTTATCAGAATAATTGAAATTTTTACCATAATTACTAATTCTTCATTCCTCATTTCTAATTTTTTATAAAAAGGTCTTGACAAAACTTCATTCTGATATTATATTTGTGGTTTTTGAAAAATCAACATAAAATCATTATATACAATGAAGTTATCACAATTCAAATTCAACCTCCCTTCAAATCTTATTGCTACCTATCCAGCAAAGAATAGAGATGAATCACGTTTGATGGTCGTTAATCGTAGAGATGGTTCCATCGAGCATTGTATTTTTAAAGACATTTTGAATTATGTCAATGCTGGCGATGTTTTCGTCTTGAACAACACTAAGGTGTTCCCGGCTCGTCTCTATGGCGAAAAGGAAAAGACAGGCGCTAAGATTGAAGTCATGTTGCTCCGTGAATTGAATCATGAAAGCCGTCTCTGGGACGTCCTCGTAGATCCAGCACGTAAGATTCGTATAGGCAACAAGCTTTACTTCGGCGATAACGACGACCTCGTTGCTGAAGTCATAGACAACACCACATCAAGAGGAAGAACATTACGTTTCTTGTTCGATGGCACTCACGAAGAATTTAAAAAGACAATAACAGACTTGGGCAATACGCCGCTTCCTCCAGAAATCGGACGCCCTGTAGAACCAGAAGACGCAGAAAATTATCAGACGGTCTTCGCTAAATGTGAAGGCGCTGTGGCTGCCCCAACAGCAGGTATGCACTTCAGCAAATCGCTCATGAAACATCTCGAACTCCGCGATGTACAGTTCGCAGAACTCACTCTCCATACCGGCGTAGGTAACTTCAGAGACATCGAAGTTGAAGATTTGACAAAACATAAGACCGACTCAGAAGAGATGGAAATAACACAAGAGGCTTGCGACATCATCAATACTGCAAAAAATGAACGCAATAAAGTCTTCGCTGTGGGAACAACATCTCTCAAAGCTCTGGAAACATGTGTTAATATAAAAGGTCATGTCAATCCTTTCAAAGGATGGACCAACAAGTTCATATTCCCACACTACGATTTCAATACAGCCGACGCGCTTATCACCAACTTCCACCTCCCTAAATCACCAATGATGATGGAAGTGGCAGCATTCGCTGGCTATGACTTGCTCATGAAAGCTTATAAAGTGGCAGTAGCTGAGAAATATCGTTTCTTCACATACGGTGACGCAATGCTCATTTTATAAAACTTTAGAAATTTAGAACTTTAGAATTCTAGAATATTAATTATGCTTCAAGATGAATAAGACTTGTTGACTTGTGGTCTTGTGGTCTTGTGGTCTTGTGGCCTTTAAAATAAAAACAATGAATCAAGAAGAATTTTTCAAGAAGATAACAGCTCACGCTAAGGAATATGGTTTCGTATTTCCTTCAAGTGATATTTATGACGGACTTTCAGCTGTTTATGACTATGGTCAAAATGGCGTTGAATTGAAGAATAACATCCGCCAATACTGGTGGAAAGCGATGGTGCAGATGCACGAAAACATCGTCGGTGTTGATGCAGCTATTTTCATGCATCCAACAGTATGGAAGGCTTCTGGCCACGTCGATGCTTTCAACGACCCTATGATTGACAACAAAGACAGCAAGAAACGTTATCGCGCTGACGTCCTCGTTGAAGACCATATCGCTAAGATTGAAGATAAAATCAACAAAGAAGTAGAGAAAGCCAAGAAACGTTTCGGCGACGCTTTCGATAAGGAACAATTCGTAACAACAAACCCTCGCGTTGTCGGTTATAAACAAGAGATTGAAACCATCAGTCATCGTCTTTATGTAGCGATGGAAAACAACGACCTCGCTGACATCAAACAGCTCATTGAAGACCTCGGCATCGTTTGTCCTATCTCTGGCTCACGCAACTGGACCGACGTACGTCAATTCAACCTTATGTTCGCTACACAAATGGGCTCTCTCGCTGAAGGCGCTAACGAAATCTATCTCCGTCCTGAGACAGCTCAAGGTATCTTCGTTAACTACCTTAACATCCAAAAGACAGGTAGAATGAAAGTGCCTTTCGGTATAGCACAGACAGGCAAGGCTTTCCGTAACGAAATCGTGGCTCGTCAGTTCATCTTCAGAATGAGAGAGTTCGAACAAATGGAAATGCAATTCTTCGTACGCCCTGGCACTGAACTCGAATGGTTCAAACACTGGAAAGAAGAACGTCTCAGATGGCATCTCTCACTCGGCATCCCAGCAGAAAAATATCGTTACCACGATCACGAAAAATTGGCTCACTACGCTAACGCAGCAACCGACATCGAATTCGAGTTCCCATTCGGCTTCAAAGAATTGGAAGGCATCCACAGCCGTACCGACTTCGACCTCAGCAGCCATTCTAAGTTCTCAGGCAAGAAGCTTCAATACTTCGACCCAGAGACTAACGAAAGCTACGTTCCTTACGTCATCGAGACATCAATCGGTTTAGACCGTATGTTCCTCGCTATGTTGAGCCACGCTTATACAGAAGAAAAACTCGAAGATGGCTCAGAACGCGTTGTGATGAAATTCCCAGCAGCATTGGCACCTTATAAAGTCGCTATCTTGCCGCTCGTCAAGAAAGACGGTCTCCCAGAAAAAGCACGCGAAATCATGGATCAACTCACACCTGACTTCATGTGCCAATACGAAGAAAAAGACTCTATCGGCAAACGTTATAGAAGACAAGACGCTATCGGTACACCTCTCTGCGTGACAATCGACAATCAGACATTGGAAGACAATACAGTGACAGTCCGCGACCGTGACACTATGGAACAAATCAGAGTCAACGCTGATGAACTTTATACAATTATCAGAAATAAAATAGCTCCTAAAAAAATCTGATTTAATTAGGAATTAGGAATTAGGAATGAGTCCTACAAAAAAGAGGCTGTCTAACAAGTTTTAGACGGCCTCTTGGTTTAATATCTAATCCCCTTTAACCTTTAGTCATTTGCCTTTAGTCATTAGTCATCTCTTGCGGAGCTTGTTCTATAATCTGTTTCTTCAGTTCCATAAGGTCGTATGCGTTTTCAACGGAGAAGTCGCCTATTTGGGTTCTTCTCAGCGATGTCATGCAGGCTCCGTTGCCGAGCGCCTTGCCGAAATCGTTGACCAAAGAACGGATATATGTCCCTTTGCTGCATTTTACTTCGAAATTGATAACAGGGAAGTTGCTTGTGTCAAGCTTGAAATCTTCAATATGTACGAGCCTTTCTTTCAGCGCTATTTCTTTGTCAGAACGTGCGTATTCAAAGGCTCTCTTGCCTTGTATCTTGATGGCTGAGAACTTAGGAGGACGCTGCATGATGTCGCCGAGAAACGATTTTCTCGCTTCTTCCATCATCTCTTCGGTGATGCCATCGGTTGGATAAAATGCGTCAGGTTCGCTTTCCAAGTCGTATGACGGCGTCGTCTGTCCCAAAAGCATAGTTCCTGTATAAACTTTCTCCTGTGCCTGAAAATTGTCTATTTGCTTCGTCATCCTTCCTGTGCAGACGATGAGCAGTCCTGTCGCCAATGGATCTAAAGTGCCAGCGTGGCCGACTTTCAACTTTCTTATTCCGTGATAGCGTTTTATGACGGCACGGATGAGATTGACGGCATCAAATGATGTCCAGTCTAATGGCTTGTCGATGAGAAAGACTTCTCCTTCTTCAAAATGAAACATATTATAAAGCGAAGATTATTGTTATTACACCAGCGATAGCGCAGTATATTGCGAAATAAATCAGCTTGCCTTTCTTGACCAAGTTAATCATGAATTTACATGCCAGACATCCAGAAAGGAACGCACCCATAAATCCTACTAATAATGGCATGGCTCCGATTCCACCTAAGAGAGCTGGTTCTTTTATCATGTCGATGACATTCAAAAATGTCTCGCCTAATATAGGAATCAATACCATGAGGAATGAGAATTGTGCGATGCTTTCCTTTTTATTTCCGAGGATAAGACCTGTAGCGATGGTGGTTCCAGAACGTGACAGACCTGGCAATACAGCCAAGGCTTGACCTAAACCGATGATGAAAGCGTCGCGGTAGGAGATGGTTTCTTTTTTGCGAGGCTTTGCGTAATATGCAAATGTAAGTAATGTCGCCGTGAGAAGAAGACAGCATCCTACAATCAGCAAGCCGCTGCCGAAGATGGCTTCAATTTGGTCTTTGAAAAACAATCCTACAATCATCACAGGAATGATTGAAAGTAAAATCTTAGATACATATTCTTTCTCTGCATTCCATTTCATGTTGAAGAATGTTCCCTTGAACAAGTCTTCTATCTCTTTCCAGAGGATAACAATGGTGCTTAATACTGTAGCTGCGTGAACTGTCACTGTGAATAATAAATTGTCGGCAGCCGATGTGTTGAGGTTTAATAATTCTTGTCCTATTGTCAAATGTCCGCTGCTGCTAACAGGTAAAAATTCTGTTAATCCTTGAAGTATTCCTAATAATAAAGCTTCTAACCAATTCATGATTTTAGTTTTTTAATTAATTCCTAGGTTTTTTCATGATGGCATAAATCTGTATGCCGAATCCAATCAGTACGAGTATTGGAGCCAAGGTGAGTCGGCGGAAGTTGAAAATAGCTTCGTTGAAAACGTCAGGGTTGTCGGAACCGCCTCCTATCATCAATAAGAATCCGATGAGTAGAAATGCCAATCCTATTATGACCCAAAGGTAATTATCACGGCCAAAAGGCATTTCTGTTCCGTTTTCCTGTTCGTTTTTAATGTTTTTGTTGTTTTTATCTAACTTACTCATATTTAATGTTTTATTTGTTACATGTAAAATTTGTCAATGTCGGCATTGAGATATTTTCTCATCGAAAAATATGTGGATAACGAAGTTATGACAAGACTTGTGAAAATGACGGAGACATAAATCGTCATTATGTATCCGTTGCCTTTATCCATATCAAATTCAGGCAAATAATCGTTTATTCCTATTATAGTTAATGTGATGAGTGTCAGTGCGATGAGTGCGGCGATGAGACCTTGTGTCATGAATGTTTTCAAGAACGGTTTCATGACAAATCCTTTTGTTGCGCCGACAAGTTGCATCGTTCTTACGATAAATCGTTTTGAATAAATAGAAAGTCTGATAGTGTGATTGATCAATGTTATTGCGATAAGAAGCAAGATGAGGCTTATGACGAACAAGACGATTTTAATCTTGTTGATATTGTCGTTGATGGTGTTTGTCAGAGTCTTTTGGTAGATGACTTCCTTGACTATTGGTTTTTTGCTGATCCATCTTTCTGCCATTGCCATGCTGTCGCTGTTGGCGTAATCGGCTATGAATCTGATGTCTAATGAAGGAAGTAAAGGGTTTTCTACATCGCCGAGCCATTTGAGGAAGTCTTCACCAAGGTCTTCTTTCAGCCTGTTTGTCGCTTCTTCTTTGCTGATATATTCTATCGATTTGATATAATCTTTTTTGCTGATTTCGTCTTTTAGGCTTATTATTGAAGATTCTTTTGTGTTGCTTTTTATGACGACTTCAAATCCGATGTTTTCTTTGACGTATGTCAACATTCTATCGGCATAAATGACGATAAATGCGTACATGCCAAGCATGAAAAGCACCAGCATAATGCTCATCAGCGAGACAAAATACGAACCAGCAAATCTTCTTTTTGTTGACTTATTTTCAGAATACATCCGTAATTTATTTCTTTGCAAAGATAATTATTTATTTCTAAAAAAATCAAAACGCAAAATTTTATTGTTGTGATGTACATAATTAAAAAAGATGTAATTTTACGCATTCAAAAAACAGACATTATGTTGAAAAGATTAGGCGATTATGTCATATTGATGTCTCAGGTTTTTCGTAAGCCTGACAAGTCGTTAATATTCAGGAAGCGACTGTTGCATGAGTTCTATAATCTCGGTTTTACTTCAATAGGAATTGTTTTGATTCTTTCTGTCTTTGTCGGAGCTGTTGCCACTATCTTGGTCGCGTATAATACCGACAATCCTCTTTTGCCAGAAAAGCTCATCGGTTTTTCGGCTCGTCAGATGATTGTCCTTGAGTTCTCTCCAACGATGATAAGTCTTATTCTTGCGGGCAAGCTCGGCTCTCAGATAGCTTCTGAACTTGGAACAATGCGTGTTACTCAACAGATTGACGCACTTAAGGTGATGGGAGTAAATCCTGCCAATTATCTTATCCTGCCTAAAATCATTTCCTGTCTGTTCTTCATCCCGGTTCTTATTGTCTTTAGTATCGTCATCGGTATTTTAGGTGGCTGGCTGGCTTGTGTTTTCACAGGCGTCATCACTCCGACAAACTATGTCGTCGGATTGAGGTCTTGGTTTGAACCTTTCTCGTTGACATTCGCTATGATAAAGACTGTCGTCTTCGCTTTTTTAATCACGTCAATCTCGAGTTATGTGGGTTATGTGGTTAAAGGCGGCTCGGTCGAAGTAGGAAAGGCAAGCACTAAAGCTGTTGTCGTAAGCAGTATAGCAATTATAATTTTTGATTTGATTTTAACACAGATGCTTTTGACATGATAAAGGTAGAGAATATAACAAAGAAATTTGGTGAAAAACTTGTCTTGGATGACGTTACACTTACCTTTGAAAGAGGAAAGACAAACCTTATCATTGGTCAAAGTGGTTCAGGAAAGACAGTGTTGATGAAGATTTGTACTGGATTGTTTGAGCCTGACAAAGGAAATGTCAGTTTCGACAATCGTCCTTTTTCGAACACTAAGGAAAAACATAAAATAGATATCCGTAAGGAAATGGGAGTGCTTTTTCAAGGCGGCGCTCTCTTCGACTCTATGAATGTGGAAGAAAACGTGATGTTCCCTCTTAATATGTTTACCGACATGAGTTATGAAGAGAAACTTGAAAGAGTGAATTTTTGTCTTAATAGAGTGAATCTCAGTGGAATAAATAAATTGGCAACTTCAGAACTCAGCGGCGGCATGATGAAACGCGTCGCCATCGCAAGGGCAATATCCAACAGCCCGAAATATCTGTTCTGCGACGAACCTAATTCCGGACTCGACCCTCTTACGGCTGAACTCATCGACGACCTTATCAAGGAAATTACAGAAGAATATAATATGACGACTGTTATTAACACTCACGATATCAATTCCGTTATTAAAATTGGTCAGACGATTAATTTTATCTATGGAGGTAAAATGTGGTGGAGAGGTGATAACAAATCTGTCATGAAATCAGATAATAAGGAATTGAATGATTTCTTGTTCTCAACAGAATTAACAAAAAGAATAAAATCTATTTAAATTATTAGTTATGAGTGTATTAGATGTAATTATCGGACTGATTCTTTTGATTTTTGCTTTTGCAGGATTAAGAAAAGGACTTATTATCGAGGCTTTTTATTTGGCTTCTTATATTGTTGGTATCTATGGCGCAATGTTCTTCTCTGACACGGTAGCAGCTTGGATGTCAGGATTCATTAAAGACAATAACGACATTGTCGCAATAGTGGCGTTCATCATTACATTCGTCGCGGTGTTGATTCTAGTGAGATTCTTGGGACGTTTGATTAGCTCCTTGGTGGAAGCTGTAAGCCTTGGATTCTTGGATAAAATTGGAGGTTTTGTCTTCGGAGCTGTTAAAGGAGCATTGATAACAAGTGTCTTTATATTGATATTAAATGTGTTAGGATTTTCATCAATATTAGATGAAATAAAAACAGATTCTTTTTTATATCCAAAAGTAGAAGGTATTGCTAGTGTTCTTTATAAAAATCACGATGTGGTGAAAGAATCTATCGACAACGGCCTTGAAAGAATAGAAGATGTTATTGAAACAAGTTTAACTAAATAAGAAATAAAATGAAAAACATAGCAGTTATTTTGGCAGGTTGCGGAACTAAAGACGGTTCTGAAATAAATGAAACGGTTACATTGTTGCTCGCTCTTGATCAACATGGCATTAAATATCAATGTTTTGCACCAGATATGAATCAATATCATGTTGTAAATCATGTTACTGGAGAAGTCGTTAATGAAGAACGTAATATGATGCTTGAGGCAGCTCGTATTGTTAGAGGCGAAATCCTTCCTATGACGGAATTTAAGGCTGATAACTTTGACGGACTCGCAATTCCTGGTGGAGTAGGCGTCGCTAATAATCTTTTCACATATTTTATTGATGGGATGCAAATGACTGTACTTCCTGAAGTTAGAGATGCTATCGTGAAGATTCATGAACAAAACAAACCTATAGCAGCTATGTGCATAGCTCCTGTTTTGCTTGCTAATGTTTTGAAGGATATTACTATCACTCTTGGAAATGATGAATGTGGCCCTGCAAAGGATATTGTAAAGATGGGTGCGCATCATGAAGCTACAAAAAACGGCGGAGTGACATCTGATTTGAAAAACAAGATTTTCACCACGCCGTGTTTTATGTTAGAATCAACTTTAAAAGACATCTACGAAGACGCTTATAATCTTGTAGATGCTTTCGCTAAAGCTCTTTAAAAGATTTATTCTGTATAATATAAAATCATTTTCTCGATTGCCTTGTGACAGACTTCACAGAATTTGTCTCCTTTGAATGTCTTCATGAGGCAATCCATTTTTGGACGATAGACGCCTTTAGGCTCATAGCCGCCGCCTTCAAAAACACCGACTTCATTTATATATTTATTGTCTTCTGGTGTTGGAACAGGTGTCTTCTTTTTTAACATGTCTTTCCATTTTCTGTCAAAATCGACTAATGTTGTAATATTAGGTTCCCAAGGTTCTATGCTTAAATTGTAGAACTCTTCGTATGAGCCTGAATCGTCGTAATATTCATCGCCTAAGCCAGCGAAACCATGGCCGAATTCGTGTATGATGACATCTGAAGAGAAATGGTCGTCGGTTGAACTTACGCAATAGAAATTATAGATTCCGCCGCCTCCATATTTTGAGGTGTTGGCTAAGATGTAAATCTGGTCGTAAGGAACCATGCCTGCCAGATTTCTGATAGATTGGTTGTCGTACGACATACAATAACGTTCAGAATCAAATGTATAGAATGAACAGTTGACAGCGGTGTTTTTCCAAATGTCTTCAGCTGGAATAGTGATTCCTGAATCTTTTGAAGGAACCATAATGGCTTTGATGTTGAATCTGTCTTGATATGATGTATAAGGTTCGTAAGAGAAGAGACATTCTTTGAAGAAATTGCAGTCGAGCACGAATTTGCCCATTTCTTCTTCTGTGTATCCGTCAGGAAGTATTACGATGTCAACGGCTTTGTCTGGAGAATAGCTGCCGTGGACGTTAAGGATAGAATAATTGTATTTTTGAGGGTCTTGGATGAAATAGTTTTTAGGGTCTATTGTGAGTCTCATTTTTTCAATCATCAGACCGTCGTAGTTTCTCATGTAGAATACCACATCTACTGTTTCTTTAGGATAAGGCATGATGACAGATTCGTTGAAGCCTTTTGTGATGACTTCAGCTTCAGGTGTTGTCTGCCATTCTCCAAAAAGATTGCAGTATCCTCTCGAATAAATCATCACGTCAGAATCGTTAAGGTAAACCTCGAATGAATAGTCGCCATAACCTAAACTGTCGATTAGATTGTTGCGTGCTCCGCCCCAGACAGGCTCCATTACGTATTTGTCGAGAGCGTAATAACAAGAATCGGCATTGCCAAATATATAATAGTCTATTCTTAGCTGCTGGTTCTCGAAATATACATCATATTGCGCATTTGATTTAAATGAAAATGATGTGATTAATAAAAGGAGTAGTGTGAATCTGTAGATGAGTTTTTTCATGATGCATTTATTTTCGGCAAATATAATAAATAATGTATATTACATATTGTTTTTGATGAAAATAAAAAAGGGCGCGGGGAGCGCCCAATTGCATTAATAAACCAAACTACTTACAAAGCTATAGAGAATGTTTAGTACTTGTGTGATGCAAATATAGGTCAAAATATTTTTCTGTCAATAGTGTTGTGGTTAAAATACGATGTTTTTGAATTTTCTCTTCATTTTTTTAATGTATTTTATGCTGAAAATAATACTACAAAAAATATAATCATATATTGAATAATAATGAATTAGCTAAAAAATATATACGATATTTTAATTATTTTTACTTTATTTTTACAAATACTATAGTCGTATTTATTATCTTGTTTTTTTATCTGAAAAATATAGATTATATCGTTCTTAGGAAGTTTACCATGTCTTCATCTCGTGATAGATTGAATTTTTTTCTCAATCTGTAGCGTGATGTCTCAACGCTTCGAATTGTAGTGTTGGATATGACGGCTATTTCTTTGCTCGACATATTGATGTATAACATAGCACAAAGTCGTTTTTCAGACTTTGTTATAGTAGGATATTTCTGCTCAAGCCTATCGATGAAATCTTTATAAATGTCATTGATTTGCTTGTACAGATTTTCTGTGTTGTTAAACAAGCCATTGTTGTTTTGCATTTCCATATAGATATTCTTCAGCTTGACTTTTTGCTCGTTTTCAGGCGCATCGATGGCTTCTTTCAGTTTGGCTTTTAGCGGATTGATGTATTCTATATATGACTTGAAGTGCAGAGCCAGATTGATGAGCGACTCTTTATTGCTTTTCAACTGTATCTCCATCAATTCGTTTTCCATTTTATCAATCTTGAGTTGCTGCTCGTATGATGTCTCCATAGATTTATGCTGCAGATATTTGTTTTTGGTGAAAAGTATCAAAATGACCATAATCGATGTGAGAAAGATGATTGCGCCTAAAGTCAATATTATCATATTTTGTTTGTTTTTTTTGATATTTTCACTCTCGATTTCTTTAGTTTTTATCTCATTGAAGTTTAATGCTAGAAGATAATTGGTGTTGATGTCTTTGATTTTCTTTTCTTGTCTTTGATTGTTGGCTATAGTATTGTATATGTCATATTTATTTAACAATCTATAAGCTTCATTGTAGTTGCCGAGTATTGCATGACATTTCGATAATTGATAGAATGCGTTGTTGCAATAGTCGTACATTTTGAATTTCTCGGTGCTGTCGCTAAGTATCTTAAATACTGTTATAGCTTCATTTATTTTGTTGTGATTTATATTGAGCAAGCCTATTTTATGCATATATTCGGAGCATAAGTCGAAATTTTCTGTTTCAAAAGCGAGAGCTGCGGCTTTATTGTAGTAGTTTTTCGCAGAATCGAACATCATGATAGAGTCGAAGACGTGACCTTTGAGTCCATAATTGTTTATTGTCAATATTTTGTCTTTATTTTTTGACAGTTTTAAGGAAGAGTCGGCCAAAATCAGTGCTTCTTGATAATTCTTTTCGGCTGCTTTGATGTTGGCTATACTTGTTAATGCTTTCGCTATTTTGTTGATTGTATTGTCGTTGATGTCATATTTAAGTATTTTGTTGTAATACTTTAAAGCGTCTTTATGGTTTTTCTGCGACAATAGAATTTCTGCATATTCTATATTTGTCTTGATTATGATGTTTTGGTTATTGGTCATTTGTGCGTAATGGAGAGCGTTCTCCATTGCCTCGTTGCTCCATCTGCTGTCAATATAGTTGTTTCTATAGAGTTCTGCGATTTTTATGTAAATCTCATTAATGGTGACGTAGTCCTTGATGCTGAGCAAGTCATTGACTGCGTTTTCGTAATATCCAACCGATAGAGAGTAGATGTTGTTTTTGTTAAAAATGTCGCCGATTGTTATCTTGCTGCAAGCTTGTTTCTTTTTGTCGTTTGTTTGGTTTGCTATTTCTTCAGCCTTATATGCGCAGCTAAAGGCAAATTCGGGATTGGTTTTCATATAAGATTCGGCCAGATCTATAAGTTTGTCGAATCTGTTTTCATGTAATATTATTCTGTTTATATCGTTGTTGTTATTTGTTTTTTCTTTTCCTTGTCCATATATCTCTAAAAAGGAAAATAAAGCGATGAATATAAATAATATTTTTCTCATTTTGTGATGATTTGTTTCGATTTGCAAAGATACACAATCTTGTAGTATAAATTAAAAATATAATTGACGAATAATCATTAAGATATGATTTTTATGTAGTATTGGATATTGAGTTGGATTTTTGTTAATTTCAATTAAGATTTTATTGTTTTAAGATAAGAAGTCAAGTTGTTTTGATAAATAGAAAATGTCTTAAAAAAAATATATAAGTGAGAATATTAAATACCTTATTTATTATTATTTTTGCAACAAATTTTTATAGATATGACTGATTTTAAAGAAACTGAAAAAGAAGAAAAGAAATCACTGAACTTCATTGAAGCAAAGGTGGTAGAAGATTTGCAAAATGGTAAGAACGATGGACGTGTTCAAACACGATTCCCTCCAGAACCAAATGGTTATCTTCATATTGGTCATGCTAAAGCTATTTGCCTTGACTTTGGCATTGCTGAAAAATATAATGGCGTATGTAATCTTCGTTTTGATGACACCAACCCAACAAAAGAAGATACAGAATATGTAGATGCTATCAAGGAAGATATTCAATGGCTTGGATATAAATGGGCTAATGAATATTATGCATCAGATTATTTTCAACAGCTTTGGGATTTTGCAATCCGTTTGATAAAAGAAGGTAAAGCATATATAGATGAGCAAAGTTCAGAAGAAATTGCTGCTCAGAAAGGAACGCCAACAGTTCCAGGAACAGAAAGCCCTTATCGTAACCGACCGGTAGAAGAGTCGTTGGAACTTTTCCATAAGATGAACAATGGCGAGATTGAAGAAGGCAAGATGGTTCTTCGTGCCAAGATAGACATGGCAAATTCAAATATGCACTTCCGCGACCCTATCATTTATCGCGTTGTTAAGACACCTCACCATCGCACTGGAACAACATGGAACGCATATCCGATGTATGACTTCGCTCATGGTGAAAGCGATTATTTTGAAGGTGTTACACACTCATTATGTACGCTTGAATTCGTTGTTCACCGTCCATTATACGATTATTTCATCGATGAATTGAAAGAACAAAAAGACCTTGATGATCATCGTCCACGTCAATATGAATTCAATAAATTGAATTTCAACTATACTTTATTGAGCAAGCGTAACCTTCTCATCCTTGTTAAGGAAGGTCTTGTAAATGGCTGGGACGATCCTCGAATGCCTACTATCTGCGGTTTCCGTCGTCGTGGTTACACTCCAGAGTCAATTCATAAACTTATTGATAAGATTGGTTATACAACATACGAAGCTATCAACGACTTCGCACTTCTTGAAAGTACAATCCGTGAAGACCTTAACGCTCGTGCGACACGCGTCTCTGCTGTTGTAAATCCTGTGAAATTGGTTATCACTAACTATCCAGAAGGTCAGTCAGAAGAAATGGAAGCTGTCAACAATCCTGAAGATGAAAACTCAGGCGTACACAACATCACTTTCAGCCGTGAATTATGGATGGAACGTGAAGACTTTATGGAAGACGCTCCAAAGAAATATTTCCGCATGACACCTGGCAACGAAGTACGTTTGAAGAATGCTTATATCGTAAAATGTACAGGTTGCAAGAAAGACAAAGACGGCAATGTTGTTGAAGTTTATGCAGAATACGATCCAGATACAAAGAGCGGCATGGCTGGAGCTAACCGCAAGGTGAAAGGCACATTACACTGGGTTAGCTGCGATCATTGCATCAAAGCTGAAGTGAGAATGTATGACAGATTGTGGAAAGAAGCCAACCCTCGCGAAGCAATCGCTGCTATCCAAGAAGAGCAACAATGCTCGGCTCTCGAAGCAATGAAACAAGTAATCAATCCTAACTCATTGGAAATAAGAACAGAATGCTACGTCGAACAATACCTCGCCGACGCAAAACCTCTCGATCATTTCCAATTCCAAAGAATAGGTTACTTCACAGCTGATAAAGACAGCACAGCTGAACACCTCGTCTTCAACAGAACAGTGACACTTAAAGATACATTCCAATTACCACAAAAATAATTATTGGAAAAAAAGAAAAAAGTGTATCTTTGCAATATGAAACTATTGGCTATTAGCCATTGGCAAGAACAAAAGCCAACGGCCAACAGCCAATAGTTAAAGAAGCCACTTTAGCTCAGTTGGTAGAGCAACGCATTCGTAATGCGTAGGCCGACGGTTCGAGTCCGTCATGTGGCTCAAAACCTTGTATAATGTTGTAAGTTAGCAACTTACGAGGTTAAAAATCGAAAAAGTATCAAAAAATCCCGGCAAGAGTCCGGCACGTTTTATTTTTTGTGAAGTAGTGCTTTTTTCACTTCTTCCAAAAAAAAATGCCTACAAATCAACACGAAGATCTAAGAGAAAAACAAGAGAAGAACATTCTTGTGGATTTTATTCCGGCTGTGCTGAAAAACACCAAGTCGGAAGGTTACCTTATTGAGTACCATTTCAGAGATAAAATCGCTAATAAACTGATTCGCAAACGCTATTATCTTAACAGGATAGTTAACTCTTACCAGAAGAAGAGCGACGGAATAAACCACGCCAGGCGAATAGTCCACGAGCTTAACGATAAGCTCAAGAACGGATGGACGCCTCTCTTCGAGACCGAGAACCAGAGATATTACACTCCGCTTCTTGAACTCCGTGACCTTTACCTGAATAATAAAAAACGTGATGTACGACCTGATACGATGAGGTCTTACAGCTCGATGACTAATATGTTCAACGAATGGATTGAAGGTAGCAACCGTTCTGGAAAGGTGACAGGAAACTTCTTGCGCTATGACGCTATTTGTTACATGGATTATGTCTATGACAAAGGCTACACAAACAGATCGTATAACAACACGCTCAAAGGAATGAGAGCCTTGTTTTCGTGGGCGGTGGAACATTGTTACTGTAAAGAAAATCCTTTTGCCAATATCAAGACAAAGACCAAGGAAGCAAAGAAACGTATCCTTGTCGACGAGAAGAGCCGGAAGAAGATATCGGAATATCTTAGAGTCAAGAATCCTCAGTTCCTGATAGTCTGCCAGCTGGTTTATAACAGTGCGATGCGACCTAAAGAGATTGCTAACATACAGATTGGAAATATCAGACTGGAACATCGTTATATCGTTGTCACGGAAGATAACGCTAAAAATAAAAAGTCACGTTGTGCGACGATCACAGCGGATGTGATAGAGTATTTACGTCCGTTGATAAAGAACATTCCAGATAACTATTATCTGTTCGGAATGAATAAGGACCTGAAACCAGCTGCTAAACGATGTGCCTTGTCGAAGTTCCGTAAGATGTGGGATGATATGAGGACGATATTAAAACTTCCGCAAGAAATGCAGCTTTATAGTCTGCGCGACACTGGAATGATAGACTTGCTTCATGCAGGCGTTGACGAGCTTTCTGTGCAGAAGCATTACGACCATAGCGATTTATCTATCCAGGCAATATACACCAACCATCACGACCCTAATCTGAACGAAAGGATATTTACAAATGCGCCGAAGTTTTAATTTTAAGAATATGGCATAAAACGCTATTTTTAAGAAAAGAAATAAAAAAAAGACCGCCGAAACGATCTTCTTTTATTTCATCATCCGTTCAAAAAACATCTTCAGGAACAGCATTCCGATAAAAGCGACGATGATTGCAAAAAACACATCACGCCATTTTTCTTTGGGTTGTTCTATTACAATATGGTCGTAAATCTTTTCAGTTCTGAAATGGATATCGACGGAATCTGGAAGGTAATTAATCTTCACTTCTTTAGAAGGAAGAATTGTGATGCCGAACTCTCCTCTTTCGGTGCGAATTGTATGTGTCTGATTTTCAACGATAGTGTCTAAAGCGAAAATTACGGAATCTTCCATTACAGGAACAGTAAGAACCGTGTCTATTTTAACGGTGTCTTTCTTCATCAGTTCCTGATGGTTCTCGACTATGTTATAAATACGTTTTTCGGCTCGCTTAGTGGTGTTGCAGGAGCTAAAAAGTGAGCCAATAAACAAGCTAAGAAGCAGGAATATTATTTTTTTCATGGTTTAAGGTGTTGATAATTAAAATTGTTGTATCTTTGCAGGCAAGAAAAACAATCCTGTTGGATGGGAAAGATCGGACAATCAGCCCATAATATCCAACAGGATTTTTTTATGTCTTTATAGTGGTAATACAATATTGTATTTTCTCCTTTGAACTTTTCTTGACTCCCACCATAAGTTTTGCAGTTCCAATATATGGCAAAACACAACGCATTTCTATCATATAAGAGAACGGCTGCTGGTTCTTGACATCTTGCTTTATCGGCATACGTTTGCCGAATTTGACAGCGTTTGACAAGACAGCATCAAGCTGAAGGACGGCAAGAGTGGAATAATAACTTTTTGAAGCGTGCCTGATTGTTTCATTTATTGAAACAAATCTGACGTTGATATAATCTTTCAGATGAATGTTGAAAACCTTTTTGCCAGGATTATTTTCATACCATTCATGATAAAAGTTAGATATTATCCTCTCTCTTGCCCTGATGTCTTCCCTGCTGTCTCCTATTGGTATTTTGGTTTTTGTGGGCATGGTGATATTATTTCATTGCAACTTTCATATTTTTAATCAACGTATCCATTGCTGGAAGAAGTTTCGCAAATTCAGCAGAACTCCAATAAACAGGAGAATCAACGTAATCTTGCCATGATGAAGTCAAGAATTTATCTCTGTAACCTTCTTGTTTGAGTTTATATGCGCAATATTGCTCGAATAAACGTGCGAATATTTCAGTTCTACGATGCCAATAGTCTGGAAAATCTTTAATACGATCTTTGAGTATTTTGGCTGCCAATTCAACAACAAGATTCATATTATTACGAATTTTACCGCCAATATTATCATCAAGAGAGACCGCTATGGAGCGTCCACCTGAAAGATAATTGTAATGTTTATGTTGATCAACATATCTTCCGATATTGTAATCCAAGGCATGACCAAACTCATGAGCCAAACATCCGTCACCTTTTTCTTTGGTGATATTGATCATATTATAATCAGGTTCATAGTGCGCCAATGCACCTTTGGATCCGCGTGCACCGAAAGCAATACCAACAAGAGCATTCATGCCAAGATTATTTGTACCCATTATTTTTGCAAGTTCAGCTAAAGAGTCTTCACAAGCAAGGACACGGTCGTAACGTTCATCGTTATTCAGCCAGTTGCCAAACTCAAAACCTTTCAGATTATACCTCTGAAGTATTTTCTGAAGATCTATCTCATCTTTATTTCTAACCGGAGAAGATGCTTTAGATTTAACCGATTTATGTCTCCAATATTTTTCAGCTCTACCACCCTTATTGATGGTATTATTTGTGTCTGTTAATTTGCCTTTCATTTCTTCTTGTTTTTGGTTGCACTTGATGTTTTCTTTTTCAAGACTGGATATTTCGTTGTCGCAGTCTCTTTCTTGTTGCAAATAGGCTTTTTAATCTTCATAACTTTTGATTTTTAAATTGTTAATAAATAAAATTGTTGTATCTTTGCGGGCATAAAACTCTATAATTGGCACCACAGGGTTCTAAGTATCTTCCTGCTACCGGCTGTTATAGAGTTTTTTATTTTCTATCAGAGTAAAAACTCTTCAAAATATTTGTTCCTGTTTTGCTTTCCTTTAGGGCAACCGTCAATTGATAAGTCAATCCTCTTTGCTTTAACGTATATACAATCTTATTATCTACTACATCAAAGTCACCTTTCCTAATAACATCACAGAAATTCAATATTTCTAAAGCTGTTACCCTTCCAACACCTTTATAATGTTTTAACAAGATATGTAAAACGCCATCGTCACGTTTATTGGTGTATAATACAAACCTTACGGTGTTATTGTATTTGTCGGTTATCTCAAAATTGTATGGCTTTGACCTTCTGTGAACAAAAGCATTATAAACTCTTTTTTGTTCTTCTGTCAATACCGAATAATCGACTTCGTTACAAAACATTTGAGTTTTTAATGATAGATTATCCAAAGGCTTCTGCGTCTTCACAGAAGCCTTTGATGTGGTTTTGGCTTTTGTGGGCATGGTTATTGGATTGCTACAGTCCAACCGAATTGATTGTTAACCTCAATCAATTTGCTTCTTAATTTTTTAATCTGTTTTTCCTTATCAGGGAATGCCACTCCTTTTTCAATGATTTTAGTGTAAGCTCGAATAGCACTTTGCAATGGTTTTTTCATACTATTCAATTCTGCAGCTGTTAAAATACGATGTTTTGGTTTAGCTGTTGCTTTCTTTGTTGATGTCTTTTTTGCTGTTGTTGCCATAACTTTTGATTTTTAAATTGTTAATAAATATTATTTTCTTGATTTTTCAATTATTTCCAACGCTTCTTTCAGCGTGTCGATGTTGTCGTATTTCCTCAGTTTCTCGGCTATGTCAAGGACTGTTTCCGGAACATGAGCCGCTGGATTCTTCGCCTTAGCGTGGTTCTCGATGACCGACTTTCCCTCAATGAGTATCACGCCCAATGTCGTGATGATACAGCAGTAAGGGATGGCGTACCAAGGGAAGCACAGCCCTAAGATGTCGATGAATATTCCGAAGAATACGACGGTGAGATATGATATCACCTTGTTGACGGTTCTTCTGAGGATGTGGCTCTGGAGCTTCTCCTTGCACTTGCGCGCCGCCTGTATGCCAGTGAACAGGTCTATCACGACCGAGAACAGCACCAGGCAGAAGCACAGGAACATGACCATGATCCCATGCCCGATGTCTTGTGTTATGTTAAGGTGGAGGTTCATGTTTTTAAATTATAATATAAGTTCCAGAATCATAAGCATTGATATTTACTGATATGCCTTCTATTCTTTCGTAAAAGTTTTCTATTGTTTCGGGTTCTTTCCCTTTTCCGAACATCATAGTCAGGTCATATACAAGCCATCTGAAAGTAACATCATCAAAGACATCACCTTTTATAATTTTCAATAAAGGATATCTATATCCTGCTGTCACAGATTCAATGCTTTGCTTATATCCCTGCCCACTAAAAAAAGTTTTTGTAAAGTTGCTGAATCCAAAATAAGATCGGTTTAAAGCCTGAGCTATATACTCATCACTTCCTCCGAAATAACTATTATCACCTATATTAACACATTCCAATTTTCTATATAAAACATTTCCCTGAACTGGTTCTGTATATATAGCATTAGATGACTTAATGCCATAAAGAGTCCAATCGCTAGTTGCAGTGCCATTTATGTGCATCAATCCTGTGGTTTCGTCAAAAGTAACTTCAACTCCGTTTTTATTATTTGTAAGACCCTTTTTAACCAGCTGGTTCCAATATATTTTTATACCGGTCTTCTCCCATATTTTTTCATCTCCGTAATAGACTTCAGATATTTGTTTGTTGTCGTAAATTATATTGTTGACGTCATTATCTATTTGCATAGCTTAATTGATTTTTAAAACTGGTCTTATTGTCATACCTACATATCTACTTATTTGATTAGTCACATCGAGCTCGTTTTTGCCATCACTTTTCTTGTAGAAATATCCATAAATAGCCCGATTTAAAACTTCGACAGCCGACTCCGTTCCAGTCCAGCAGTAACATCTGTAATCGCTGTCCATAAGATTGTTCTTGTCGTAGTAACCAGCCATAGGCAAAAATATTTCATTGCCGTTAGGACCTATTATTCGGAATACTTGTCTATTGTTTATTGTGGTCAAGATCCATTCACATTTATCTCTCAATTCATACATTTCATTTCCTGTCGGCATTCTCCAGTCGCCGCCCCAGTTCGCTGTAGCAGCGTCGTATTGTACATTGCCGGAAATATCGCCTATAATTTTATTAAGAAGCTCTTCTTTATACGTTCCTGATGTATAAGTGGCTTTTGTGTCAGTCTCGCCCCATGCATAGTACCCTCCAGAGTCCTGAGGGTTGGAAGCTCCAACATTGCATGTCGCCCATTTTGTGCCGCTTGGCAGACCTAAGTCAACCCAATCATATCCTGCTTCATTACCTGTATTGGGAGAAGTAGTTATAGTATATTCTTCCCCGAAAAAGAACGTGCCGTTGGCATGTCCAAATGCTTTTATCGTATAAGTCATGCCGCTTTCCAATTCATCCAATAAAAGATTGAATTTTCTATCTTCAGCTAGTTCATCCACGTATTTAACAAAACTTCTTGAATCCTTTCTGCTTTTGTAATTAAATCCAAACCTAACCCTAACATCCTCAAGACTTTCTGGCACAAATAGGATATTCCCTTCGCATTGGACAGACGTTTCCGTTACATTATAAGGTTTCACGGTTGCCACAGTCAAGTCTGTAAGTTCTGAACCTATTATATACAATACGCCGTTTTCTTTTGTATCCGGCATTTTGCTTTTATTGGGTACATATATAACTGGCACGCCACCTTTGACTTGACGTATATCAGTAACATACCCATCCTTGCAGCCGCTTTCCAAAGGAGCAAATATTTTTGTAACATTTCCCATAGTTCATTTTTTTAATAAGAGGCCGTCTAAAACTTGTTAGACGGCCTCCCTTGTTGTACATCAATTTGTAAATTCCATTGACAAAACAATGTCGTCAACACTGCCTGCTTTCAATTTGTCAGATTCATATATGGTAAAAGTATGGGTTTCTTCACCAATACTGTAAGATACTTCATCTTCTTTTACTGTCATAGGAACATAGAATCCTCTTGATGTGAGTCTATTAAATGTTCTCTGGTCGTTAGATGCGAAGACAACCAGTTTTTCATTTTCTTCAACATTTAAAGCACCTATTATAATTTCATGGTCTTTTGACACTAACATTTCAAGTTCACTTAATTTTGAAGTGATGTTTGTAACGTCTGCCATTACTCCGATATATAAAGGCAATATCTGTTCGATAACATATTCCTGCGTCTCTGTAGTGCCGTCTTCAAAAGTGAATTTGAACTCGAGCGTAGTCTTGCCTAAATTAGATGCCACATTGACACTATCACCAACCAATAGACTTTCTTCTACTATAATTGAACCTAACTCATTCTTCTGAGTTACTTTTGTTGAAGAAATAGTACTATTGCTGTTAAATGTAAATGTTACTGGTGCTGCTTCCGCTTTATATTCAATGACAGGTGTGTCACACGACACTTCAACCTTGTTTTTAGCATTGTCGCCGTTGCAGGCATACATGATAGAAGCGGAATTGCCATAACCTGTCACCATGTAGATGCCTTTAAGGTATTCAACTCCTTTATAGATAGATGTTGATTTGATGGAAATTATCTTGCCTTCGTAAGCTGTACCAGTTTCTTTTTCGATATATGTAAAAGCTGCTTGTGCGTTCTCGAAACATACGTCTGCTTCTAACGGCTGTCTGCTCATGGTGGCGAACATTGTTCCCCACGCTGTTTTAATTGCTGAACTCATATCTTATAGTATTTATTGTTTTTTAATTTTGATATTATCGTAATCTGCGCTGCCATCGCCGTTGTTAGAAACAATGTAAATAGTGTATTCATGTAGGGTTTTGCTATCAGCATCAGCAATTTTTACATTTTGCGTGGTGCCTTGTTTCCACAATTCTGTCTGGAATGCGCCTAAAGCCTTAATTTCTAACAACTCGTATCCAGCTGGTACGGCAATAATGCCTGTGCCTTGAGCAGGTATTGTCAATGTGTAAGATATGCTTTTTCCGTTTGTTGTTATGCCACGAACGAATTCTTTTTTACCTAAATTTCGTACTGTATCGGAAATATCGGTGTCATTAGCCTTGACTTTCTTTGCCACACCGCCAAGGAAGCAATTAAGCGAACCATAAACATTTGCTGAGCAAGAAGGATTATCTCCAGATGAATTTTTCAGTGTCGTTGATTCCTCTCCTGTATCACCAATAGAACTTTCAATGTCGGCAAGCTTTTCTCTCATATTATTTGACGCATAAACAATATGTTCTTCGTTATATCTAGAAACACTTGCAGTACACAGAGTTGTTGTGACTTCTATTGCGTTTTCACCATCCTGAACTTTTAGACCATCTTCTACATCAGTACTATTGTTCCATTTAAGAACATATTTTACATCAGATGAATTATCTGTACCTTGTTGACTTACCGTATAGTCTTCATCAGTCCAAACCCATTCTGTTTGACCTTTTTCATTTTCGACTTCTTTATAATAGCCGCAATCTTTGTCAAAAGTAAGAGTCCATTTTCTGACATTGTCTGACACTGTTTTTCCTCCAGATATTGTAGCAGTGATTGTTGCACCAGTTTCAACTACATAATCATTGCCAGTCTTGCTGATAGTGTTTCCACTTAATTTAAAATTGTCTATCTGAGGATTGTTGATAGTAGGATTCCAAATGCCATCAGACCACTCAACTTGGCCATCTTTAGTTTTGGAAAACAATTCTCCAAGCACATCATCCAAAGATTTACCTTGGGGAATAAATTTGTTGCCTTTAGCATCTTTCCAGTCTTCAGGCCATTTGTCATCGTCCACTTCTGCTAAAGGGCCGCCAACTACCATAATTTGTCTTGATGTGCAAACCTGTTCCGAATCGGTAACGTAGCCATCTTTCACACCGGACTCTAACTGTCCGTAGATTTTAATTTTGTTGTTTGACATAATTTAATTGTTTAGTTAATAATTTAATTGATTTTTATAGATATATTTTCTATCCTCCCACCGGTGATAGGCAGGACAGAAGAATATACGTTGCAAGAATTTTCATTTTTAAGAAATTCCGTCGGAATAATCATTCCGTTGGATGCGATGTAGTCCAGCTCATGGCTTAGAGACACGCATATCATGAAATATGCACTTGCTTCCTTGTTCTCAATGTCGGAAATTACGGTCTCATGAGCTACGCTACATTTATATTCCTGCAATGAAGAATATTCATAGTCTTTTTCTGGGACGAACCCTATTAGCACATCAACCGTCGCATCCGTCTTGTCAACTATGACTGTTTCGGAATTGACGAACTGAAACTCGCCGCTTAATGGATTGTATTCAAGTTTTTTCATATCCAGAAATATTTATAAGTTAATTTCTCTCTTTCGTTCCATTTCACACGATTCTGACTATAGGTAATAGTTATATATTCAAACCCGTCTTTGCCTGTGCCTCCTTTCTCTATCTTTTTAATAGTCCATACTGGGTCGTCATCAAGAGCATCTGGCGTCATAGGCTTGCCCATATACGTGATATTGTCAGAGGTCGCTATCTTAGACCATCCGCTTTTCTCGAAGCCCATCGCTTCTATGTTATTTCCGAAATTCATATCATTCTATTTTTTCTGATTAGTACTACTGTTACTGTCGCTGCCAATATCATCACTGGCAGCATCATTAAAAAAAACCGCGTTTATATAAGCTCCATTCGGCTGCTCTTCTGCGGATGAGGCCTTTCTGTATCTCGCCGCCTGCATACTTCCAGCGTTTCCATGCTTCTTCAAGGCTCTCGCTGGCTGCGGTGCTCGTCTTCAGACGCTTCAGAAGCGTTGATTCGTGGAAGTTGCCTGAACCTATGTTATATACCAGGCTCACCAATGCGTCGAACTGTAGCTGCGACAGGCTCAGGCCTGTAGCCTCTACCGTTCTCTCAGCATCTCTGAGGTCTTCCTGAAGGAAGATGTCAGCCTCTGTTTTCGTACAGGTGTCGCCTTCCTTCACGCCTCGTGTATGGCCATAGCCAATGGTCCATTTGCCAGCTGGACAGATGTAGGCCTCGGAACGGTAGCCCTCAAAGGTCTTGATGAGGTTTCGACCGATGTATGATGTTTTCATAGCAATCTTATTTTGAAGCCTGTTTCATGGCTTGTTTCCAGCTCATTTTCTTGTGCTTCTTGGCTGCTGCCTTGGCTGCCTTGCACACGTCTTTCTTGCCTTTCTGAGAAGCTATTTCAGCTTTCAGAATACGTTGATATTCTTTCTTGTTGTCTCGGAGAATCCTTGACGCTTTCTTGGCGTTGTCTCCTCTGCTGTTGAATTTCATTGTCGTTTGCATATTTTTTTATCTTTTTGAAAATTTCTCAAGTATTGTGTCATAGACCTCTTCGGTAATGCTTGTCTTTCCGAAGATCTGTTGAAAGACAGCTTCGCTCTTTGGTCCGTAATAGCCGTCGGCGTTCAGTTTGGCGCCTTGAGTGATGCAAAGCTCCTGAAGGGTGGCAATCTGCTGTCCGTATGAACCTTTGGCTGCGGAATACTCACCTGTTACGCTGTATGGCTGCAAAGGGAACGATGCCTCTGGCAATGAACTGCCGTATTCTTCTGAGCCGTTCTTTCTTCTTCTGACAATAAAAGCCGTCACTATCAGAATGACAATGGTTGCTAATGCTATCATAATTTTCTTGTTTTTGATTATTGTTTTCATGTCTTCAGTTTTTATTCGCCTATGTTTAGTTCTGAGTCATGGATACCGTTTTCCTTGAGGATGCTGTCAACCTTGCGGCGTTCTCCGTTGGTCATAAGCATGGTTATAGCGAACGGAAGCGTCATAGGTGTCTTCTTCTTCAGCCAGCTTGCATTGAGTTCCTTTGTTCCAAAAGCGGTGATAAGCTGCCCTACATCCGATTTTGTCTTCATCATCTTCATGGTATCATAGACTCCCTGCTGGTTGCATCCCAACCATCCGCCGTTGTTGCCGAATGAGGCGTCTAAGTCTGCTGCCAAAATAATGGCCTTGGTGTCGTACCACGACAGATCGTATGTGAGCTGTGACTTATTCACGGTAGATGATACAGTCTTGAGATATATCGTGTCGTCAACTTCCTTCTGGTTTTTCTTCCTGTAGCGTTTCACGACCACCACTATCATAAGCACAACCAGCACGCTACCGACGGCTGCAAAAACTTTGTTGAAATTTATCTTCTCTAATGCCTTCATTCCTGAAGCTAAAATTAATGGATTCATAATTCTTATTTTTTAGTTTTCAATAATACTATCATCAATATCAGCAATGCCAAGCCTATGGCTGACAGCGACAGCAGCCTCATCGACTTCTGGTATTGGGGATGACGTTTGGGGTTGACTGGCGTAATGGCGCCAAACTCAAAACCGTATTGAGACTCATATTTAGCAATGTATGTCGTCACGAATTTGTTGTTGGCATACCATCCGTCATAGGTCTGTTCATTCTTGCGTGGGATATATGGTAACAATTTGCTCCAGAATATATCCTTGGCAGATTGCTTGTCTGTAAGGAGTGACGCCATGAATGCATCCGAAAGCAGATTATCAATATATACAACTCTTTCGCTTTCGCTGAGTGAGTAATATCCAGAATTGCGTTTAGCTATAATGCCTGACGTCACATCGCCTCCAGTCTTTATAAGCGATGTTCCTAGACTCACCAGCAATCCAATCGTAACCGGATCCATATTGCTTTTGTTTGGATTGCCACCAGAAGAAACAACGAAGCTTATACGCTCTAATCGTTCCTTTTCATTCTTAGCTCTGGAAATGAAAATCTTATCAGTAATACGGTTGGTCTCGGCTTCATCATAAACGTCATGTTTAAGATGTACCCACTCATGAATCCAGATGTAATCTTGGAGCATTGGAGAAAGATTGAAGAAATCACGTCTGTTCAGCTCTATCACTCCTGTAGAATGGTCACAGCGTGCCAGCCAATGGCCTGTATCACTAAGCTTATATGTTATTTTCTTTTCTTCCATATCACTATTCCTATTGCAAAAAGAACAACGACTCCTGCCAACACAAGCAGTATGCTGCTTGATGAATCGCTGCCAACATTGGACGATTCGCCGTCTGTTCCTGATGGGGTGATATATAAGACTTCAGAACCCAGTATCTCTTCAATGTTGCTTTTGAATGTATCAGCATGCTCTTTCTTGTCAAAAACCAATGTAAAGTCTTCATAAGAAGCTCCCTTATTGACTTTTTTCCATGGATTGCCACCGGTAAGCTCTGACTTGTGATTGTTTAAAATCGTAGCGACTTCTCTGCCTGTCTTGTTTTTACCAGACTTGATATAAATTTTTTTATCAGATTTAGATGTCAACTCAACGATATTGTTTTTCAGATATGCTTTATTTTCATTATTCATAGATACACCTCCTATTTTCTGCGGAACAGCAAGACAAGCAGCACGGCAAGCGTCACAAACCAGTATCTGCCGAAATATTCTTCGGCATACTGGATGAGTTTTGGACGTGCATCAGGATTAGCTGGTACTTGCGGAATAATAACATCTTCATGAATAGTCTTGACATCTTCGCCAAGTTCAGCCTCAGCCTTCTGGGTCTGGACGTATGTTGAGATGACAGGAACAAACTTTCCGCTGCCTGTTGAAAATCTGCTCATAGACATTATTTTTTAAGTAAGACCAAAATCAAGACGATGAACATCAATGCCCCTGCACCAAGACCCACATATAATGCAGTGTTATCTTTCGCGACGTTATTGTTGACCGTCGGCGCTGGCGTGTTGGAATTGCCGCTTCCGCCGAAAAGATTTGAAACGACGCCAAGACCTGTTGTCACCGTATCTTTTACAATATCTTGCCACCATTTTGAACCTGTATCTGTTTTTGCACCTGTATCTGGCAAAGTGCAATTAGGATCGCCACAGTTGTCGTGATGACTTATCACTGTTGTATTTTCAAATTTGTCAGATTCTGTTTTCATATATTTCATTTTTAAGTTCTACAAAAAAAGGCGGCGTCTTTTTCGCCGCCTGAAACGATTTTCGGTTCTCAAACCTTATTTTACTTCGCTCAATGTAAAGTCAATTAAAAAGTTAGCTTTACCTGGAATTGTCAAGAACGCAAGAGTTGTCTCATCCAAAAGAAGATTTCTTTGAGCCAAGTCGATGTCGATGAAGTTTTGAAGATAGTTGGATGGGTCGATGTGACTTGATAACTGAATGAAGTCTGAACCTGCTTTTGAGCCGATTGAAGAAGCTGAAACTTCCAATTCCTGACCGAAGATTTCATGGTTGCCACCTGTATTGAGGTCGGTAATGCGGATTTTAGAAACGCGGAGACCTGAATACTTGATATAGTTCAAGAAGTCACGGTAACGTGTTCTTGTGGATTTCGGTGTAATTTTGACAGGATAAGCATTTGAGCCTTTAGCTTCATGAAATTCTGTATTGAAATCATCTGCCACTTGGTCGCAAGTGTAACCTGCATCGCATAAAGCTGATGGGTTAGCGTGAGAAATAATAGGTTTTCCGTTGGAGTCTTTAACTAATTCCGTTGTGTCATAGTGACCAGGAAACAAATTAATTTTCACTTCGTTATCTGTTGAGTTTTGAATTTTGAATGAAGCTACAGGCTCCATTGATTTTTTTAATCCGTTCATTTGATTATTGATTTTAAGTGTTAATTTTTAATTTTTTAAAGAATTCAATTCTGATTCGTACTGATCGTACTGTGCGCGTGTAATTACTTTGTCGGTAGCATACATCTGCCATAATGCGCTCAAGACAAGAGCCTGAGAGTAGGTCCATTCTCGAGATTCAGCACTTTGCTGGATTGTAGAAGACTTCCATTTGTCATTATTTTTAACCCAAGACTTGATGTTCTTGATCCATTTCTTGAGCGCCGTCTTGTCTGAAACAGACAAGTTGCTGACAATACTGTCTGTGTCGTTCAAATCGAGAAATTTTGAGCTGTTGCTATCTGCCGAACCAGCGTCTGACGCTGTGCTTGTGCCGCTGTTCTTTTTCTTGAAGAAGAAAAAAGCTGCTCCAGCAACAATGAGAAGAACTATACCTATATATATTAAGGTCTTATTTTTCATGTTTCGGTCCTCCTATCCTTTATTTCTCTTCATCAGTTGGTGCTAATGCTGATGTTGCTTTTTCATTTTTGCGGTTTTTCACAAACATGACCGCTACCAATGCTAATGTAGCAATCGCTACAATGCCCATTACTGTGTTGTTTTTTAAAATTTTGTCCATTTTTTTAATTTTTGATTTGTTAATAAATTTGATTTAGACCACAAAAGTATATCGACTGCAATTCTCAGGTTCCTGATTATGTAGGATTATGCACGATTATGTACGATTATGTAGGATTATGCACGATTATGTACGATTATGTACGATTATGTACGATTATGTACGATTATGTAGGATTATGCACGATTTGGGCATAAAAAAAAGCGGCGAAGTACACGACTCCGCCGCTTCAAAAAAAAAAATGTCCGTCCTAAAATTTACGCTTTAAACAACTCATCCCAGCATTCATCAGGTGCTTTGACAAGAACTCCGCCCATTACTGAGTTTACAAACTTGCCTGTAAGGGATTTCACCTTTACAGTTCCGTCTTTGCGTGCTACAGCATGGCATCCGTCGGAAAGTTTATAAACTTTGTCCTGTATCTTCACTCCGTCGATGTCGTAGCGTGCGCCTCCTGGCGACAGTTCCACAGCGTCACAGCCTTCTTCCGACTTGGTGTGAATGACTGTGCCTGTTTCGTTCTCAATCTTGGCATGACCGAACAACGCCTGTGCAACGAGTGAGATTCCGCCTAATACAGCAGAAGCTCCAGCGCCTACCAAAAAACTTTTCTCTTTCTTGGCCACAAAGGCGACCAGCAGCAGTACGGCAATAACAGCCATCACATCTACCGCTGCATAAAGATTTTTTTTAATACATTTCTTCATAGCTGAACCTCCTTACGCTTTAAACAACTCGTCCCAGCAACTATCCGGTGCTTTGACAAGAACTCCGCCCATTACTGAGTTTACAAACTTGCCTGTAAGGGATTTCACTTTAACAGTACCGTCTTTGCGTGCTACGGCATGGCATCCGTCGGAAAGTTTATAAACTTTACCTTGGGTATTCACTCCGTCGATGTCGTAGCGTGCGCCTCCTGGCGACAGTTCCACAGCGTCACAGCCTTCTTCCGACTTGGTGTGAATGACTGTGCCAGATTCGTTTTCAATCTTGGCATGACCGAACATCATTTGAGCCAGCCCTAAAGCACCAGTGACAGTTAGACTTCCAAAGAAACATTTTCCTAATGTTTCGTCTTTCTTCGCTATTGCAGCGACCAACAGCAGCAGGGTGACGACTGCCATCACATCGACCGCTGCATAAAGATTCTTTTTAATACATTTCTTCATAGCTGAACCTCCTTACGCTTTAAATAACTCATCCCAGCATTCATCCGGTGCACTGGCAAGAACTCCGCCACGAATTGCATTTACCATTTTGCCTGTAATGGATCTGGTCCTGACGCTGCCGTCTTTCTTCACAACTATGTGTGTGCCGTTGGCTGCTTTGAAGACCTTGCCAGCTGCCTTGATGCCGTCAAAGCCGTAATGCTCGGCACCTGGTGCCACATCCAAAAGAGGCTCGCAGGCGTCTTCAGGCTTCGCCTTGACCGTCTCGCCGCTTTCGTTGGTGACTTTTGATTTTGACGTATAGGCTAACGTGAACAGCAGCGCAAATGCGGCCACTGTAGCAACGGCCCAGCTTCCTTTAAGGTTCTTGCAGAACAGCAAGACCACGAACAACGCCATACAGGCGTCCATTCCGTAATAATAATTCAGTTTCTTCATAATTTTGATTTTAATTAATAATTCTGCAAAGTTATTCTTTTTCCATGACATCCGAGTATTCTTCCCGGATGTCTTCAAGTATCGTTAACGTGAACAGCATCTCCTTTATTATATGCTCGGCGTTGCTGTTGGTGACGCGCATCACGTCGGTTATAGTCTTGCGGAAATGCTCTATGATGTCGCCTGTAAGGATGTTGTCCAAGGTCGGAAGCTGCTCTATGTTTATCGTCTTCATGCCACACCTCCTTCCTTGATTACCTTAGCTTCCATGCGTAGCTCTTCAAGCGTGCGAAGCACATGCGCGACATTATACAGCTGTCTGGTGTCCATGCAGTCGTCGTTATCGGCGTCTTTCACTATTGAAAGGATTGTTGACGACAAGATGTCTATGCAAAGACTCAAATTGCTGTCTTCTTCTGTTTTTGACTTGCAGTAGTCGTCAACCAACGATATTCTGTGGAGTTCTATTGTTCTCATCTTGCACCTCCTTTCATTGTCAAGACATCCAAAGCTCTTTTGTAGCAACGGGAAATCTCAAACATAAACTGTGAGTAAAATCTTTGCTGCTGGTCGCCATGAAAACATTGGTAATCATGTTTTAGTACGGTTTCAAAATCTGTTGTGATTTTTCTGATTTCATAAAGGCTTTCGATAATTTCCGCCTTCTGATTTTGTGTAAGTAAATCTTTTCCCATTTTACAATAATTTTTAGCATTCGGAATAAAAAAAACGGTATCCCGACCCGCTGCTAAAGTCTATTGTAAAGGCTCGCATACGCCATTACAACGTATGCACGGGTGGAATACCATATATCTTTTCAGGGCATAAAAAAAGCCCGCAAGAACGGACGTGATGATTTTTCACGCCTTTACAATTAAACTTTAGCGAGGCAAAGATACGGCGTTTTTTCAATTTGTCAAGAGTTTTTTGAAAAAATTTTTCATCGGAGAGCCATGGGCTATGAGCCGTAAGCCGTGAGAAATAAGGCGTTTGAGAGGATAAAAAAAAGACCTTGGAGGAGGTCTTTAAGATTAGAACCCAGGAAGAACCTGAGCATGACTTCCCAATCTGGAAAGTGTTAGAATTTTCAATTCGTTTGTCTGTGTCTTGTAATACAGCAATACCAAATCATTCTTTATGTGACAATCTCTAAAACCGGAGAGTTCGCCTTGAAGTTTATGATCTTTATATTTCTTATCCAATTTAATGTCATTGGCCAGTTTCTCAATCACCTTATCCAATTCATCTTCATCAAACTTCTTGCTCTTTCTAAGCTTATCCAAATCCTTCAGATATTGCTTGGTGTAAACGATGTTACGCATGGCGCACTTTTCTTTTATAATCTTCCATACTGGTGCATACCACTACGTCACCATTCTGCATTTCTCTAATAGCCTGTAAGGTTTCTTTAGGCAACATTGATTTATTCTCCTTTTTCTCCTGAAGATCTACATAATCAAGATTCTTCAAATAATCAATGAGAGTACGGGCGTTCTTGCATCTTGCATTAACTCTTAAAATGTATTCTGCCATAACTTTAAGTTTTTATTTGTTTCCATTGCAAATATACACAAAAATCATTCCTTGAGGTTTACCTGTAGATGATTTTTTTGTTAAAAAAAAAAGACCGCCGAAGCAGTCTTTTGTATTTAGTTCAAATTTCCTGAATACAGGTCATGGATGTGAAATTCAAGGTCATTGCCCCAGACTACATTTCCATCTATTAATTTCCCTTTTTTAAAGTTGGCTGGATTAAGGTATTTGTTGTATTGAGGATGCGGATGCACTCTGATGAACTCTCCGACATTGATATTTCTTTCTGTGTTATCGTTAAAAACGACATCTATTGTAATATTGTCATTACAAGTTACTTTTACTATATATATTGGAGTTTCCATGGTACTAAAGTTTTTTTCTAATGACAGTTTTTCTAATGGTTTTTCTCAATACGAAGTAGTTAATCCATTTGTTGACAATATTAGAAGCATATTTTTCTACAAACTGATATGCTGTCTTTGCATCTTTTTCAGATAATGGAGGCAATGTTCCTCGGCGTTGTCTTATCTCCTTCACGTTTCCATTCTCCATTATGATATCAAATATAATCTCGCAACCGGACTTAATTACATGAACGTGTATCGGTTCATGTTCGTTTGAATAAAACTTAAAAACAAATCCAAAATATTCAAATATCGTAGGCATATTCAATAATTTAATTATGCAAATATACACAAAAATCATTCCTTGAGGTTTACCTGTAGATGATTTTTTTTGTTAAAAAAAAGTTCCCGTTTCCAGGAACTTTCAACATTAAATAACCAATCTATGAAAAAAAACAATTACTCCAATTTGCTAAGTATTATCTTCACCTGGTGTGAAGAATATATGTTACCCACTCGCGGTCCAATCTCATCTTCAAAAGGCTCCAGCCACTTGCGCACAGTACGAACAGACACGTTCCATCTGTCGGCAAGTTCCTTCAATGTCATTGGTCTTGGTTCTTCCATAATCTTTATTTGCAAAGCATTTCCTAACTATTAATATCTCATTGAATATCACTGATTCTTTATTATTCTAAAATAATGCTTGTTGGTCTGTGCTTTAAGGTTCACTTCATTCACTACTTTTTCCAAAGCTTCATAATTCATCACGTCATCCTTGCGTTTCTTCGGGTTGTCCGTCGTGGCGAATATTACGAAATTGGTTGCAAAGGCGTAGAATACTGGCGGAATGGTAGTAAATCCATGGCCACAACAGGCGAAATCGACGTCTTTCTGTCGCAAGGCCAACAGGAACTGCTCCATATAAACGCGGTCGCCTGGACGGATGTAAGCCTTGCAGTCGTCGAAGATCAGGAAACCGTTGACGAAGTTTTCCTTGATGTTTTCAAGAATATCCTTTTCGCCGTGGCATATCAGACGTCTTGCGCCTTTATATGTGCGTATTCTTTCAGGAAAACGCGGACAGACGAAAGGTATGTCTTCCCACTCGTTTTCGTGAGGCGTCACGATTAGCGCGCGTCTGCCCTCATCGAGAGCTGCTTTAAGTATCCTGCGCAATACCGTTGTCTTGCCTGTTCCTGGTTTGCCCACGAACACCATTTTAAAGACCTCACGCGTTTCCTGCTTCTGCTTTGGCTTTTCTTGCGGCTTCGGCTGCTTCGTATTCTCTGATTCTATTGAGCTGTTCGATTTCATTCTGCATCTGTCTCATTTTAGCTTCCTGTTCCAATTGCTTCTGCTCTATTTCCATGATACGTCTGTCGTTGAACGCCTCTTTTGCTAAAGGACCGTAAACGATGGCGTAAAGTATTACAAGCTGCCATCCTGGAGAGAACTCCCACTGCTTTTCCTCTGCTATGTCGCCCCATGCCTCGGCTATGTCGGCAAGGTCTTTCTCTTCGGCCTTGTATTCCTTGCCGCTGCCTTTGGCTACAATATTAGATGCAAGGAAATTAAAGCCTGTATCTATCACGCGAGCGATACGTTCGCCTGTACGGTGTGCACGTTCTGGAGATACCGTTCTTTCCATATCTCCTTCAGGAGACCATACGCCAGTGTAGTCAGATGCTGTAGTCTCGCCTTCAGGATCTATCAGAGAAGCGTCGAGATCAGAAGTCGGTTCTGGTTCAGGTTCATAATACGACTGACGCTGCGTCTTGGTTTTGAACTGACCTGTTATATCACCAAGAGTTATGATGTTTTCTTCTGAAGAAGAAGCACCGCCACCCATCAAATCATCCAATGTTGCCATCTTGTATAGTTTTTAATACTTTATCAAAAAATTCTTTCAGAGTCATCTGGTTGACAATAGTCATTTTCAATTCCGCATCAAGACGGATGATATTGACCATATATCCGGTTTTGCCTTCTATAATAAGCACGGCAGCACATTCGCCCTCGCTTACTTCAACAGTTGACAACATTGAAGCGATAAATCCTTCAATATCTTCAGGAGCGTTGTCAAACAATCCTGGCGGAAGCATACTCAAAGCTGCTTTGATAGCCTTAGCTTTCATTTTGTCTTTCAAATCCATAATTTTGATTTTTTAAAGTTTTTCAAACAATTTTCAATTCTCTTCCGGATGCGCTTTGCGATACTCTTCCAGAACCTTTCTAATCTCATCTGTCGAGACGATATAAGGAAGGTTGTTTGAGCGTGGGTTCTGCAGGTCTTTCAGGAACAAATCCACGAGTATATATCCTGGAGTGACTTCAGCCTTTTTCTGTGCTGTGAGATATTCCGACATTTTCTTCAGGAAATGGAACGGTACAGGATGAACCTCCACCTCAAAGATATTGGCTGGTCTGTTAGCATTAGCCTTAGCCTGGTGTTCTGACTCTTCTTTGAGTGCTTCGAGCTCTAATTGTATCTTCTGTGCCGACATTGCCGACTCATTGCCAGAATTGATGAGTTCCTCAACCTTGACGTTAAGATCTTCGATGTGCTTTTTAAGATTGTCGTTAGCTTCTTTCAACTCATCAACTTCATCTTGAAGTTCCTGGTTTTTCTTGATGAGTTCTGGGTTGTCCTTGACAACGGTCTTAGGATTCTCGAAGAAATCCATCAAGGCGTTCAAGGCGTCGCGCTGGGTCTTGACATTATCCATTTCGGAAGCAAGACGCTTGAAACGTGCTATTTCCTCAGGATACATCTTAATGGTATATCCTTGGCATACTTCTCTTTTTTCTGTGTCTTCCATAATATTTTTTATTGGTTTTTAAACATTTATATAATTTTATTTGTATATTTGCAAAGGTTTTCCATACAGCGTAGGAAACGAAAGATTGTTAGCGTCGATATTTTTAACAATGCCGAGATAAAGAAGCCCATTTATTTGGGCTTTTTTATTAAGTCAAATGAAGTCAACAGCCAATTCCTTCCTTTTTCAACAGCGACAATAAATCTGAAAGTTTCACTTTCGTAAACACGTTTTTGTGGTGTTGATTTTTTAACATTAAACTTCCCATACTTAATAACAATCGAAATAAAAGTGGCAAGTTCATAATGCAACCTTTTTATTTCATTTTCATGCTTATCTATAATATGAGCCAATCCATATCCTTTGTGCTTTATAGGATCTGTCACTTCTCCCCATATAAAATCTACATAACCCAAATCATCTCTATATATAACATTTCTACATTCTCCGTTTTTCATTTTACGGAGGTGCTTGATTGCTCCTACAGGATTGTCTTTAAATTGTTCATAGATAGGACCATATTTTCCTACTTCAGTTTTCTTGTCTGTCATAATTCTCAATTTTCAATTCTCATTTTTCAACTTTCAGTTTCTCAACGTGTTTCCTTTTAGTTTTCCCGAAGTTACCGTAATGGCAACCTCAGGAAAACATGTAGTAACCAAAATCTATGAGACTACAAAAGTATAGCAAAAAATCGGGATAAATCCAAGTTTTGGGCTTACTTGAAAGATTACCGAAATAGATTTCGCTTTTTAATTTTCCGTGCGGATTTGCAAAAAATTGTAGATATTTGAAAATTTTGTAGAACTTGTTGATTTATAATATTTTACATCAATTTTTCTTTGTAGATATTTGTAGATACTTGTAGATTCATCTACAAAATCTACAATTTATTTTTAATTTGTAGATATATAACTGTATAATATACAATAACTTACAACCTATATCTACATTATCTACAAAATCTACAATATTTTTTCAAAAATTATTTTTCTTTCCTATTTCAAAAGCAATAATAAAGCGGTAAAGTCTTAAACCTTACCGCTTTGTATATTTTTCACCAAAAATCGTCTATTTTTCCGATAAATTCTTGTAGAACTCCGCTATTTCTGATTCTGTCAAGAAATCATAGATTCTGAAGGTATAACATCTGTCCTTAGCATATACGAACATATCGTCGTTGTAATTGTATTTATATTTGAAATTAGTTGCAGTGCCATTCTTATAGCCGTTGTCCTTCAGCCATTCCTTCACCGTCATCTTTGTAATGAAACGATAGTCTTCTTTCACCAGATTCAGAATAACGCTTGCCGACAACTTAATCGTATCCGCTTCCTGCATATAGAACTGTTCCTTGATGACATCTTTGATGTGCTTGATAGATGCCGCTTCGGTTCTCTCCTTGATTTTGTTCAAGGCTTCTGTCTCGAACAATGTTTCTTCAAACCATAAGCGTGACTTTTCCAGATAATATAATTGCCTGTTCTTTAGGAAATATAAAAACGCTGGTATCTCGTCAACCATCTTGTCGAACATGTGAGGGTCGCGGCTGTCTTCAATAGGATTTACCTTGATGATACAATACCTGTTTTCTTCCATGTCGATTTTAACGAAGTTGTATTCGTCGTTGGAACATAATATAAGCTTCGATATGTTCGGAACTTCGGTCGAGTCCTTTCCCTTGCCTTCGCATGGGATTGTGGCGTTGGTCGCTATCATTTTTAGTTTGTTGCCAGCTCCGTTTTTCTCATCCATGTTAATAAAAGATTCGTCAACCGACACGATGAGTTTTCCCGCCCAAGAACCGTTGAATTTAGACATAAGCCTTTCGCTGTCGAGAATTCGCATATTCTCAACGAATATGGCACGAAGCAAATTTAAAAATGTGGTCTTGCCTGTTCCGCGTTCCTTAGACACCAAGCAAAGTATTGGAAGGTGCTTGATTGGCTGTGTGTATAGCAATTGTATATAGTCTAAAGCGAAATCGTATAATGACTCACCAGCGACATTTTTGTAATCAAAGATATGATGAAGTAGTTTGTTTATGTTTCTCCAGCTTCCTTCTTTCGGAACATGTGTAACTGGCGAATATCTGTTGTACAGGCGTGATGTGATTCCGTCTTTTTCAGAAATAATAATCTGCTGGTATTTCTCCGGATCATTCTCTGGAATATTTGTAAACGCGTCGCATTTCTCAATCATCTTTATGAATTCCTTTGAATTGTGGAAGTCCTGATTGATGTTTTCTTTCGACCAACGAACTATATTGATTTCGGTCTGCTTGTTAGGTGCTTTTTCAACAATCTTCTTGTAATATTCCGTACCGATACGGACATAATTCTTTTGTTGACCTTTCCAGCTGACCGCCAGTTTGCCGTTCTCGTCGGCATAATACGGATTGCCCTTATATATGAATTCCTTGTTTTCAAGGACTTTTATATTATTCTCGTAAAAGGTTTTCGCGCTATCAAGACCGAAAATCCTTTGAATATTGAATGACGAAGTTCCTGTAATAAGATAAGTAAGTATGTATTTTCTTTCATTGGTGCCTGTAAGCAGTCCTTCCAGTTCGCTCAATACAAGTTTCTGATCAGAGCGACCGCCATACAAAACGTCGTCGATTCCTTTGTCTGGACTATCGGCAACGACATGTGAGAAATACAAAGTTATATCGTGTGGTTTCAGATATTCGTTGAAAGTGTTCAGCGCGCTGTAGAATGACTTCAGACGTGTGGTTAGTTCCTTGTCTTCCTTCCATTCCACTTTTAAACAGTCAGCGTCGAAAAGAAGCACGATATTACTGACTTGGCACTTACGACAGTATTCCAATATATATGGGTGGATGTTGTCCTTCTTCTTGTCCTTGAAATTGTGGATTCCTCCAATTCCGAATGTAGGAAGACCGAAGTTTGACATGGCAAACGCCTTGAACTCACCTTCGACGATGTATAGCGTTGTGACCTTTTCGCCTTTCTTGTATGTCTTCAGGATTTCCGGAGTGACAAATGGCAAGGTTTCCGTTCCTGCCGGCTGTTGATATTTCATATCACCTTTAGGATTCTGCAAACGTGTTCTGGAGAAGCTGCGGATCTTCCTGTTCTCGGTCTCGTACACCTCAACAACGCCGTCAAGACCTATATAATTGATTGATATGTCGCCTTTGTCTGTCTCTGTAAAGAACTTGAAGTTGATGCCGTGGCCGTCGATGTCGACAGCCTTATAACTGTTCGCCTTATCTGTAATCTGCAGTGTTTTCAATCTATCCTCAAAGTATGACATATCTATTCAATTTTAAAAATTTTCTTCTGGAAGAAAGTTTCGATCAGAACTCTCTCCTGGTAATTTATTCTTGTTTCACCTGTTACCCGCCGATAAAACTTCGGCAGACTCCACCCCAAGAACCCGCAAAGCTCGTCACGGATCCTTATGTAGTCTCCCTTAGGAAGATTCTGCATGTGGATGTATAATTGTTTGGAATAATAGTTCATGATCGATAATATTTGACGTATTCGCTAAACTCAGGCAATTCAGCCACCATTCTGTCATAAAATATCGGAAGTCTCATTCGCATTGTGACGATATTGTCATTCTCCTTCAATGGATGTTCTGTAAATATTATAAACGTGATATTATTGAAGACCTCCCGTGGCATCTTTCCCTTTGTCTCTACATGAATGTAGTCGGAATGATAGGTGTTTATTACCTTTTCAATAAACCTGTCATCTGTTATTATTCTTTCATCTATGATGACCAGTTTCTTGTCAGCCCAGTGATTGTTGAAGTTACTTAAAAACAGCCAACTATCCATAATTACAGCGTCATCCTTGAACATCTCTTTAAGAAGCCGAGCCAAAACTGTCTTGCCGCAATTACTTTGGCCGTAAATATTAAGCGGTCTGTTAAGACATCCGTTACCTATTTCTTTAATATATCTCATCAAATCGTCCAGTTCTTCATACTCGAACGCGTTTTCTAGAAAATTCTCTATTGTTGGAAATTTTTTCATTGTCTTACTTTTTAGTTATTGTTATTACGTTGTTAGATATCGGAACTATCGCCATGACATCATCAGCATTTTTGATTTCTAGCTTTATGGTCTTTTCGCCTATCTGAGCGACGACGAAACCTGCAATTTCAATTTTATCACCCATCTTTCACTCCTCCCAGACGATTTCATAGTCAACTAATTCTTTCCTGCCGACCTTCAGTTCGTCGGCCATGCCAAGCAATATCCTCATTGCTTCCACCGTTGCCAGGTGCTCGAAATAGTAATCTTTGTGCGGAATATCCATCGCTGTGGTCTCTATCCAGTAAACCACGTCATTCTTGTACGCAACTTATATTTTACTTTGTATCTCATAACACTATATTTATTACTGATTGAATCAACATGAATATCAATACTATAATCAGGCATCTGTCTTTCACCTTGATTATCACATTAAAATTTCTGAGCGACTGATGATGCCTTTCCACCAAATCAAGATAATCATCCTGTAATTGGGCGTATTTTTCTTTCAAATTCTTGTCTTCCATGATTATTCAACCTCAAACCCATCACCTCTAAGAACCTTGATAGCCAAGTCTGCGTTCTTATGGATAAAATCCATAATCTCGACATCTGTGAGGGAATTGCGTAATATCTTAAGCTTGTCTTCCAAGCGCTGATCACATAATTTATCGGCGATGAATGAAATCTGGTCGAAGTAGCACATGTCTTCAAACAGTTCATCGAAATCTACAGTGACTGATCTTTTTGTACTCATAGTTATTAATTTTTATTGGTTATATTCTTTCAAAATCCTGGAGCTCTTCAGCTGTTAATATGCTTCTCACATTAAATTCATAACATAATCCTTTATATCTTAACCTGGTGTCAGGATTATCATATCTATAATCACAAAAGACTGTGGAAACGCCATAGCTCTCCTTAAATCCTCGGTCGTTAAGTATTCTTCTTACATGCATAGCATTAATATTTACATTAAATTCACCACGAATAAGAATGCAAATAGCCCTTGCTGGTAAATTTATATTCTCCACACACGCGCGGAAAAACTGCTCTTTAACAACCAGTCTAATATAATCCCACTCTTCAATCTGCATTTCCTGTAATGTCATTTTTAATCTTTCGGCTGTTACATTCAATTTGTCAATGGACTTTAACAGTTCTCTAATTTCTCTTTCCATAGTTATTAATTTTTATTGGTTAAACATTTAGATTCTAACAGTGTCGCGCCCATGTTCATAGCCGCCTGTCTTATCTTGTCAGGACGCTCGCCACGGGTGACGAAACGGAGTGCTTTATAGACCGAAATTATACTCACTCCAAAGGTCTTCGATAGCTTTTCTATGTTCTCTTTTGTCGTTACGATTTTTTTCATATATTTACATTCGGATTTAATATTAAACTGCGTTTGCAAATATACATAAATTCTGAATTTAATACACAAAATCTGAATTATTTTTATGAAAAATTTTGAAATAGTTGTAAATGAAAGAGTTATTGAGGCGATAAATTATATATTGAAGATAAATCCAAACCTCAATAAAGCATTATTAGCAGAATCTATCGGAATAAAGCCCGCTAAATTTTCAGAAATTCTGAATAAGAGAATGGCAGCAGGAATGGACATTATACAGAAATTATGTAGCGATTATGCCATTTCTGCGAACTGGTTAATCACCGGAGAAGGTGAAATGTGTCGTCAAATTGATGATAATTCTGTAGAAACAAACGACAAAATATCCCGTCTCATCACCATTTTGGAAGAGACATTGAAAGAAAAAGACAAACAAATCGAAAAACTGATGTCAATTATTGAACAAGGAAAATGACAATAAGTATCTACAATGAATTTTATTAATTGTAGATAAATAAGTAAATAAAAATCAACATCTTAAAGGTGATTATCTACAAAATTTACAAAATCTACAAAGATTTTAAATACTAAAAAAAATATGAAGAAAGAAAACAAATTAAGTAGATACCGTTCCCTCAAAAAAAGAGATATTTACACATTTATAGACAATGTGGTAAGGTTTGGAGAGGTTTCTTCAGAACTCGAACTTGGGGAAAAATTAGGTTATCCTCAAGCTGGATGGGAAGAGATTGTTGCCGATATGGCAAGCGGGAAAAAATCTCCAGACTTTTTGGACGACAAAATTAAAAAAATATTTCCAGATTACGACGAAACTTGGTGGTCTTATAAATTCTGCACAAACCACAATGAGAGAAATTATCTAACATCGTATGGCCATGAGCAACTTGAAGAATGGCAAAAAGGTTTCAAAAGCAGATTCACACAGGCTTTAGAACATGCCGTCCCAAACAAGGCAGAGTTTGACAATGTTCATTATAAAAAGAAGAAGGAGATATTGAAAGAAGCAAATGAGTTTTACGAAACAATAGCTCGTTTGAAGAGACGCATGCCAAACGTTAACGTAAATTGGTTGCTTACTGGCGAAGGTGGAATATTAGATACATCATCATTTCCAGACCCTTTAAAATCACACATAAAAGATGTGATAAGGAACCAGTTTTATTTTCAACATAGTGATTTAATAGCTTTATCGGCAGAAAACATCCTTCACCTAGTCAGAAGACAATTCCTTCAGAAATGCACAGATAAAATCAACGGCATAGTTTCAGAATATCCCGATAGCAAACACTATATAAAAACTGAATTAAAGAAGATGGGATTCAAGGAACAAGTAATGGGAGAACCGAAGGAATATTGTTATTGGAAAAATGAAGATGTATTCTATTATGATCAGAACAAAAAACTATACATCTTCAAAATTGAAGATTGGTTTGAACCTAAAGAAATAGGTACAATATTAAGAAAATAACAAAAATTTAATAACGCCGTGGGAAGAGGATGGACGCATAAATCGTTAAAAAACAGACGCTTTAGCGGACGCTCTACTACATTTTCACCGGCAGGAGACCGGCAAAAAAGCACGAAAAACGGCAAAAATAAAACTATAGACTTTTGACAATCAACAACTTAACTTTTTCGAGTTTTCCGACGGTTCGAGTCCGTCATGTGGCTCATGAGACGTTACAAAGTGATGTGACGTCTTTTTTTTATAATATAACAAAAAAGGAATCCCAATATCTAGGGATTCCAAACATAATATAAAATGAAAAGGAAATCTCTTAGCAGTTCATGCCGCCGCAGCAGTGAATTGTTTGTCCTGTGACGTATCTTGACAAGTCGCTAGCCAAGAACAATGCTGTGTCGGCAACGTCTTCTGGAGTGCCGCCTCTCTTCAATGGGATAATCTTCATCCATTCTTCTCTTGCTTCTTCCGAGATTTGGTTTGTCATGTCGGTGATGATGAAACCAGGAGCGATACAGTTTGCTCTGATGTTGCGTGAGCCCATTTCCTTGGCGATAGATTTTGCTAAACCTATTAAACCTGCCTTTGATGCAGCGTAGTTGGCTTGACCAGCATTGCCAGAAACGCCTACTACAGAAGCCATATTGATGATGCTGCCGCAACGTTGACGTGCCATGATAGGAACGATGGCGTGGATGAAGTTGAATGCAGATTTCAAGTTGACGGTGATAACGTCGTCCCATTGTTTTTCAGTCATTCTCATCATCAAAGTGTCGCGTGTGATGCCAGCATTATTGACTAATATATCTATTCTTCCAAAGTCTTGATGTATTTGTTTTACAGTATTTTCTACGTCTTCAAAAATAGCTGCGTTAGACATATAACCAACAGCTTTAACGCCTAAAGCCTGTAATTCAGCTTCTGTTGCTTTGATACTTTCTTCGTTCAAGTCGGTGAATGCGATGTTACAACCTTCTTCTGCAAAACGTTTAGCGATAGCTTTGCCAATGCCTCTTGCTGCACCAGTGATGACAGCTGTCTTATTTTCTAATAATAATCTCATAACTTTTAATTTAGTTAGGAGTTAGGAATTAGAAGTTAGGAGTTGTTGAAATTAATTCCTAATTCCTCATTCCTAATTCCACATTGTTATTTATACATTTGTAAATCTTCTTCTTTGAAATTTTCCACAAATGTAAGGATTTTTGCTATTTCGGACTCACCTAAAGCTATCATTATTTTGCAAGACTTCATGAATTGTTCTTCTGAGGTTTTGAAGTTTTGTTCTTCTGAGATTCTATTAACGTCTTGCAACAACAAATGACTCATGATAAGGTGACCCATTGCTTCCACCATGCGGCGTGCGAGGAAGTCGTAAGCCTCTGATGATGTGCCGAATTTGTCGGCAGCAGCAACGATGTTGAGGTAGCTTTCCTTCATCTTAATTATGCGTTGGCGAAGTGGCAACAATTCTTCTGCCAATGGCATGGCTTCATATTCTTCAATGCGTTTGAGATATGAACCGTTACCGATGAAACGGATAGCAGCGACAACTTGTAATTGTGAAGTTCCTTCGTAGATGCTTAATATTCTGGCATCTCTGTAAAGACGTTCACATTTATATTCTTTCATGAAGCCAGAGCCTCCGTGAACTTGGATGCAGTCGTAAGCTATTTGGTTAGCATATTCGCTAGCGAAGAGTTTGAGCATTGGAGTCATCATATCGGCATGACGTTGAGAATATTTCATGTCTTGACGTTCCTCTGCAGTGAGGCTTCTTTCTTTGCTTATAGAGTCGTAGGCTTTATATAAGTCAACGAAGCGTGATGTTTCATATAATAAAGTGCGTGTTGCATCGATTTTAGCTCTCATGATGCCGAGCATTTCATAAACCTGAGGGAAGTTGACGATAGCTTTTCCGAACTGTTCGCGTTGGCGAGCGTATTCCATAGCTTCTTGGTAAGCGGCTTCAGCGAGGCCTACTGACTGAGCGCCAACGCCGAGACGTGCGCCGTTCATCAACGACATAACGTATTTGATGAGTCCCATGCGGCGTTCGCCGATGATGAGGGCGGGAGCGTTGTTGAAAACGAGTTCTGCTGTTGGGGAACCTTTGATGCCGAGTTTGTTCTCTATGCGTCTCACTGTCACGGCGTTATCTCTTCTGTCGTAGAGGAAGTAAGAGAGGCCGCGTCCGTCTGTCGTTCCTTCTTCTGAACGAGCGAGGACGAGCTGGATGTCAGCGTCGCCGTTGGTGATGAAACGCTTGACACCGTTGAGTCTCCAGCAGTTGTGTTTATCATCATAACTCGCCTTGAGTCTTACTGACTGGAGATCAGAACCGGCATCAGGCTCGGTGAGAGCCATCGAACATGTCATGCCTTCGTTGATGAGAGGCAAATATTTTTCTTTTATCTCTTCAGAAGCAAATTCATAAATTGTCTCTGCACAGTCTTGAAGTCCCCATATATTAGCGAAGCCGGCATCAGCGCGTGACACTATCTCAGCAGCCATGACGTAAGGAACGTAAGGGAAGTTCAAGCCTTTATATTTACGAGGCAACGACATGCCGTAGAGACCGGCGTCGCGTAACACCTCGTGGTTTTTCTGTGTGCCTTTAGCATAGACAATCTCGTTGTTGACAACTTGAGGGCCATCATGATCGACGGCTTCGGAGTTGATCTCTAGTATGTTGGCAGCCAAGTCGCCTACTATCTCAAGGACCTTGTCGTAGTTGTCGATGGCGTCTTCAACATTGACAGGAGCCATCATGTCATTATCGCTATCAACGAAGTCGCGTTCTTTCAACTTGATGATCTTATCCATCACAGGATGTGAGAGATAAAACTTTAAGCTTTTATTATCATTGTAGAAATTCATAGTTCTTATTTTTTCAATTAGGAATGAGGAATTAGGAATGAGGAATTAAATTTTATCATTTCTCAATTCCTAATTCCTAACTCCTAATTATTTTAATCATTTTTGGTAAAACGTCCATGGCGTCGCCGATGATGGTGTAGTCGGCAATGCTGTTGATAGGAGCGTTAGGGTCGGTATTGATGGAGATAATCTTTGCAGATTGGTCCATGCCGGCGCGATGTTGAACGGCGCCTGAGATACCGCAAGCTATATATAATTTAGGGCGGACAGTGAGACCTGTCTGACCTATCTGTCTTTCGTTTTCGGTGAAGCCAGCATCGACGGCGGCGCGTGTTGCGCCTACTTCACCGCCAATGGTGTCGGCTAATTCGTGGAGGAGAGCGAAGTTTTCTTTAGATCCCATGCCATAGCCGCCCGCTACGATGATAGGAGCGTCTTTGATGTTGATTTTCTGAGCTTCAATCTGACGTTCAATAACTTCGATACAGAAGTCGCTGTCGTTGATGTAGTCTTCGGCTTTAAGTATGCGTACTTCGCCTTTATGGTTTTCGTTGTATATTTCTTTTTTCATAACGCCTTCGCGTACTGTCGCCATCTGAGGTCTTGTCTCAGGAGAAACGATTGTAGCGATGATGTTGCCGCCAAAAGCAGGGCGTATTTGATATAAAATGTCTTTATAGACAGTTTGTGTCTTGGCGTCAGTATGGTCGCCTATTTCTAGGCTTGTGCAGTCGGCTGTCAATCCGCAGCGCATATAAGAAGCGATGCGAGGACCTAGGTCGCGGCCCACTGATGTGGCTCCGAAAAGAACTATATCAGGTGTCTCTTCTTTTATAAGTTTTGTCACAGCACTGAAAAATGGCAATGTCTGATAAAACGATAAACGTGGATCTTCAAGATAGAAAATGGAGTCAACACCGTATGGATATAGTTGGCCTTCAATATCGTTAATCTCGTTTCCTATGACGATAGCATCGAGACGAGAGTTAAGCCTGTCGGCGAGCTTGCGAGCTTTGGAGCAAAGCTCCAAACTCACCTCAGCTACATGTTGCTCTTCTGTTATCTCACAGAATACTAATATGTTGTTCATGATTCAAGTTTTAGAAATGTTATTATTTATTTGTTTAAAGCTGATTCTACGAAAGAGATAGCTTCGCCTACTGTGGAGATTTTCTCAGCTTGATTGTCAGGAATGTTGATTTCGAATTCTCTTTCAAATTCCATGATGAGTTCAACTGTATCCAATGAGTCTGCACCGAGGTCGTTTGTGAAGCTTGCACTTTCAACAACTGCTTCGCGTTCAACACCTAATTTATTTACGATAATGTCTATAACTTTTTCTCTTGTTTCCATGGTAATTTCTTTTTTTAAAATTGTTAATTTTTTTAGATAATGTGAGCTGAGATAAGCTCTTTCATTAATTCGTTGATTTCGCTTTCGCTGTTATTTATTTTCTTATTCTCTTTACTTGTAAGAACAACATTTTCAATTGATTTAACTTTTGTAGGAGAACCGCTAAGACCTAATCTTTCAAAGTCAGGATTGATGTCGTCGGCGTTCCATTCTTCTATTTTGATCGTTGGCTTTTGGTTTTTGGCTATTGGCTGTAGGCCTTCAGATTCGGTAGAAGCGTTTTTATACATGATGACGCGTTTCGCGTGACGAGGGCGGCAGTCGTTAGCGTTGCTGTGTACTGTCACCAAGACGGGGAATGCTGATTTTACTGTCTCAACGCCTCTGTCGAGACGTCTTTTGATGACGATTTCGTTTTCTGTCATCGATATAAGTTCTTCTGCGTAAGTGATTTGAGGTATCTCTAGTTTTTCTGCTACCTGAGGTCCGACTTGAGCTGTGTCGCCGTCGATAGCCTGACGTCCTGAGAATACGATGTCAACCTTACCCAATTTCTTTACTGCTGCCGATAAGGCGTATGAAGTTGCCAAGGTGTCGGAACCAGCGAATCTCTTGTCGCTCACTACGAAGCCGTTGTCGGCGCCGCGGAACATAGACTCGCGTACTATTTCTGCTGCGCGTGAAGGTCCCATGGTGATGATGGTGACCTTGACAGGCATGATGTCTTTAAGAGCGTCTTTGCATGAGAGCGCCATCTCGAGAGCCTTTAAGTCGTCTGGATTGAAGATCGCTGGAAGAGCAGCACGGTTGATGGTGCCGTCATCTTTCATGGCGTCTTTGCCAACATTATGAGTGTCGGGCACTTGTTTTGCCAACACAACTATTTGAAATTCTTTATTATTCATCTTTCTTTCTTGTGTCTTCAATTAATGCAAATGATAAACTTCCTTTGGCACAAAGCTTTCCGTTTACTGTTGCCTTGGCCTCACAGAAATACATATTAGCTCTTTGGCTTGATAATGTGGCTTCCACTTCGATAGTGTCGCCAGGGACCACCTGATGTTTGAAACGAACATTGTCGAGTCCTGTATATAATGTTATCTTGTCTTTCAAATCATCGAGGATGAGAAGAGCGCACGATTGTCCCATTATTTCGCAAAGGATTACGCCAGGAACTGTAGGCTGTCCAGGAAAGTGTCCTTTCAAGAAAAATTCTTCACCAGTGACATGGTATTTTGAATGTACCACTTTGTTTTCATCGATGTTGATTTCATCAACGAGCAACATAGGCTCACGATGTGGCAGATAATGTTTTAATTCTTCTTTTGTCATAGTTTTATGTGTTATGTTCATAGTCGTACGACTATGTTATATCTGTTCAAGCCTTTCGGGCTAAAAATTGTTAATCGTTAATTTTTCTTAGAGCGATACATGCGTTATGACCGCCGAATCCTAATGATTCTGATATTGCTATTGTCAAGTCGGCTTTCTGTGCAACGTTAGGAGTGTAGTTTAAGTCGCATGATGGATCTTGTTCGTTGAGACCTATTGTTGGAGGGACGATGCCGTGATATAATGCCAATGCTGTTGCTATCACTTCAACGCCGCCTGCTGCTCCGAGCAAGTGACCTGTCATAGATTTCGTTGAGTTGATGTGAGACTTGCGTGCTGCTTCTTCGCCGAGAGCCAATTTGATGGCTGCTGTCTCAGAACTATCGTTGAGCGGCGTTCCTGTTCCGTGAGTGTTGATATGAAGGACGTCGTTTTCGTTGTATTTAGCTTCTTCAAGAGCCATCTTGATGGCGCGTGCTGCTTGTCTTCCTTCTGGATGAGGCGCTGTAACGTGGTGAGCGTCACATGTGTTGCCGTAGCCGCATACCTCAGCGTAGATCTTAGCGCCGCGTGCTTTGGCGTGTTCGTATTCTTCAAGGAGTATGATGCCTGCGCCTTCGCCTAAGACGAAACCAGCGCGGCGTTTGTCGAATGGCAATGATGCTGCCTTAGGGTCTTCTGAACGTGACAATGCCTTGCAGTTGGTGAAGCCAGCTATGCTGAGAGGGTTCACTGCAGCCTCGCTGCCGCCTGTGATGATGGCGTCAGCATAGCCGTGTTTGATGGCGCGATATGCTTCGCCTATTGAGTGTGTTCCTGTTGCACAAGCTGTTACGATTGGCACGCAAACGCCGCATGCATTATGGCGGATAGCTATGTTGCCAGCAGCGATGTTTGAAATCATACTTGGGATGAGAAGTGGTGAGACCCATTTTGAACCTTGGTCTTTCCATTTTAGCACCTCCTTTATGATAGTGTCGAAACCGCCTTCGCCAGAACCTACATAAACACCGAGACGCTCTGGTTCGAAGCAGCCTTCGTTGCCTTTCATGGCTTCGATAGACGCTGCCAAAGCATAAATCGAGAATAAGTCGTTACGACGTGCAAATGATGGCTCAACGCCATGTTGGATAGGGTCGAAGTCTTTCACTTCTGCCGCTATTTTGACTGGTATGTCTGTTGTGTCTATCTTTGTTATATAATCGATGCCGCAAACTCCGTTGACTAGGTTGTCCCACAAAGTCTCGACATTATTGCCAAGTGGGGTGATGGCACCCATTCCTGTTATAACTACTCTTTTTTCCATAATTTACCATTCTAAAATACATGCTCCTGAAACGAAACCGGCTCCAAAAGCACTCATTACTATTAAATCGCCTCTTTTTAACTTGCCTTCTTTGTTGACTTCATCAAGGAGAATCGGAATGCTTGCCGATGACGTGTTTCCATATCTGTGAATGTTAAGAGGAAACTTTTCTTCTGGTTGTCTCAAGAAATCCTTGATGCTCTTGACAATTCGTAAATTGGCTTGATGAATTAAGAAGTGGCTTACTTCATCTGGCTTTGTGCCAGATTGCTTCAATACGTGCGAGATGTCTTTTATGGCAGCTTTCGTTGCGAACACAAATACATCTTGACCGTGCATCACCAAAGGGAGATTGCTGTCAGGCTTGCTGTTGTAAGGTGAATACTGCAATTCATGTTTTTGATAGAGTCTGTCCCAATTGCAGGAAGCGGACATTTTGGTAGCTTTGATGTTGTTGCCTTCAGTTAAAACAACAGCGCCAGCTCCATCACCGAATAAAACACTAGCAGTACGGTCGTGCCAGTTGACCATTCGTGATGGTTCTTCAGCACATACAACAAGGATGTTTTTGTATTTTCCGCTTCTGTAGAATGATTCTGCGATTTCGAGGGCGTAAATAAATCCAACGCAGGCTCCGTTGAGATCGAAACACGGACAAGTAGCGCCGATGGCTCCTTGTATAAGACAACTCATCGCAGGTGAGATGAATTCGTTGACTACATTGGCACATATAATATAGTCCAGGTCTTTGGCGTCTATGTTGGCATCGGCGAGCGCTTTCTTCGCTGCGTCGATAGCCAAGTCTTCCAAATTTTCAGAAGAAATGACGCGTCTTTCTTTTATTCCAGTTCTCGTTGTGATCCATTCGTCGCTGGTGTCGAGAATTTGTGAGAGCATCTCGTTTGTCACGACTAATGAAGGATGAGAACGTCCTGTTCCGATAATTTTCATTTTGTTAAAATCTAAAATTTCGTCGGCAAAAGTAATATCATAAAATATGCTTGTGGTAAAAATGTGGCTGTTCATAAATTAAAACCATTTTTTTCGCTTAAAAAGTGGTAAAATTCTAAAATATGGGGTGAAATTTTTGTAAATTTGCAAAATCATAACAAAAAATATATCATTTGATGAAGAAACGTAAGAAAGATAATTTCGCATCTTGCCTTCTTGAGGTAGGAAATATAGTCACAAGTCTTACTTTTTCCATTTTGTATGCATTGGTATTCCTCGTAATATATTCTCCATATTCAGAAACGTCTTGGTTTGGCGTCGCCAAATCCGATAGCTTTCTCCTTACAACAACATTCGTGGTGGTATCAATATTAATCCTCATTCTGAGCCGTACTTTTATGTATTTTATGTCTAAGGAAATGGTGAAAATGACTTATTTGAAGTATTCGTTATGGCTGCTTTCTGAGATAATATTAATAGGTGTATTCCATTCGGTACTTTCTATGGTTTATGTGAAAATTACAAGCTATACAGTCTCCTATATCGTGACAAAAAGTATCTTGATTACGCTTTTAGCTCTTGGAGTGCCCTATGTTGTTGCTGCTATGTGGCTGACAATTAAAGCTATGCATAATACTTTGCTCGTGACAGATACTAAAAATATTGCTTCAGACGGAGAGGCTATAGCTCCCAACATTGATATTATAAATATTTCAGATAACAAAGGCGTGCTTAAATTATCGGTTAAGCTTGATAATCTTTATTTTATAAAAGCAGAAGATAATTATACAATAGTTTATTATACAAAAAACGGTCTTCTTAATAGATATATGATTAGATGCAAGATTCAGACTATAGAAGATACATTTAGCAATACTCCTCTTATGCGCTGCCATAGAACCTATATCGTCAATACACAAAAAATTAAGGTTTTGCGACACGAATCGGACGGTTTTTATATGGATTTCGACTTTGAAGGAATTGAACCAATACCAGTTTCAAAGACATATACAGCTTCTGTTATAAAACGCTTCTCAGGCGAAAATATGCAGAATAAAAAGAATGACGATAATATATGATTTTTAAAAATAATAAAGCTAAAAATAAACAAACTTTAATGATGTTAAAGCCTCGGAACTGTTGATTCTGAGGCTTTTATGTATTTAAAAAAATACAAAAAAATATTTTTATTGTATGAAAAAATAATATATATTTGTGAAATTTTAAATATGTTGAAAATGATAATACATATTTTGAAAATAGATAATTAACATATTACTAACTAAAACTTATTATTATGAAAAGATTATTTCTTTTTACGATGATGTGCTTATTCGGACTCTTTGGTTCGCTTAACGCACAAACAGAGGTTGAGTTAAACGTTGGTATTGATGCTCAATACACAGGCAGCAACAAAAACGTTCCAACTTATACCTACTACAATTATTCATTCTCACAGCAGATTTATACTGCAGAAGAAATGCAAGAATTGGCAGGTTCTATTACCTCAATCGCATTCATACAGACAAAAGCTGGTGCTTATACACGTAGCTTCTCTGTTTATATGCAAAACATTGAGAAATCTACATTTACTTCAACTTATGACTGGATTCCAGTAAGTGAAGCTGACCTTGTTTATACAGGTTCTGTAGAATTTCCAAATCAAGCAGGTGGATGGATTGAAATGGAATTGCAAACTCCATTCGAATACACAGGCGGTAATCTTTTGGTATGTGTAGCCGACAATACAGGTTCATACACATCATCAGGTTGTGAATTTGATGTTTATCAAACAAGTGCTTATCAAACTATTTACACTTATAGAGATAACGCTGTATATGACATCACTAACCCAGGTGCTGCAAAAAGCACAATTATCCAAAAGAATATTGTTAAGTTCGATATAACAATTGAAGGTGAATTCAAAAATATCGCTGTTAGCCCAGCTACAATAGAACTTGGCAACCGTCCTAATGGTTCATGGATGGCACCAGCTGAAGTTCAAATTAAAGCTAGAGCTCAAGATTTTGTTATCAATTCTATCGAATCAACAAATTCATATTTTGAATTATCAGAAGTTGAATTGCCATATACAGTTCAAAAAGGCAACCCACTCGTAATTCAAGTTACAAGCGGTGAAGGAGAAGGCGAAATCACAGGCCAACTCGAAATCACTTACGTTAACGCAGGTGAAGAAGCTGTTGAAGAAGTTGAAGTTGTTGAAATGACAGCTTTAGCTTATGCACCATCAACAGGTGACGTAGTAGAAACAGCAGAAGCTATCTCAGCATATCCATTTACAGCAAATCATGAAATAGCTACATTAGTCAACAACTACGCATTGCCAGGTTCAGGTGAAGACGGCGGCGACGTTGTTTATGTATTGAATCTTTCAAGTGACGTTGCTTTAACAGCTAACGTAACAGGTGAAAACGGTAAAATCGCTGTTTATACAGAAGATTTCAACGGCGAAGAAGGCCCAATGGCTAACAATGATTATAAAGGCATCCAAGTTGGTAGCGCTAGAGCTTCTCAAATTTCAGCACAAGCTCTTCCTGCTGGTAAATATTACCTCGTAGCTTCTTCAACAAGCGATTTCTCAATCAATGTTAATGTTGAAGCTCTCCCAGCTCCAGAAAAAGCTTATTCTCCATATCCATACAATCAACAAACAGGCGTTTCTAACCCAACATTAGACTGGGAATTTGGTGCTAATACAGTTGAATACCAACTTTTATTAGGAACAGCTTATCCTCCAAAAGATGTTATCGTTGATTGGACAAGCGACCTTAAAGTAAATCACTATTTCAATAACTTATACAACAACAAGATTTACTTCTGGCAAGTTAATGCTCGTAACACAAGTGGTACAACATACGGCGACATCTGGGCATTTACAACAACATTCAATGAACCACAAGGTTTAACAGCTACAAGCAATTACCTCTATGAAGGTGAATCAACAACAATTACATGGAACGCTGTTAACGACCGTTCACACCGTGGTTATAATGTTTATATGAACAACCAAAAAGTTAACAAAAATGTTTTAACAGGAAATACATACACATTCGACAACCTCGAATATGATATGTACGGTTATTACATCGCTGTATCAGCTGTTTATGATGAAGGCGAATCAAATCCATGTGATGGTATCCTTGTTTATGTAACAGGTATGACAGAAGTTTCTGGTAACTTGTATGAACAAGATGGCGTTACACCATTAAACGGTGGTGTTGTTGCTATTACAGGTACTGACGAATTTGGTACAGCTCAATCATACACATTCACAGCAGACGAAACAGGTGCTTATGCAGGTGAACTCCTCGCTGGTAACTATGTTGGTGTAGCTTATTTGGAAGGCTATCAAAATAAAGAAGTTGAATTTACAGCTTTATATAGCGAAGCAGCAGTTGTTGATTACTCATTAACAGAAACATACAACCCTGTTAAATATATCACAGCAACAGAAACAGAAGACGCTGTTGAATTGGTATGGGGTATGAGAAGATACAGCAACGGCTTCGAAGACTTCGAAACAGGCGACTTCACAGCTAACGAATGGAACAACGAAGTAAGCGC
>JAFYNK010000097.1 GCA_017548125.1 Bacteroidales bacterium | reverse complement strand
CTAATTCCTAATTAACTAGACGCTTCAATGCGTGTTTATTTTATAGGAATCATTGAAACGTATTCTCCATTACTCCATTACTTCATCACTAAAAAAAGCTTGTTGTCTTGTAGTCTCGTAGTCTTGTAGTCTTTAATCATCTCCCAGATTTTTCAGCATCGGCACGAATCTGAAGTCGCCGTATTCTTCTCTTTTGAGGCTGCCGTCCTCTCGTTTGGTGAGTCGCAGCATCGTCTGGCAGCTCTCATTTTCTGACAAAGGGATGACCATCATGCCACCGACTTTCAGCTGGTCGATAAGAGTCTGCGGTATTTCAGGAGCTGCTGCTGTTATAAGAATCCTGTCGAAAGGCCCGTAAGTAGGAAGGCCTTTATATCCGTCGCCGAGGAATGTCATAATACGATAAGGCATTTTGGCGAGAAAAGGCTTCGTCTTGGCATAAAGCTTTCTCTGGCGTTCAATAGTGAACACTTTGGCGCCCATGTCGGCGAGCACGCATGCCTGATAGCCAGAGCCTGTTCCAATCTCAAGGACCTTCATATTCTTGCTTATCTCAAGAAGACTCGACTGGAAAGCGACAGTGAAAGGCTGCGAAATGGTTTGCTTAGAACCTATAGGGAAAGCCTTATCCTGATAGGCAAATTCCAAAAACGAGGAATCGAGGAAGAGATGACGAGGCACATTGTTAATCGCATCAAGGACTTTCTCATCGCTAATACCCTTATTCTTAAGTTCTTCCACCAGATTTCTCCGCATTCCTTTATGTCTGTAATTATCTTCCTGCATAGCCTTAATTTTATGTCGCGAAATTACAAAAAAACCTTATATTTGCGAAAAAATATTCCAATGTTGAAGATAGGAGTTTTGGGTGCGGGACACCTAGGAAAAATACATATCAACTGCATAAAACAGTTATCTGTTTATGAACTCGTCGGCTTCTACGACCAGGACGCCAAGACCGCAGAGGTGGTATCTGCCGACATGCAAGTGAAGTGTTTCTCCTCCATCGACGAACTCATCGACCTTATCGATGTCGTTGACATCGTCACTCCTACCGTCTCTCATTTTGAATGTGCTTCAATAGCGTTAAGAAAAGGCAAGCATGTCTTTATCGAGAAGCCTGTCGTAGCCACCGTCGATGAGGCGAACCGTCTTATCAAGCTGGCCGACGAAGCTGGCGTCAAGGTTCAGGTGGGTCATGTGGAGAGGTTCAACCCAGCTTATATCGCAGCGCGTCCTTACATCAACTCGCCGCTGTTCATCGAGGCGCATCGTCTCGCCATGTTCAACCCTCGCGGCACCGACGTACCTGTCGTCCTCGACCTCATGGTTCACGACATCGACATCATCTTAGACGTCATAAAATCACCTATCAAGAATATCAGCGTTAGCGGCGTCTCTATCGTAAGCCCGACGCCCGACATCACCAACGCACGCATCGAATTTGAAAACGGCTCGGTGGCTAACCTCACAGCAAGCCGCATCTCATTGAAGAACATGCGCCGTCATCGTATCTTCCAAAAAGACGCTTACATAACAGTAGATTTCTTGGACAAGAAAACCGACATAGTGAGAATCAACGACATTGAAGGAGAAGCAGGTCCTCTAGCCATGACTATTGACCTCGCCGACGGTTCTTGCAAGCAAATAACGATAGAACAAGCTGAAGTGAAGCCAATCAACGCGATAATGACAGAGCTGGAAAGCTTCCACAATGCCATCGTCAACAACACAGAGCCTTCCGTAACAATACACGACGGCGTTCAAGCTCTTAAAGTATGTTATATGATCCTTGACGAAAATGCCAAGCATCAGCAAATAGTACAAAATCATTTAAAATAAGCAATATATCACAACTTGTAACGTTCAAATTAAAATATAAATCATGAAAGTTTTACGTTATATATTATCCTTATTTATCGCAACATTGTTTGCATCAATGACATTCAGCTCATGTAATAATTTTGAAGGAAGTCAGGAAATACCTGCTTACATACACGTTGACACATTCTTATTGACAACGAATTACGAAATAGAAGGTGCAGCATCACACAAAATAACAGACGTATGGTTATATATCGACAACAACCTCCAAGGCTGCTATGAAATGCCTGCAACAATTCCTGTCTTAGAGAGAGGAAAACACAAAATAACCTTATATCCTGGCATCAAACTCAACGGCATCAGCTCAACAAGAACCATAAACCCATTCTACAAACCTTATATCATCGAAGAATTAGAACTCGAAGAGAAAGTTATCGATACTATTCACCCTTCCACAACTTACTATTCAAAAGATGAAAGCACATTAGACTTCGCTTTTATGGATGACTTCGAAAGACAGATTTTCGTAGAAGACAGCAACAGCAGCGACACAGCAATTATCAGAACCGACAGAGATGCTCCAGAAAGATGGGACGACGAATTCAACAACTCCCATTATTCTGGCTACTTATGGCTCGGCGACACCATCAACAATTTCTGTTTCACTTCCACCGAATTACGCGGTCTTCCTAATCAAGGCAATAGCATTTTCTTGGAGATTGACTACAAATGTACTGAAGTATTTGAAGTAGGGATGTTTGCAAAGATCAGCCAAATGGAAAACATACCATTGGTCTATGTCAATCCATCTCCTACATGGAACAAGATTTACATCAACATCGGACCAACAATCACTGACACCCAAGATGCTGAATATTTCAAATTCTACATTGCCGGCATGATTGACAAAAACTCGGAAGCCGAATATTATTTTGATAACTTAAAACTTGTATATCGTGACTAAGAAAAACAACAAGACAAAACAGACGTTAAAATATGTTATCGCCGATTGGCTCTGCGCTCTGATAGCATGGAGTTTGTTTTTCTCATACAGAAAATTCACAGAAGACTCTAACTTCTTGAACAACATAAGAAGCATAACAGAAGACTCTAACTTCATCGTCGGAATCATTTCAATACCGATTTTCTGGCTGGCATTATATACAATATCTGGATATTACAACAATGTATTCAGCAAATCACGACTTAAAGAATTAGGACAGACATTTTTCGTCACACTCATCGGCGTTGTAATATTATTTTTCGCCACCATCCTCAACGACGTAATCACTTCATATAAGTCATATTACATATCATTCTTGATGCTCTTCGGACTTCAGTTCACACTCACATACGTCTGTCGTCTGATAATCACAACTAGAACTGCAAGAAAGATTCACAGAAAAGAAATAGGATTTAACACTCTTATCGTTGGCGGTCACGACAATGCCTGCGCCATCTATGAAGAGTTGGAAAATCAGGTGTATTCTTCTGGAAATATTATAGTAGGCTTTGTCAATGTTGTTGATAGAAAAGAATATAAGGTAGAGAAATATGTACCTCATCTTGGTTTCTATACTGACGCTGAAAAAATTGTCAAGGAAAACAATATTGAAGAAGTAATCATTGCTATAGAGCGTTCAGAGATTGAGACTATAGATAAGATTCTTGTTACATTGGAGAGCCTCGACGTCGTGGTCAAGATTATCCCTATCATGCAGGATATAATTTTCGGTTCTGTAAAACAAGAAGCCATCTGGCATGCGCCTCTCATCAGAGTAACGCCAGAATTGATGCCAGTATGGCAACAAATCGCAAAACGCGTATTCGACATCGTGGTGTCTTTGCTTGTGATAATAATCTTCTCACCTTTATATATCTTCACAGCCATAATGGTAAAATGCTCTTCACCTGGACCTATTTTCTACAGACAGGAACGTATAGGAAAACATGGCGAGCCTTTTAACATGCTGAAATTCAGAAGTATGTATGTCGATGCCGAGAAGATGGGTCCACAGCTTTCAAAAGACAACGACCCTCGCATCACACCATGGGGACTTTTCATGCGTAAGACTCGTTTGGATGAGATACCTCAATTTTTCACGGTACTAGGCGGCAAGATGTCTATTGTCGGCTATCGTCCAGAACGTCAATTCTATATCGACCAGATAGTACAAAGAGCTCCGCATTATATCATGCTTCTCAAGATAAAACCAGGAATCACCAGCTGGGGCGAAGTGAAATTCGGTTACGCATCCAACGTCGATGAGATGGTTGAACGTCTTAAATATGACATTTTATACATTGAGAACATGAACCTCGCCCTCGACATCAAGATATTGATTTACACAGCATTGATTGTTGTTCAAGGAAGAGGAAAGTGATTTGGGAAGACTACAAGCTTTTTTTAGTAATGAAGTAATGATGTGATGGAGTTAATGTAGAGACGTGTTAATGATTCCTATAAAAAAAACACACATTGAAGCGTATAATTAATTAGGAATTAGAAAATAGGAATTAGGAAT
>JAFYNK010000016.1 GCA_017548125.1 Bacteroidales bacterium | reverse complement strand
TTTAGGGGACTTCTATAAATTCCCCGTTAAAATAATTTTTTGACAGTAACAATTAAAACTTTTGCATGCTTTATGTTTTTTCTTGGAATCTTTTCGCCTTTCTTTCAATCACATAGCTCGCTATGTTCTTTCAAGAAAAACAAAATCTTCTCAAAGAAAAAATCATAAATCATTTGCAAAGCAATTTATAGAAATCCCCTTTAATAAAAATAATCAGATTAACAAAAATTAAGATAACATGAAAAAGACACTTCTTATAATAATGATAATGATGATGTCAGTGATGACTGTATCGGCACAGCAGATTTATAACGTCAAGACATCAGACAGGACCGACGGAAGGATAGAACAAAATATCGGCACAATAAAACTGACAGGAGAGGTTCTTGACGGAATGAAAACAGGCTCATGGACTGAGAATTTCCCTAATACAGAACTTCCTCATTATATAATACAATATAAAGAAGGAAAGAAAAACGGACTTTTCCTTGAATTTAATAAAGAAGGCTATATCGTTAAGAAAATAGATTATAAGAACGACTTGATTGACGGAAGTTATTGCGAATGGGCAAGAAGCGGCGTTCTCTTGAAAAAGCAAGAATATAAAAACGGCCAACTCGACGGACGTACCGTCATCTGTTACGACAACGGATTCCTTCAAGAAGAGTCGGAATATAAAGAAGGAAAGAAAAACGGCGTTACAGTATGGTATTCATACGCAGACAAGATGCAAGGCCCTAAAGCTGTGATGTACACATACGTTGACGGACAATTTGAAGGACCGCAGGAAGTCTATTACGAAAGCGGTTTCTTGAAATCCGTAAAGATGTTTTCAGGAAACAAGGCAAATGGCTCAGCATACGAATTGTATGAAGATGGCAGCGTTAAGTCAGAATGCATATATAAAAACGGAGAGATAAAAGGCAAGGTGAAGGAATACGAACAGGGTAAAAAGTTCATGGAATGAAAAATATTATAAATGGTCACGAATATGTAGATCTCGGACTTCCTTCAGGATTGAAATGGGCTACATATAACATAGGTGCCGACAAACCTGAAGAATATGGCGACAAATTCGCTTGGGGCGAGATAGAGATTAAATCTTCATACGACATGGATAATAATCTGACATCCGGAGACGCATTTAATAATGAAGATGTGAGTGGAAATCTTCTATATGATGCGGCTGCTACCCAATGGGGAGCTCCATGGAGAATGCCGACATATGAAGAATGTATGGAATTGGTTGATAAATGTAATTGGGAACAGATGACCCGAAATGGTGTGAAAGGCGTTTTGGTTACAGGACCTAACGGTAACAGTATCTTTTTCCCCTTTGCAGGTTCTTGCTTTAAAACAACGCTCTATGGCGCTGGAGAATATGGCGAATGCTGGAGCTCGACTCCGACATATTTTGAAAATGGCGCATGTAGAATGACATTCTTAGAACAAGGTGCTTTTGTCATGAATGAAGACCGATTCTACGGCAACTCGATACGTCCGGTATTTTAAGTGCTCCGATTGTTTCAGATTGGTCATATAAAATCATTGTAAAATAGCCATTAAATTTAAAGATTATGAATTATCTTCTATTAACAGCATTATTGCCGGTATTGATTCTTATAATTTACATCTATCGTAAAGATAAGAAACAACCGGAACCGATAGGACAGATTGTCAAGGCGTTTCTGCTTGGTGTTTTGTCCATACCGCTTTCATTTGTGGTGTCGATACCGCTGCATGAAATGGGATTTTATTCAAAGGAGGTCAGTTCTATCGCTGATGCTGTGAGGATATCATTCTTTGGTGCTGCTATCCCCGAGGAGCTCGCCAAGCTTTATATATTGAGACGGATACTTAAAAACAACGAATACTTCGACGAGAAGATGGACGGCATCGTCTATGCTGTATGTGTTTCAATGGGTTTCGCTGCTTTCGAGAATATCACATATCTCATCTCCAATATGGATTCTTATATGCAGGTGGGATTTTCAAGAGCGCTGACCGCAGTGCCGGGACACTTCTGTTTCGGCGTGATAATGGGCTACTATTATTCACTCGCTTCTTTTGACGAGAAAGATAGAACTAAAAACCAGATCATGGTGATCGTGGCTCCAGTCATTGTACATGGAATATATGATTCAATACTCTTCGCCTCATCGGCGCTTATAAATAAGTTTTTGGTTATAAATGAAACCCTTGCAGGAGTCGTTTCGTTTGTTTTTGTCGTGGGATTCGTTTACTTCTGTTTCAAGATGTGGAAGTTCGGAAGTCTTAAGATCAAGGAACATATTAAGAGCGATGAAGAAGGCATACAGAGAAAACGAGAAGAAGAGTTTAATGAGTTGTTTAAAAATAATTCCTAATTCCTAATTCCACATTCCTAATTTTTATATCTTTGCAAACGATAAATGGTGTCCGTCAGGACTTAATAGGGAACCGGGTGTGAATCCCGGACAGTTCCCGCTGCTGTGAACTCTAACAGCGTTCGACATTATGTCACTTTCTTTTCTCCGAAAGATGGGAAGACGCCGAACGTAAGGAGTAAGTCAGAAGACCTGCCGTTTATTGTTGAAGTCAATAAGTCAATAAGACTATAAGTCAATAAGTTTAAGATGCTTATAGACTCATAGACTTATAGACTCATAGACTTTAAAAAGGACTTTCGGGATAAGAGTCTGTCGCAATCAAAATCACATCGACGAATTTTTATCCTAAGTCTGTTTAAGGTTTAATGTTTAAGGCTTAAGGTAAAAAGTGAAACGACTGTTAATAATATTATCAATTCTATTTACGCTAAGTGTAGCAGCTTCAGCGCAGAATGATACTATTATGCTTGAGTCTGTGGAGATAAGTGCTTCGTTGGTATATAAGAAAGCGGAACAGAAAAGTATGGAGCGCAAGATTGACGCTGCCATAGTCAAGAGCCTCAAGACTATTTCTCTCTCGCAGTTGCTCATACAGCACTCACCAGTATTCATCAAGACTTACGGCCCTGGTGGTACGGCGACGGCATCGTTCCGCGGCACTACCTCTAGTCATACCTTGGTGTTGTGGAACGGTCTTCAGCTCAACTCACCCTCTCTTGGTGAAGTGGATTTCAGTACGATACCGGTCTTCTTCACCGATGAGGTGTCGCTGCAGTGGGGTAGCAAGACCTCAGCTAACAGCGGCGGACTAGGCGGTGTGGTCAATATCGACAACAGCCAGAAGTTCAACGAAGGGCTGATATTAGACTTCCGCACAACAAGAGGCAGCTTCGACGCAAAAGGATTGTATCTTACCCTCGGTTACTCGGCTAAGAACGTCATCACCAGAGTCAAGGCATATCGTAATTCCAGCGACAACGACTTTACTTACACTAATATCGCGACGATACCACATCAGGAGATGAAACAGAAAAACGCCGATTTCCTCGATTACGGTGTCATGCCTGAAATGCAGCTGCGACTCAAAAAATCGCTGCTGACATTCGTCTCATGGAATCAGTTGAGTCATAGAAACTATCCACAGATAATGCCTAACGTGTTTAACAATACCAAGGAATATGTCGATAACTATTTCACTCGTAACTTCTTGTCATATAAATATTATTGGAATACTGGTAGGGTAGAGGTGAAGCTGGCTTATTTTCATGAAAAACAAGATTATTTCCTGGAATCCTACACCTCTAACGGTAATCCTGTAACGCATATTAACACCGTGAATGTCTCTGATGTGCTCAGACACCTTGTCGATGTACAGCAAGACTTGTATAGATCATGGAAGTTATACGTCAAAATACAATACGATCACGAAAAAGTAAGATCATCCAACTACAGCGCTGCACCTGATGCGACGACTCTGTCACCAAAAAGAAAGATGATTTCATTCTATGCTGCCGTCGATGGTAAGATATACAAAGACTTGGACTTAAGGATGACGTTGAGAAACGACCTCGTCGGTAGAGACCTCTCCACAGTGGCTTATGATAATATGGAATCCGTCGGTTTCTTCCCTACAGCGACACTCACCTATAGGATGCCTTTTGTCAAAGGACTGAGTGTCAATGCTGGATATAGCCATAACTACAGAAATCCTACTTTGAATGATTTATATTGGAATCCAGGAGGCAACGAGAATCTCAAGGGAGAGAATGGCAAGACTGTAGATCTTGACATGAACTATCATTATGATGATATTAATTTTAATTTAGATTTCAGAACAGGATTTTATTATTCAAAGGTGAAAGACTGGATTCAGTGGGTCCCGACGAACTATCGTTATTGGATGCCGAAGAACGTCTCTGAGGTCTTGGCGCGCGGTCTGGAGCTGCATTTCAATGCTAACTACAGATATGCTTTGTGGAATTTCATGATTTCAGGAAATTATGTTTATAGCCATACTACCGATGAAAGCGAATACGCGCAGCAATACGGAACCGATGGAAAGCAGTTGATTTATATTCCATTGCATCATGCCAATGCCTTCGCGGAAGTGAAATGGAAGACCTGGAACTTGAATTATACTTTCGAATTTACAGGCGAGAGAAATACCTCGATGAATGACGATGAATTCTTTGCTTATCAATTGCCTTATTATATGTTACATCATATTTCATTCGGTAAGCAGTTGAATAAGTTTAGGTTAGAATTTAGAGTCAATAATTTGATGAACGCTGATTATCAGACTGTGTTATGGCGAGCGATGCCCGGACGCAGTTATGAGTTTTATTTTGAATTTAAATTATAAAAGACAACAGATTTTGTCCACGATGCCTGAGCCTGTCGAAGGCAAAAACTTTGGCGTTTCGACAAGCTCAACGACCGGGACCGTTGACATTAAAAAGAAAAACTATGAAAAAGACATTTTTTAACATTTTGATTTTAGGAATTATCTTGGCTTTAGTCTCATGTGGAGGCGAAGAACAAAAACAAGAAGACAAAAACATCGCTAAAGGATTGTTTATCTTGAACGAAGGAACGTTCACTTACGCCAATTCATCATTGACGTTTTATGACCCTGTGGCAGATACTGTTGAGAACAATCTCTTTTATAGAGTGAATCTTGCTCCGCTCGGCGACGTTGCCAACTCCATGGCGATTGACGAGAACGGAATGTACATAGTGGTGAATAACAGCAAGTACATTTATAAAGTCGATGAGAAGACCATGAAATATGAGGCTAAGTTAGACGGCCTGACATCGCCGCGTCATATCATGCTTATCGATAAGAACAAGGCGTATCTCTCGGACCAGGAGTCAACTGGACTTTGGATTTTCAATCCTGCTACTATGCAGAAGACAGGCTTTGTGGAGACAGGCAACACTACGGAGAAGATGGTGCGTGTTGGCAATGAAGTCGTTGTGACCAACTGGTCTAATTACTATCAGCCAGAGACATCGAATTCTACAATACAATTCATCGATGTTGAAACTGACAAACTCGTTGATGAGATGAATGTCACTGCCGAGCCACATAGCATAGTGTTGGATAAGAACAACAACATCTGGGTTTTATGTAGCGGCGGATATATGCCACCATGTGAGCCGGCCTTGTTCTGTATCAACCCAGCGACACGACAGATTGTCAAGCGTTTTGATTTCGCTGAGGGCGACTATCCAAGTTCGATGGTCATTGACAAGTCGGGGGAGAACCTCTATATCTTGAACGGCGGTTTTGGCACAATGGATTTATACAAGATGTCGGTTGACGCGGACGCTCTTCCAACAACAGCGTTAGTCAACAGTCAAAGTATGGTATTTTCTACTGTCGCTGTTTCAGAAGACGGAGGCATCTATCTCACTGACGTTAAGAACTATGTACAGAACGGCGATGTGCTGCGTTATGATAGCAACGGTAATCTCATCAGCAAATTCGAAGTGGGAATCATTCCGGGAATGATGATGTTTAATTGAGACAACAATACAACAAGTTGGGGCGCTGCGTTGTATGAAGTGCAGCCCCTCAGCGTTAGGGATTGGAGCGGCATCCTTTGCGAGCGAAGTGATAACGGAGCGAGCAAAGATATAGCGGAAAGCCCGACGGCGATAGCCGGAACGCCCAGAGAAGAAACTCAGAAATTCAGAATCTCAGAATCTCAGAAGAGTTTTCGTAGTGATGGATGGCAGGGCGGGATGAGATAAATAGATATAAATAAAAAACAATAGAATATTCAATGAAAGAGCTGAAAGAACGTATTTTAAATGACGGCAGATGTTTGCCGGGAGGAGTGTTGAAAGTTGATAACTTCATCAACCATCAGATGGACCCGATGCTGATGAAGTCGATGGCAGAAGAGTTTGTCAGACGCTTTGCAGGTGCGGAAATAAACAAAATACTCACTGTTGAGGCTAGCGGCATCGCCCCGGCGATTATGGTAGGATATCAGCTTGGGCTGCCAGTCGTCTTTGCCAAGAAAAACAAACCAAGCACAATGGAAAATATGTTGGTGACTGAAGTCTTTTCTTTCACCAAGAACAAGACATATAATATATGTGTGAGCAGGGACTATCTTCAGTCGGGCGACAAGGTACTTTTCATAGACGACTTCTTGGCCAATGGCAACGCTGGCAAAGGCATCATCGACCTTGTGGAGCAGGCAGGCGCTGAGCTGGTAGGAATGGGATTCTTGATTGAGAAGGCGTTCCAGAAAGGCGGAGAGCTTCTCAGAGGCGCAGGAGTTCACGTAGAGTCGCTGGCAATCATCGAAAGTCTCGATAATTGCGAGGTGAGATTTAAGGAGTAGGAGGATGAATGGCTCCTAATCAATAAAACTCTGGGTGTATTTCCTTGAATTTCTGTTCGAAGTCCCAGAAGCGTCTGATGCTTTTCTTGCTCCAGTCGAGTCTCAATTCGTCTTTTTCCTCTTCTGTGAGATGCCAGTCGATGTTGGAGTTGTGGAGACGCTGTGTCAAGGTGTACATCATCAGAGCAGCGGAGACGCTGATATTGTAACTTTCTGTAAAACCGAACATTGGGATTTTGACGTACATGTCAGCATGTTCCAAAGCATATTGACTTAAACCGGTTTTCTCTGTTCCGAAAACTATAGCGACAGGTTCGTCCAATGGCAGTTCTTCAGGAGTGAAGTCGTTTTGGTGAGGACAAGTCGCCACGATTTTATAACCTTTTTTATGCAGATTCTCGAAAGCTTCAGGAGTGTTGAATTCGTTTTCGTTATATTTCTTCAAGTCGAGCCATTTGATGCTTCCTACCACGATATCAGGGTTGACGTTATAGACCCATCTGTTCTCGATGACGTGAACATCTTGTACGCCGTTGATGTCGCAGCTTCTCAATACTGCGCTGGCGTTATGCGATTGGTAGATGTCTTCAAGAACGACAGTGACGTGACGAGTTCTGTAGTTCAATACTTCCTCAAAACGTTTCTGTCTTTCTTCTGTTGTATATTGCTTTAGGAAATTGTATAACTCTCTATCTTTCGGTGACATATCTGTTTTTAATTATGTGAAAAATCTTATTGGCAAAGATAATAAAAAAGTCGATAAGATATTCTGTTTAATCCAATATTTCCAAATAACCGTTTGTCGGGACTAATTATTACGGATATAAGGATCATACAAAGGTTGACCTTAAAACAAAGATGATCATCGACTTCGCCGTCACGTCGGCAAGCGTTCATGATTCACAGGTGATAGACGCTTTGATAGGAAAAGGCAAAGATAAAAAGGGAGAGCATCTTTTATTGGACTCGGCATACGTTGGAACTGAAGAAATTATAACAAAGCATGAGCTTGTACCAGAAATAATAGAGAAAAGCTACAGGAACACTCCGCTGACGGAAGAACAGAAGAACAGCAACAGAAACAAGGCGAAGAAACGTTGCAGGATAGAGCATGTGTTCGGATTTATGGAGCAAAGCATGAAGGGATTGTTCTTTAGGGGAATAGGGATTGTAAGGGCGAAGTTCTACATCGGATTCACGAATCTTGTCTATAATATGTGCAGATTGGTGCAGATAAAAAAGTGTCATCCTGAGTTTATAAAATGTAACTAATTATATATTAACCATTTACCCCCCCAACTTGATTAAAAATATTTTTAAAAAAGTTTGGAAATTAGAAATAAAAATATAAACTTTGTGGAACTAAAATTAAAGGTGTGGAGAATGTTAAAAATGACATACAAATTCTAGGGAAAAACAAGTTCATAGAATGCTTGTCTCGATAAATCGTTCGATTGGCGAATTTATCGGGAGAGTTATTTAAAAACGAATCAAACTACTGACGTGGAAAAATGGGTTCTATCCATTGATGTAGGAAAATTGATAATAAATAGAACCCACCTAAAAAAATAAACCACTATGAAAAAGCTACTTTTAATAACATTTCTCTTCTTTTGCGGAATGATGTCTTTTGCGCAGAGCGGTGTCAATATTGAAATAACAATTCATAATGATAATGGCGAAGCTATGCAGAATGTCAGCGTTCGTTCTGAAGAAGGTTATTTGTTGGGCGTTTCAGATTGGCGAGGTGAGGTTACTATCCATTCAGTAAAGACTGGTGATGTGCTGCATTTCAGTCATGTGGCTTATCACGAAATGGAACATGTGATAAACAAAGATAACATCAAAGACAAGTCTCTTACCGTTAAGATGTTCATGAAATTCCATAATCTTCCAGAAGTAACCGTTGTTGAGAATGTTCCGCATGTGGCATATAATAATAAGGTGGTGAGCATCGCTGATTATGAAATTAACAACCAAGGCATTTATCTTCTCGCTCATAGGATGAGACATTATTCGCTTCTTCATCTCTCTTTCGACTTCGACACTCTTGCCGAAATCAAGCTGCCTCGCAAGTTCGACCATTTTTATAAAGATGTCTATGACCAGATTCATGTCGTAAGTCAGGATTCCGCTTATTGGGTCGGCACCATGAAGCGCGGAGATGAATATGTGGGAATGAAACTGACTATGGGAATCAATATAGATCAATTCTACTATATTCATGCTCATGTCTCGGCAGCGACCGACCAAGTCATCATCACTCATTTATATACAAACAGAGGTCAGGAACTTTATTATTTTGATATAGGTCAGAATGAAGAAAAGAAGATTGACACCACGGTACTTGAACATATCAGATGGGAAGAAGGCTGCATGCTGATGGCGAACGTAAGGAAATTTGGACCGATGGGCTGGAGAGGCGAGGCGCAGTCGCTCTTCGAGAAACCAATATATGATCCTGTCTTTAATATGAATAATGAAATATTTGTCTTTAACTTTGAAGATAATATCATAAACCATTACGACAACAGAGCGGAAAAAATGAACACATTCCCATTGACGTTTCATAAACAAAACAGCTGGAATAATAAAGTACGTCTCGTGGAGGGATGGAACAAGAAAGTGCTGATGGATGAACGTAATTCATCGTTCTATGCGGTGTTCTTGAATCATGGAATAACGACCTTGAAGAAGATTGACGTGGCTCATGGAACGGTAAGCAATTCCGCAGTGTTTGGCGGTTTTCCTTTCATCGAGAAACTTAAAGTATATAATGGCAAAGCATATTTCCTTTTCGCTAACGATTATACCAACAATAAAAGACTTTATGAAGTTGCGATTGAATAATTCAATGAGGAGTTAGGAATTAGGAGTGTCTGTTGTCTTAAAAAATAAACCACTATGAAAAAATTACTTTTAATAACATTTCTTTTTATCTGCGGAGTGAGTTCTTTTGCGCAGAGTGAGTATTCTGTTGTGAGAGGAAATGTAGTTGAAAAGAATATCAACATCTCCATTATCAATACCGACTTTGGACTTAGTTCTGATAATAATGGCGACTTTATTATGATGTTACCAAGAACTGACAAGAAAGTCGGATTGTTGTTTTCCTGTATCGGTTACGAAGATACTTTGGTGAACGTGATTCCTAATCGTGATACAATAGAGATTAACTTCAAGATGAGAGAAGTATATTATATGCTTGACGCAGTGGGAGTGAGCGCTGATAAAATAAAACATTACAGCGAAACAGGTTATGTGATGTTCGACTTCGAGATTTTTGATGATAAGGTTTTCGTGCTACAAAGAAAAGGTAACACATTGAAAGAATGTCGTATCTTGGTTCAGGATTTATGGCTTGATCCTATTGATACGATCTGTATCCCAAAACATATTGAACCTGAGAAATTATTCCTTAACTGTCTGGATTGCTGTCAGATTTTAGGTCGTGATTCAATATATCAGATTGTCAGAGAAGATGATCGTATGAATTATATAATCAATTATGCCACAGAGAAAAAACATTATTTCAATGTGATGGATAAAATCATTTTCATGACGCATCAATATGTTTATTTCAAGGAAAATATGATGGACGGATACATCTCCAATTTCTATAGAATAAATTTTGAGTCGAAGCAGAAAGAGACGATAATAGTATGTAACGATATGGAATCTTACCGTATGATTAAAGAAGAACGTCAGTTTCATTCTAAATACAAATTGCCTTTAGGAAGTCCGTCGGATGATGACTGGGAGGAGTTCGTCAAACTGGCATGGTATCATACAAAAGATTCGCACCTCGACAAAATAAATGACACCTTATATTATTTCGACCATCTTAACAACAAAATCATCACTTACGATGAAAATATGAATCCTCTTCACGAATGCGACATCTCTTATCCAGTTGAAGAAGACTTCTGGCGTTATAAGATTTACAAAGATTCTGGTTTTGGCAGATTTTACACTATATTTGGTACGAAATTAAGTGAGATTGACATCAAAAGCGGCGAGACAAGACCTTTGATTAATATAAATGGCTTTATGGCTGAAAAGATAAAAATACATAAAGGAAATCTTTATGCCGTTACAAAGAAAAGAAACTCTTTGAATCATTTTGAATCGTATATTGAAAGGATACAATTGTAACTGATTAAGAACTGAGGATTTGAGGAATTAAGGAATTGGGGACGAGATTTGGGAATTGGAATTTTCTTTGCGTTCATCTGCGTCTCTGCGAGAAAAAACAAAAGCCCTGAAAGGGCGAAACATATATAGCATGAGGCAACGCCTTATGGATAAATAATGATTCGATGTATAAAAGCTCGCCACTTCCATCGCCTTATGCGTTAGGGATTGGAGCGGCATTCTTTTGGAGGCGGAAGCTGGAGACGGATAACGGGGCGGATTTTGGAGACGGAAGTGGATTTTGGAAGCGAGAAGGAGACGGAAGCTGGAGGCGGAAAAAGATATAGCGGAAAGTCTTAAAAAATCTTAACATAACATTATTGATTTTATTAACATTGCGTTAAAAAATGTTAAAAGCAAAATATTTTCTTTATAAATGCTTGACAAAAGCGAAATGATAGTTGTACTTTTGTAGAGTGAATTATTTATCAACTATAAATGTGTAATAAGTTATAAAGTTCAAGAAAGGACTGGAAAATATTTTTAAATTTGTGAATAAAAAACTAAGAGATATGAAACAGGAAATATCACCAATCCAAGATGAAATAGTCATATACCAATCGGAAGATGGCAATGTTAAAGTTGATGTTCTTTTTCAAGACGAAACCGTATGGCTCACGCAAGAACAAATGGCATTGTTGTTTGGAAAAGGAAAATCAACAATTAATGAGCATATATTACATATTTTTCAAGAAGGAGAACTTCAAGAAGAGTTGAGCGTGAGAAAAATCGGAATTTCCGATTTTTCAACCAAACCAACAAATTTCTACAATCTAGATGTAATTATTTCTGTTGGATACCGTGTAAAATCTCGTCAAGGTACGATGTTCCGCATTTGGGCTACTCAACGTCTGAGAGATTATATTATCAGAGGTTATGCTTTGAATGAAGAACGCTTCAAAAAGGGATCTTCAATGAACTATTTCAAAGAGTTGATAGAAAAGATTCGAGAAATCAGAATAGAAGAAAAGATTTTCTATCAACAGATTAAAGATATATACAAAACAAGTATCGACTATGATCCTTCAGATGAGATGACGTTGAATTTTTTCAAAGAAGTTCAAAATAAATTATTATGGGCTGTCAGTGAGAAAACTGCAGCCGAACTTATTTATTATAGAGCAAATGCTTCTTTGCCAATGATGGGACTCACATCTACTAGTGCTGTTTCTAAAGTGAGAAAACAGGATGTCACAATTGGTAAAAATTATCTTCAAGAAGATGAGTTAAAGGCGTTAAAACTAATCGTTGAACAATATTTGGCTTATGCAGAAGCACAAGCTTTGGCTCATCGTCCTATGTATATGAAAGACTGGAAGGAACGTTTAGATCTGATTTTAAAACTTAATGAAAGAAATGTGTTGGAAGGTCCTGGTAAAATTTCTCATGAACTAGCGATAGAGAAAGCGGAATCTGAATATATGAGATTCAAAGAAATAGAAAAAGAACAAATTCATATTGAAAGCATCAAAGAATTGGATAAAGATATTCGTTTGATAAACAATCAATAAACAAAAAATATAAAAAATTAAATCATGAAAAAATTATCTCTTATAATGTCATTATTCTTCATGTTGTCATGTGGTTCCGTGCAGCTGATTGGGATAGACGGTTTCGGAAATATCTGCAACGAACTGGCAATCAGCCTGTGAAAACCAAATACAAAGACATGCCAGAAGACAAATACGGTCATACATTTTACTATGAATATGGCAAACTTGTTAAAATAGAGAAGTAGAAAGATTCACAAACAATACGAATTTATATCATCATAAAGTCATGAAGGAATTGCAAATAGAAAATATCAGTTGGATTTTAAATCATTTTTATTTTTTGATATACGAACATTATTCGGTGAAAGATATTACAATAGGATTAAGATCGTATCCATCTGTAGTTTTCAAAAATCATCAATTTGGGATAGATGTCAATATCTGCGGTTCTGATTTAGGATGTGAATGTAATGACTATGAAGTCTATATTATAAAGAAAAGATTGTTCTCAACACATATCATAAGTGTTTCCAAGTTGATGGACAAGAATGAGCAATGGATGGAAAAAGAGAAAAATATCTCTAGTTATTCCAACTTCATCCAACAGAATCTTATGCCTGTGATTAGAGGAGAGAAATGGGGATAATGTTTACACAATACATGGTTTAATTACCTCGAATTCGAGGCAAATGAAATAATGCAGTAATGTCGTCGGATTTTACTCCATCACTCCATTACTGCATTACTTCATTACTAAAACACTTGTAGTCTTGTAGTCTTGTAGTCTTGTAGTCTTTTATTCATACATCTCACACCACCATGAGTCGTCGCCTTTGAGGTGTTTCTCGAACCATGCCATGATGGTCTTGTGCCATTTGATGCGTTTTTGATAGTCTCTGATATGGTGGTCTTCGCCTTCAACTTGTACCAACTCGCATTCTTTGCCTAAGAGTTTCAATGCTGTGTAAAGCTGTATGCTTTCTCCGACAGGCACGTTGGTGTCTGATGATCCGTGCAAGAGTAGGAGAGGAGTGTTGACTTTATCGGCGTTGAACAAGGCGCTCTGTCCGACATACATCTTCTGGTTGTCCCATGGGAATGTGCCCGCTGCAGCAACGGTGTTGTAACCCCATCCCCAGTATCCTTCGCCCCAGTATGATGAGATGGAGCTGATGCCGGCGTGCGAGATCGCTGCTGCGAAAATGTCGGTGCGTGTTGTCAATAACTCTGTCATGAAACCGCCGTACGATGCGCCCATACAACCGACGTGTTCACCATCGACGAAGTCGTGTTTCTTGATGAAGTCCTTGGTGGCGTCGATAATCTCGTCAGCGACGGTGATGCCCCAGTTGTTGACGTGACGTGCTGCGAACTCCTGACCGTAACCTGTAGAACCTGATGGTATTATGATATAAACGACATAGCCGTTGGCGGCGAAATAGTTCTTTGGATAAAGACCTCTGAGGTGTCTGCCTGTTGGACTTGTTCCGCCGTAATAATATACGATCATAGGATATTTCTTGCTGCTGTCGAAGTCTGCTGGAAGGTAATAGAAACCATCAACGATGTTTCCGGCTTTTGTCTTGTAGATGTAGTCGTGATATTCTCCGAATTTAAGGTCTTTGAACAATTCTTCTTCAGGGTTGCTGCTTGAGACGATTTCGTTGTTTTCCAAATTGACGACGAATCCTCTCTCTGGTGATTGAATGCCGCTGCCGTAATAGGCGATGAGCGGACTGTTCTGTGCCTTGCTCATGCTGAAGACGTTGTCGAGTTCTGTTTCTATCTCTTCAAAAGCACCTTTATTAGTATCATAGACGTAGATGTTGTTGTACGATTTCTCTTCTACTTTGAGATAAATTTTGTTGTCGTGCTTGCACCAGACTACTTGGTCGATGTTAGGATCGAAGTTCTTGCTGATGCATCTGACGTCTTTTGTCTCGATGTCGAAGATATATGCTTCTTTGTCGTAGTCGTTGGCAATCATTTTCTTAGGAAGGTTTCTTCCTTTGCCGTCGAACATCGCTGCTGAGCCTGTGACCAACAACTGTTTTCCGTCAGGAGAATATATTGCAGAACCGCCGAAATAGTCAACCCATAATGTGTCGATGCTGAAGTCGTTGACGTCAATCTCCATCATGATCTGTTTTGAATAAGGACGTGTTGTATAGTCTCTAACTGATTGGCTTACGATTATTTTGCTGCAGTCGTTGTTGATGTCGTGCAAGGATGTGCTCAATTCTCCGGCTGTGAGTTGTGAATGCATACCAGTGTTGATGTCGTAGTGGTAGAGGTCTGTCTGGTTGCGCCACCATGGCCAGCGGTCTTCCATGCCGTCGAGGCGGTTGACGCCGTCTTTGCTTTTCTCGCCTTGTATGTTGATGCCGTAGATGATGAAGTTGCCGTCGTTAGAGATGGTATAAGAATTCATATCCTTTGAAGCTTCCATAAGAAGTGTAACGACGCCGTTTTCGAGGTTTTGCATATAAACCTGTGACTTTCCGTTGTCATTCTTTTTGAAATATACAGCAGCTTCGCTAGGATGGAAATAAACACCACCTATATTATTATATTTGGTGTTGATGATAGTGCTGCCGTTTCTTAAGTCGATGATTTCTGACCAAGAATAAGAGCTGCCTTTAGGAGCTAATGTCTCTCTATAAGAATATTTTACGTAGTTGCCGCATGGAGATATTGAAGCGCCGGTGAGACGGATGCCGTTCATGACGGTGTATAAGTCCATGTTTTTAGTCGGGTCGGTACTCCATGTGAGTGCTTCAGGTTTTTCGCCTGTAAATTCAAACTTGAAATTCCAGTCGCATTCGCTGTTGTTCTTGTGTAAGGATTTTACGATGATGTCGTGTTTGCCTATCTCAAGTTTAAGGCTTTTATCCTTGGTATTGTTTTCTTTGCAAAATTCTTTGTTGAATAAGATTTTCTCGCCGTCGATGTATAAGTCGAAAGCAGAAGTTGATGTGGCTTTGAACTTGACTTCTTGGTATTCGGTGTTCTCTAAATATCCAGCGAGTATTGTATGTGAATATTGTTCTTTTTCGGTTTTTGTATATATAATATTAAGGTGTCCGTCTTCGTTTGTTGATTCCTCGAACCAGACAGGAGAGTTTGTTTTGTCGTAGATTTTTCTTTCGGAAGCAGCTCTTTGAGCGTTTGGCATCTGTATTAATTCCAGAAAATCTGTCGCGTTAAAATTCTTGCCGGCGACGTTGGCGCCCTTATTTAACATAGGAACGTTAAGATTTTGTGTTTCTATCATAAGGAAGCGTTCAGCTTGTCGGTATGATGTTTCTTCTGAACTTTGTGCCTTTATGTCAGAAAAAGAAGTGATTAGCATCAGTAATGCTAAGGTAAACAATGCTTTTTTCATATAAATTTGATTTAAAAAATAATAAAGCAAATATATTTAATTTTTTTGTTGATTTTTCAGATAAAAAAACTAAATTTGCAGTTCGAAAAAATGTATTAGATATGGCAAAACAAATTGTAAAGAATGAAGGTGACGAACGCCTCGAATCTATTGAAACAACTTTAACAAACACAGAACTTTTTATTGAAAAGAATCAAAAGACTATCACAGTTGTACTCGTAGCATTGATAGTTGTAGTTCTTGCTGTTTTCGGCGTTAAGAAGTATTATCTCGAACCACGTGAAAAGAATGCTCAAGAAGCTATTTATCATGCAGAGCAGTATTTTGAAAACGACAACTTCACCACAGCTCTCAATGGTGACGGTAACTATCTCGGTTTTGTTGATGTTATCAACGAATTCGGTGGTACAAAAACAGCTAATTTAGCAAAATATTACGCAGGTATTTGCTACCTCAACACAGGCGATTTCAACAACGCTATCAATTATCTTAAAGAATTCAAAGGTAAAGATGTTATCGTTTCATCTTTGGCAGCAGGCGCAATGGGCGATGCATATATGGAACTCGACAAATTAGCTGAAGCAGCAAAAGCATACGAAAATGCAGCAGCTAACGAAAACACATTCACATCTCCTTTCTATTTGCTCAGAGCTGGTATGGCTTACGAAATGGCAGGTAACTACCAAAAAGCTATCGATACATACAAACGTATCAAAGCTGAATATCCTAACAGCAACGAAGCTTTCAGCATCGAAAAATATATCGCTAAAGCTCAAGCTCAAATGAAATAAGTATATAATAATCAAGAGATATACACCCGGTTCGAAAGAGTCGGGTGTTTTTTTTGAATGCTATGAAACATAATGATAATATGGAAAAGGAACCTAAACTGTTTGCTGGAGATTATCTAAAGGTATGGATGGCCAACTTTATGATGTATTTCTCGTTCTATTTCGTGACGCCATTGCTGCCTCTTTATCTCAGAGACGTGTTCAATGCCGACAAGGCGATGATAGGTCTGGTGCTGAGCGGATATAGCATCGCAGCGCTCGCGATACGTTTCTTCAGCGGTTACATCGTCGATAGGTTTTCCAGAAAGAAAGTACTTCTTATCGGTTATGCTTCATTCGCTCTTTTCTTCCTTGGATATTATCTCACCGGTTCCATTATTCTCTTTGCTGTGATAAGGACGCTACATGGAGCGCCTTTCGGATTGACGTCGGTGTCGAGCAATACTGTCGCTATCGACGTGCTTCCTTCGCAAAGAAGAGGCGAGGGCATTGGTTATTGGGGACTTAGCAACAACTTCGCAATGGCGGTAGGTCCGTCCTTGAGTCTTATGCTTTACCATCATTTTGATAGTTATAATCTTTTGTTTACCGTTTCTCTGCTTTTCGCATTGCTCGGACTTCTTATAAATACCTTCGTTAATTGTAAATACCGTCCGCCAGTCATGGAAAAGAAGAAGATGTCGCTCGACAGATTTCTTCTGTTAGAAGGATGGAGTCAGGGTATTTGTATAACATTCATAGCTATGGCGTATGGAATCCTCGCGACATACATCGCCATCTACAGTAAGGACGTGCTGAATATCACTACAGGAACAGGAACCTTCTTTATGCTCTTTGCTCTCGGTCTGATATTGTCGCGTTTTGTTGGAGTGAAGGCCTTGAGCAAAGGTTATGCTGTCAGAAATGCGACATACGGCGTGATAGTCGTCTTTGTAGGTTATTCGATGTTTGCATTCTGGCAAACCTTATATGGATATTATATCTCCGCTGTTGTTATTGGCTTCGGTCAGGCTAGCATGTATCCTGCGGTTCAGACGATGTTCTTGAATATGACAACGCACGACAAGAGAGGAACGGCAAATGCCACGATATTGACAAGCTGGGACTTAGGAGTAGGACTTGGAATTATTTTAGGAGGTTATGTGGCGGAACATCTCGGAGGTTACAACTCGGCATTCCTGATGTCGGCAGTAGTAAGCGCTCTTTCTCTGATATTTTTCCTTTCCTATGCGAAGAATGCATATATGAAGAGGGTTGAGAGACGCTGAGGCTTTGCATTTTAACGTTAGCCATAATACCCCAAAAAACAATAATTGTAATTACGCATTATGAATTGTATTTCTTGAAGTTTTCTGCTTGTTCGAAAATCTCTTTGAAAACATCATCGTTGGTGACTGGAGGATAACCGTATTCTGCCAATATGAGAATCAAGTCCATTTTTAACTCTGCTTTGATGTCGTCACGCTTTGACCAATCAGTGTATTTGGATTTGTCATCGACAATCTTCTTGATTTCTTCCGCTAATGTTTTGGCTTTATCTGTAGGATAGTCAAAGCCGAATTGTTTTGCGACGGCAATCAAAATATCATAAAAAGCCTTTTCTTCGTATGTTATTCCTAAATCTTTGAATGACTGCTTCTCTTTGTTTATCTCTTTGAGTAAATCTGCCATTTGACTTGCAACCTCCGTAAGCACTTCGTCAGCGAATATCGCACTGTCGCTTCTGTCGTTATATCTGTTTACAAGTTCGTTGAGACGTTGTGTGAAGTCTGTTCCTTTTATCTTATTGACTTTCTTGAACTCAGTGATGACGGTTTTGAGCAGACGTTCCATAAGTTTCACTTTTGTATTAGGCATTTTGAGTTTTGAGAGTCGTTCCATATAATCCTCGCTGAGCAGGTCGAGCTTATCTTTGTCGTTGCCGATTTGGATTATCTCTTCAACGTTTTCTGAAAGAATTGCTTCTTCAATCATCTTGCAGACTCTCGCATTCATCTGCGCTGCGTCAGGCGTTTCACCTTTGGTGAGTTTGTAAATAATAGAACGAATGCCACAGAAGAAATGAATATCTTCTCTTTCTTCAAATGTTATCTGTTCGCTGTTGCAACACATGTTGAAAGCGGACTTTAGTTTCTTGGTGTGTCCCATGAAAAGATTCTCGGTTTCTTTAGTGACTTGTATGAACTCGGCGCCTTTGTTAAGACAGTCTAATTGTTCTAATGGCGTTCCAGTAATGAATTTGCTATAGTCGAATTTGGCAAACATACGACGCAGTATGTCAAGCTCGTCTTTTACCATTGTTATAGATTGCTCGATAGTCTCTATTGTGCCAGAGTCGATTTCGCCGGTCGCATAGCGTTTCAATGCTTTGTTCATATTGTTTTTGATGCCAATGTAATCAACGATAAGACCTTTGTCTTTGCCAGGATATACTCTGTTGACGCGCGATATTGTCTGTATCAAAGTATGTTGTTGCAATGGTTTGTCGATATACATTGTGTCGAGGCAAGGAACGTCGAATCCTGTAATCCACATATCAACTACGATAGCAATCTTGAAGTTAGAATGTGGGTTTTTGAACTGAACATCAATTTTTTTCCTGTCTTCATCAGTGCCAAGCAAATCCCAGAGTTCTTTCTCGTCGTCTTTGTTACGAGTCATCACCAATTTGACACGTTCAATCGGCATTGCCTCGCTTCCATATTGTTCCGATTCCTCAGCTGCTATTCCGTATTGTGGCAGTTCTATGATTTTGCTTGTTGATTTCTGCGCCCATTCTGGACGAAGTTTTATTATCTTCTTATAAAGATTATATGCTATCGTACGATTGGAACAAACGAACATCGCTTTGCCTTCCACTGTACTGCCTTCTTCAATGCGAGATTCGTAATGTTCAACGAAGTCTTCTGCAACAGTTTGCAGACGGTCAGGGTCGCCGAGAATACGTTCCATCTGCGTGACTGCTCTCTTGCTTTCTTCTATCTGATATTCATTGGTTCCTTCTTCAGCGCATTCTTCATAATATTTCTCAATCTCTTGAAGTTTGGTGTTGTCGAGCAATACTTTGGCAGCACGACCTTCATAAACGATGCGACACGTAATCTCATCAGCGACTGATTCTGTCATCGTGTAAGAATCAACAACATCACCGAATACGTCAATGGTAGCATCGATAGGAGTGCCGGTGAATCCGACGTAAGTGGCGTTAGGCAATGAATCATGCAGATATTTAGCAAAGCCATAACTGCGTCGCACACCTTTGTCAGTATGTTGTACCTTTTGCAAGAGATTTGTCTGCGAACGATGAGCCTCGTCTGAGATACAGATTATATTGGCTCGTTCCGATAATAACTTTGTATCTTCTGTGAATTTATGAATCGTTGTCAGGAACACCCCACCGCTCGTGCGACCTTGCAGATGCTCTCTCAGTTTTGCTCTGCTTTCAACTTCAACGACGCAATCGTCGCCGATAAAAGTCTTGGCTTTGCCAAATTGTTCCGACAACTGAGTGTCGAGGTCGGTGCGGTCGGTGATGAGAATTATAGTAGGACTTGCGAACTCACGGCTACGCATCAGCATGCGAGTCAGGAAGAGCATTGTGAAACTTTTTCCGCATCCAGTGGCACCGAAATATGTTCCGCCTTTTCCGTCGCCGTCAGCGTTTAACTTAGAATGCTGACGTATGTTGTTGAATAATTTATGTGTCGCGAAGAACTGAGGATAACGGCATACTATTTTCTGTTCTTTCTTGGAAGAGTCGGGGAGGAAGACGAAATCTTTTATCACGCTCAGCAGTCTCTCTTTACGGAACAGACCTTGTATCATTGTCAGCAGAGAGCTGATGCCGTCAGTTGCTTTATCTTCCGATTCCACTTTACGCCAGGCATAGAAATAATCGTATGGCGTGAATAAAGAACCGTATTTGCTGTTTACGCCGTCGCTTATCACCACAAAAGCATTGTATTTGAAAAGCTCAGGAATATCTCTGCGATAGCGCACTGTCAGTTGTGTATAAGCGTCTTTTATTGTTGTATCTTCCTTGACGGCGCTCTTAAATTCCAGCACCACCATCGGCAGACCGTTGATATAGACGATGCCGTCTGGAATACGTTTTTCTGTGCCTTTTATCTCGAGTTGATTAACGATGCGGAAGATGTTATTGCTTTCTTTTGTGAAATCTATTGGTTCAATGAAAAGATCCGCTTTTGCACTATCCTCACGTTTTATGGCAAAGCCTTCGGTTATCATACGATAAGTGTAGACGTTATTCTCATAAAGCGAACCGCCAGCGTTTGCTGTCAGACGAGCGATGACGTTCTCTATCTCCAACGAACTAATACCATGTTCGGCATAACGACTCTGCAGATACAAGCGCAAGTCATCGCGGAGCAGCACATCAGACAGCTCTTTATGAATAAGTTCGCCGTTGGTATATATGTAACCCTCGTTTTCAAAGAGTTCCATTATTGCCATTTCGAGAGTATGTTCGTTGAAGTGGGGCATAGGGGTTAATCTTTTATGTTAGACAATAATCCTTCTATCTCATCGTCAAAATCTGACTTAAACAAACGATCTTGTATAATGCGATATTTTTCAAATTCCGATTCTGCAAACTGTTTAGCTTCTTCTGCTGAGACGCTGCCATTATCCTGTAGCAATGGCAGTTCATCAATCATCAGAAATCTGTCAATGTAATTTGACCAATCTTCCATTGTCATTGGAATATGACGCATTGCTCGGTTTTCCGCCAAATCAAGGAATGCATTGACGATTCTTCCTAAACTGTCTAATTCTTTAGCATTCAAATAGTTTTTTGCAATGGAGACATCGGTCTTGACAATCTTACCTTTCGGTGCGTTCTCCCAAGATGTCAATCCCATGTGTTCCTTTTCAACATCAGCACGTTTCATAATCAGTTCTGCTGCAGTGTTTCCATGAATGGCATAGTGTAGTTTGTTCTGTACTTTTGCAAAGAAACGGCGTGTTGTAGGTGCATCTCTATTATAGTCGATGGCAGTAGCATAAATATCGGTTACCTTTTGATACATTCGGCGTTCACTCAAACGGATTTCACGTATTTCCGCCAACAGATGTTCAAAGTAGTCGGTTGTCAGGAACGCACCATTTTCCATACGCTTTTTGTCAAGTACATAGCCACGAATAGCAAACTGACGGAGTACAGCCGTTGCCCATTGGCGGAACTGGGTGGCACGAGTGGAATTAGCTCTGTATCCGACTGATATTATGACATCAAGATTGTAGAATTGAGTATTATAGGTTTTACCGTCGTTAGCAGTTCGTCGGAATTTTCGACATACTGCATCTTTCTGTAATTCACCCTCTTTGAAAATATTCTGCAAATGTTCAGTGATTGTCGTGCGGCTTTTATCAAACAATGCGGCGATGGCATCTTGTGTACACCAGATAGTTTCTTCTGCATACATTACTTCCACTCCGTTTGCCTGGCTTTGCGCTTGGAAAATGAGGAACTCAGCAGTACTATTTCTAATGGTCAGACTTTGCGTTTTGGGAAGTTCATCTTCAGTGAGTCTCCATTCACAACCGCAATCTACGCATTGATATACGTTATCAGTTTTCTCCACGTTTGGAGATTTGCACTTAGGGCATGATAATATTTTGTTCTCTTCTGACATACAACTTTATTTTTAATGCATCTCTATGCTCACACTTTCTTGGAAAGTTCCATTATTGCCATTTCGAGAGTATGTTCGTTGAAGTGGGGCATAGGGTTTTATTTTTGTTTTGTTAATTCATTACTTATTCGGGTACTTGTCGGGTACTTGTCGGGAGCTTGTCGGGAGCTTGTCGGGTGATTACACTTGTTTCAACTTATCTAATAATTCAAAAGCTGTATATATATTTGAATAAGATTCCCCATTTTGTCCAAAATATTCTGCACGTTCTCTAGCCAAATCTAATTTTCCTTCTGAACATAAATCAGAAACCCATTTGAAATTATGTAAGAATTTTGATTTCTTTTCATAGTCTGGAATGTGTTTTCGTAGCTCCTTTTCAGTTGCATCAGAATCTTTGAAGAATTTGTTTGTGTTTTCAAAATGTAGCAAAAACCAATATTCTATAGATGTATAACTATCACAAATAATAACGTTGCGTTTGTTAGCATATTTTTTTCTAATAGATTCTAATTTTCTTTTTTCTATATCGTTTCTATTTGCAACATCAGCATCAAAAACAGCAATAGCATAACCACCATCAGTAATGGCTTCTGCAATTTTTTTGTCCATTTCTGTAAGAGATGTAACGGAAAAATAATATGGTTTTATTGTATAGTTATATCCGAATAAAGTACGAATATGAGTGAAATAGTGCTGTTCGGTTATACCTTCGCCTAAAATGGTAACCGCATGCTTTTTCTGTATTCTGTTTTCAACACGTCTTGGCATAACTAAAAATTAATTTGAGGTACAGCTCCAAAATTACCTTGATTGTATGCTTTTTGAACGGAAGACAAACGATTTAATCCTCTGAATTCTGCCAATGAATAAACATCAGTATGTCCAGAATCCATTTTTTCTGTAAACCAAACACTATCTTTCCTGAATATACGTTGATCGTCCAATTTGGAAATATCATTAAGCAGAGGATCGTAATGTGTGGTAACTATAAGTTGTGAACGTGATTTGTTCCTTAGAAAATCTAAAAGAATTAATCGTAATAATTGTGGGTGAAGTGAATTTTCTACTTCATCGATTGCAAGAACAGAGTTATTTTGTTGTGCGTAATAAATGGCGGTTTCAATACCAAATGTACGAAGTGTGCCTAATGATTCTAAATCTTTTGATAGATAAAACTTTGATAATTGATTTTGCAGATTCACTGTGTGTTCAAATGATGTTTCATAACGAGAAATCGTTTTTTCTTTTCTTAGTCTGTCTTTTTCAAGGGCAGGAATGTTTTCATCATTTAGAAATAGGTTTAAATATTGTTCTGGTATTGTTTCTTTTATGATATCGGTTTTTATGTCTGAAATGTTGAAATCAGCTTGCTTTAAGAAATTAAGTAAATGCGTTTTTAAAAGAGCATCTTTTGTAATGTGATTTTCAGCGTATTCAAACAATGATGTTTCGGGAGCTACTATAGGCATAATATGTTTTAATACCCATTGTTTAGCTTCATCTATTTCTGGAAGTGAAATGTTTACTTTGTTGCGTGCTGCAAAAAAAGACATATTTTTTAAACACTCAACAGTTATTTTCTCTTTTTCAACAGAACTGATTTTTATAGGGGCTCCATAGTGAATGACAGATTGGTCGTTCTCTAATTTTCTGTCAAAAAGCAGAGTTGGTTGAACACTGTTGTAAACAAACAATTTTTCTGATACAACAGCTTGTTTGTCAATTGTGAGTTGATACCAGTATTTTTTGTTTTCTACATAAAATATAATTTCAAATTCAGAAGGATTGTTTGGTGTTTCAAAATCTAAAAGGAATGGTATAATGTTGGTTCCTTCATCTACAGATTGAGGTATATTTCTCCAAAATGAACCTAAGAATCTTATGACAGATAATAGATTTGACTTTCCTGATGCATTTGCGCCATAGACCATGGCAAAGCGTAAAAGTCTTACGCCGGGAGCAACTTCTACAACTTGGTAATCTTCTGCGAAAGTGTCTTTTGTTGCTTCAAAACTAAAAGTTATTTCTTTTTTGAACGATAAGAAATTCTTTACTTTTATTTCTTGTATCATATCTTTCCATTATTTAAGGTTGCAAATATACAAAAAAAACAATACCGTCTGTTTTGTTTTGAAAAATGGACGATATTGTGTAAAAAATGAAAATAGAATTGTAAATTACCAAAGTGGCCAGAATCTTTTTCTTTTTTTCTTCTTTTTTTTATCGTGAATAAAATGTACTTCACTATTAGAAATCCAATAATGGCTTTTGCAAGGAAGATTCCAATTGCCAATAGAAGGGGATAAAGAAATGCCTTTCCCATTATATGATAAAATCCAACCTCTACGTTCGTCAAAAGGTGTAACAACTTCATTTCCACATCCACAAGCGCATTTATGAATTGCAACATTATATTTCAAAGAAATATATAATGTGTTGCTTTCCATATTTGCTTTATTAGGAATGTTGTCGACAAAACAATGTTTCATAATTATCTTTTGTTTAACGTCATGTCATTAATTGAAAATACATAATCATTATTGTTTATTTGCATGTTGTAGAACCCTTTAAATTGCTTCCATTTTATAACAGCTAAAGCTGCATTAAGAGCGTTTATTTCTGCAATTTGAATATTGGTTCTATATGCATTGTCAACTTCTGGATTTGTTGTAGGGATATAATCCTTAATTTTATCGAAAGAATCATCATTGCAACATGTAGTTCTTATTTGTCCAGAAATTTCATTGTTGGTTACATATAGACCGATTCCTGTATCAATAAAAGGGATGTTGCTATATCCGAGAAATTCTGTCGTAAATATTCTAGCCTCGGCATTATCTATACATACAAAAACGAAGTCAAATCCACATAATAGTTGATCAATATTGTCGCATGTTAAATGTTCTGAATGTGAAATAATGCCACTTCTCATATTGCTGTAGATGTTTTCAAAATACTCCGTCTTGAATTGTTTTTTGTTTAATGTTTCAAAAGATGGAGAACCAGGTGCTCTGTATGCATTGTGTGTGCAAAAAATATCTCCGTCAAAAAGATGGATTTCTTTCACCGGCGTTTTTGCGATAAAATCCAGTACATACGAGCCAGTTCCGCCTAATCCAACTATTGCAACTTTATCATTTTTAAGTTTATCGGAGATAGCTTGGATCTCATATCTAGATGACATGGTGTCGATATAGTTGAATGGACTGGCATTATTATCGGGTCGAATCGGCTTGAAGGTTTTTGCAGTCAAATTACGGTCTAGGTATTCTGCTGGTTTGGAGATGATTGATTCGTATCGTTTGATCTTTTCATAATACGAGTTTTCTTTTCCACCAACAGGTTTGTTTGATAAATAATGATCCACCACTAGGCCATTACCTAAATTCTGTTTGTTTGAATTGTTGATTAATCCACTGATTATGGAACCATCAATATTGCAAGGACGCTGTCCAATGAAATATGCTGTATGATCAAATGGTTTGTTAAGATTGTTGCCAGAAAGATTTAGTGTAGCAACAAGTTTACCATTATTTTTAGGTGTGGGGGTTCCATCCTCATTAGCAACATAAGGGATATGGTGGATAACCAAGTATCCACCAATCGCATCGACTTCGTACCCTTCATCCCGAAGCTTACGCAAATCTTCATTATGATTGACAAGTTCCTGTAACATTGAAATTCATTTTATTACATACAACAACAACTTGTCCTTTTACAACAAAACCTTCTCGATTCTCTTCTGGACCGTTCGAATAGGTTATTGTATAGGCAGTATTTTTATCTATGACACCGTAAGCTAACAAAACTAATTCGTCATAAGAAATTTGATCTTTTTCCCAGGCAAGTTCGCGTGCATTGACGACAATAACAGTACGAATGTCTTTTGAAATGAATTTCTCAATTCCTGGATTTGACAAGGTAATTAGCTGGTCATCGGTAATCATCTCATCAGGTTGATTGCCTTTTCCTTTTAAATACAATTTGGCAGTTGGCTCAATTCTACCTAATTGTTTGATTTCAGAGCCTTTAATCAATGGTTGCTCCCATTTGTAATTGGTGCCATTGATCATTAAATGATAAAAATTTTTCATATAAAAAAATTAGATTAATAATAAAATCAGAGTTTGTTCACGATTACTACTCAGAAAACTCGATTTTGGTGATGGCTTACTTGCCATTTAGAGTCTTGTTTAATGGAGGAACCTGACCGTTATGGTTTCGTCGATATTGATTAATACGTTCTGTTTCCCATTTTTCAGCAGATTCACGTGAGACAGCTCGACCAATAATTTCCATCTTTTTAAAATCTTTATCGCGCTTATGTTCCGATTCTCTGCGTTGGGGGTCATCTGTGATGCCGACATACTTGATCTTGTTTCCATCCTTTAAAACATACTTGTAAGTGCTTCTCTTGTTAATTTTTTTATACCTCCTTTCGTTTTCGTTATTAATTTCAATTTGAAATTTACTTTGATAAATATAAACTTCGTTATTCTGTAGTACAAAAACTGCGCCGTGCGTGGTTTTATAAGCAAAAATGACATAAAATAAGTTTAAATCAAAAATAAAATATTATAAAAGGTAATTTGGTATATGGAAAATGACAAAAAATATGCAATATGACAAAATGTCCGTTTCTTTTGTGACACGGATATGGAGAAATCTAAATAAAGTAGGTATGGATAATTAAGCTATGATATTAGATGATGGAGGAATGAGATGCTTTCTCTCATCTCCCTATCCTCGCCAATAGCAAAGACTGTAATTCCGTTAATTTTGAATTTTCTTGTTTATATATATCAGTATATGAAAATATAATGTCTGCTTGACTTGCAAAATCTTTTAACATTTCCTTTGGCGGTATTGCAATATTAAAGGATTCTATATCGGTTTTGGTTATAGCCTCTCTTGTTGAACCTGATTGACTCATGCCTAGCAAAGAACGTTTAGTTTCATCAGTACATAATGTGCAAAGCAAATAATATGACATGAAATCATGTTTTGAACGAATAATCATAACATGTTGATTAACTCGTGCAGGCAAAACATTGTTGGGTACCATGCAGCATCTAGCAACAGATGCACCTGTTATGTTAAAAAGAATGTCTTTTTCTTGAATAGTAACACCGTCAAGTAATGTTGCTTGTGCATTTGATATGTGCGCAAGTTCATCGTAACAGAAATTGAAATCAAAAACATTCATACTTCTGATAAGCGAAATTCCAGAATTTGTATAACAGTCTTTTCCTCCTTTGGGGGTTGAACCACTTCCTATTTTTGAACAAATTTCCCCCAACGTCCCCATTTTCCAGCCTTCGGGCAGGTTTTCTTTGTCAATGCCATCAACAAACATCTTACGATAGAGCGTCTGGGCGGTTTGCTCTAACTTGCTAATCATCCGCTCGTTCAGACTTATGCGCTTGCTCAATGTCTCGTATTCGGCAACAATCTCACGCTGGCGTTCAATCGGTGGGATAGGGAGGGATAAATCGCAGAAGTCTTCCCAAGTTAAACTACCACGAACGCCACCAACTGCATAGAAACTGGCTTCTCTGTCAAACTCTTTGCGAGAAAACCACATCATTAAATATTGAGGAAGTAAGACCGATTTGTCAATGACTTCAAACATTGGATATGCGGGAGACATTATGGCAGTGTCTCCTGTAAACATTGCAATTGGCATTTTTTCGTCTCTACTTACCTGCATTAAACTGCAAGCAAATTGCTCGTTTTTAATAACTTTATATGTAGATAAATCAGTTCCAATAACATTTGCTACGGAAGGTATAAAAGCTTTGTTGATGGTAAGACCGACCAATTCCGTAGCAGACAAGTCTCTATTACGGACGTCAATTTCTTGTATGTAGTCGCCTAAGCGTTTGTTTGTGGTCATTTCTTTTGGCTTTAGAGAATTTGTTATAATTTATATCCCAACTTTTCAAACAGTTCTTTCAATTCGTTCTTGCTTGCTTCTTCTTGTTTTAGAAGTTCTCCAAGTTCAGATTGCAGTTCTTTCATCTTGCCGTCGAAGTCGAAGTCCTCGTTACGGTCTTTAAACTCTATATATTTGCTTGGGACAAGGCTCCATGATTTTTTCTCAATCTCATCCAATGATGCAGAATAGCAATATTCCGGAATGTTTTTGTATGTCGTCTCGTGGCCTTCGCGTTGCCAGTTGTGTATGTTCTGTGCAATCTCGGAAATTTGTTCAGCAGTGAATTGTATGTATTTCTTTTCGAAAGGTTCTCCCCATTGGCGTAAATCCACAAACAGAACTTCATTCTCGCGGTTACGATATTTCACCATCTTGCCGTTCTGTTCCACGGTGCGTGACTTGCGGTTTCCTGCCAATATCCATAGCGTGACACTGATATCGGTGGAGTAGAACATATTGCGTGGAAGTATGACGATTGCTTCAACAAGATGATTCTGCAACAACTGACGGCGTATGTTCATCTCTATGCCGTCGCCGCTCAATGCTCCGTTTGCCAAGAGGAAACCTGCTACGCCATTGCTCGACAACTTAGATACTATATTCAAAATCCATCCGTAGTTGGCGTTGCTTGTCGGCGGTACATCATAACCGTGCCAGCGAGGGTCGTCTTTTAACTCGTTATCGGCACGCCAAGATTTCTGGTTGAAAGGCGGATTAGCCATGATGAAATCGGCTTTCAGATCCTTGTGCTGGTCGTTGTGGAAAGTGTCGGCTGCCATTTCTCCGAGGTTGCTGGCGATGCCGCGAATAGCAAGATTCATCTTTGCCAACTTATAAGTGGTGTTGGTGTATTCCTGGCCATAGACAGAAATGTCGCGTTTGTTGCCGTGATGAGCTTCGATGAATTTCATGCTTTGCACGAACATGCCTCCAGAACCGCAGCAAGGGTCGTAAATCTTGCCTCTATATGGTTCTATGATTTCTGCAATGAGATTTACAATGCTTTTAGGAGTGTAATATTCGCCTTTGCCTTTACCTTCTGCAATAGCGAACTTGGCGAGGAAATATTCATAGACGCGTCCGATGAGGTCGTTTTCAGGATCTTTCAGAGTGTCGATCTTGTTTATTTCATCGAGCAACGCAGCGAGTTTAGCTTTATCAAGACCTAATCCGGAATAGTAGTTGCTTGGAAGCGCGCCTTTGAGAGTTGGGTTGCTGTCTTCGATAGCGGATAATGCTTTGTCAATTTTTATGGCAATATCATTCTGTTTGGCATTCTCCATTATGAAACTCCAGCGACTTTGTTCTTCGATATAGAACACATTCTTGGCATTGTAGAAAACAGCCTGATCTATGAATGCTGCTTTGCCGTCGGCGATGAGTTCGTTACGACGTTCTTCAAAACGGTCGTTTGCATATTTCAAGAAAATAAGACTAAGTACAACGTGTTTATATTCAGAAGGTTCTACTGATCCTCGTAACTTATTCGCTGATTCCCATAAGGTTTCTTCAATACTCTTTGTTTTGAGTTGTTTCTTTGCCATATAATATTTAATGTTATCAAACAATACTAGGCAAATTTAATAAAAATAGATTATTAATTAAGGTATAAAAGCAAATTTATTTTAGGATAATTGTGTCACTTTGTTAAATGTTCTTGCTGACTTTTTCTTATTTTTGCAAAAAATTAAGAAAAGTATGAAGATAGTATATTTTGGTACGCCGGAGATCGCGTCGTCGCAGTTGGAAGCGATAATAGCTGCCGGTTATGAGGTCGCTGCAGTTGTCACAGTCCCTGATAAACCTGCGGGAAGAGGTAAGAAAATACAGAGTTCTCATGTAAAAGAGACTGCATTGAAATATGGTTTGCCAATTATGCAGCCGGTTAGTCTTAAATCTCCTGAATTCATAGAAGAACTGTCGTCATACAACGCTGATTTGTTTATTGTGGTGGCATTCAGAATGTTGCCTGAAGTGGTGTGGAGCATGCCGCCAAAAGGAACATTCAACCTTCATGCTTCCTTGTTGCCTCAGTACAGAGGCGCTGCCCCTATCAATCACGCAATAATTAACGGAGAGACTGAGACTGGACTCACAACGTTCCTCTTGGATAAAGAGATTGATACAGGGGAAATCATAATACAAGAAAAAGTAACTATCGAAGAAAACGAGACAGCTGGAACTCTTCACGACAAACTGATGCTTCTTGGCAATAAGGTCGTTGTTGACACCATAAAGATAATAGAAGAGGGTAGAGTGCAGTCGCAAAGTCAGGAGATGATCATTGAAAGAGATAATCTGCAACTTAAGCCTGCTCCTAAAATCTTCAAGGAAGACTGCAAGATAGACTGGACTAAAGACGCTAAGTCAATATATGACTTCATCAGAGGTCTGTCGCCATATCCAGCAGCGCACACCCAATTCGTTTCAGAAGAAGGCGAGACCATGGATTTCAAGATTTATGAAGTGGCTTTGGAAGAAAAGAACAATAATGAGGAAGATTTGTATAAGGTTGTTACCGATGGGAAATCATATTTTAAAGTCGTTTTAAAAGATTATAATATTTCAATAATAACATTACAGCAGGCAGGAAAAAAAGCGATGCCGGTCGCTGATTTCTTGAGAGGCGCTCGCCTTAATGGATGCTGGAAAGTTAATTGATAATTTTGTTTTTTAGATAAAATTGTGATTTTTTTTGATAAAAAATGACATCGTTTGGTGAAGTTTAGTCAAAGAAAATCACTTTTTTTTACATCCGACCAGCCATTTCTCTCTGTCTGACGACGATTTTTCTTTTCTGCTAAAACGATATTGGATTTCTCTCTTTCTTAATAAATACTTGACTTTTCAGAAATTCTCTTTGTTTTTAATCTAAGGCTTTCAATAAATAATTGATATAGAATGTATTTTTATTAAAAAATATTTGGAATTTGATTAATTATTAGTTAGATTTGTGAACGAAATTATTAAGTTATTGTTATATAGTAACCTATTAAATTGAATTAATATGAACAAAGCAGAATTAGTAAATGTCATCGCACAGAAGGCTGGTATGACAAAAGTTGATGCAAAGAAAGCTATTGAAGCATTTATGGAGGCATCTGCAGAAGCATTACACAACGGTGAACGCATCTCTTTGGTTGGATTCGGTACATTTTCAGCAAGCAAGTATCCTGCAAGAAAAGGTCGTAACCCTCAAACAGGTCAAGAAATAATGATTCCGGAAAAAACAGTAGTGAAATTTAAAGCAGGTGCTGAACTTGTTAAAAATTTATAATAATTGTATGATTGACGGTAAAGACTGCCGACGATATAAAGTTAGGCAGTCTTTTTATTTGTTGTATTTTAATATTCCGTTGTCGTCTTTTATGATGTTGTTGTCAATCATCAGCCTTATCGTGTTGAGAACTTTCTCTTCATGGTATTTGTTTATTTTGTTCAATACATTATAAACGTCAGATTCGTTTTCTTTCAGTTCGTAAATTATGCTTTCGCAAATGTCTTGATATTCTGAATTGTTGACGTTCATTTGGTTCTTTGAAGAGCATACGTCGCATTTGCCGCATTGTTTCTTGATGTTTTCTCCGAAATATCTTAATAGCTGGACACTTCTGCAGTCTTTGTTATTGTTGACAAAATCAATTACAGCCTGAATCCTTTTGGCAGCATCGTCTTTTCTGTTTTTATATACTTCGTCGGACAGACTGAAATATTTAGTGTCTAATCTTTCTGTAATGTATTGAATGTTAGGTTTCTCGCAGCGTGGAATATATGTAAGGAAATTCAATTTATCAAGCTGATCAAGTTGACGGATGATTGAATCAATGCGTATTCCTGTCTTTTGAGATATTAGTTCTTCTCTTATATTGACGAAATCTGATAATATGCCGGGAGTGTTTCTTAAAAGATATTTTATTAAGGTGTCGTATTCTTTGTATTCTATTTGAAAACGGTATAAGTCTTCTCTGCTGGCTTTTATATGTATTTTTGATGGAGTGTTAAGAGCTTCTGACATTGTGATGTGACCTTCTCTTTCAATGAGTTTTATTGCGTTGAAAGTCTCCAGCAATGAGAAGTTGTAATATTGTGCGAATGCGTTGATGTCGAAATCATATCGCTGATTTAAACCTGCGCCTATAGGAACTTGCAGATAATTTCCTAAAGCATCGTATATTGTTTTGATTCTGACCAAGTCAGGGTATGATGTATGTATGTTTTCTTGTAATTTGTTGATGTCGGTGTCGGCTACAAGGAGAAATGCTTCAGAAGGCTGAAGGTCGCGTCCTGCGCGTCCTGCTTCCTGAAAATAGGCTTCGAGACTGTCTGGCAAGTCGAGGTGTACGACGAGACGCACGTCTGGCTTGTCGATTCCCATTCCGAAGGCGTTGGTGGCGACGATGACTTTTAACCTGCCGTCCATCCAAAGCTGCTGGCGATAATCGCGTGTCTTGGCGTCAAGGCCGGCATGATAGAATGACGCACTGATGCCTACTTGTTGGAGCCAGTCGGCTATTATCTTGGTACGCTTGCGGCTTCTTACATAAACGATTCCGCTGCCTTTGTCCATCTTCTTGAAGAGACGATACATCAGTCCGAATTTGTCGGCTTCGTGAATGACGTTGTATGTTACGTTTTTACGTTCGTAACTCGTTTGGAATACGTTTTTGTTTTTAAAGCCAAGACGGTATTGAATATCGTCAACGACCTGCGGTGTCGCTGTCGCTGTGAGTGCCAGAACGGGGACGTTAGGAATGAATTTTCGTATCTCGGCTATCTTGAGATAGGGCGGACGAAAGTCGTACCCCCATTGGGAGATACAGTGCGACTCGTCAACGGCTAGAAGATTAACTCTCATCTTCCTTAATGCCTCGATGAAGGCGTCGGTCATGAGACGCTCGGGTGAGACATAAAGAAACTTCAACATGCCAAACGCTGCCTGATTATATATTGTCTCAATCTCATTGTTATGCATTCCTGAGAAAATCGCAGCAGCTGATATGCCTAGCTTTTTGAGATGCTGCACTTGGTCCTTCATGAGCGAGATGAGCGGCGTTATCACGATACAGACGCCTTCCATCGTCATGGCTGGAACCTGAAAACAAATCGACTTGCCGCCGCCTGTGGGAAGCAGCGCCAGCGTGTCTCTGCCAGCAATGACAGAATCGACGATGTCTTCCTGCATCGGTCGGAATGATGGATACCCCCAATACCTTAATAATATGCCTCTTGTCCTTTCACTCATGACTTATCCTAATGCTACATCTAATATCATCATGATGATAAATCCTACCATAAACCCCCATGTGCCGGTGTGCGGGTTCTCGCTTATATTTGCGTCAGGGATAAGATCTTCTGCCACGACAAACAACATCGCTCCAGCAGAGAAGGCGAGGAGCCAAGGCTGTAAAACGATAAGATGTGAGGCTAAGAAAAATCCTACTATAGCTGACAACGGTTCTACTATGCCGCTGCTCATGCCGAAAAGGAAGGCTTTTTTGCTGCTTCCTGTCACCTGCTTCATGGGTAATGATACTGCTGCTCCTTCTGGAAAGTTCTGGATGCCAATGCCAAGGGCTAACCCCAAGGCAGAGATGTATGAGGCAGTGTCGCCTATAACAGCAGCAGCTCCAAAGGCAAATCCTACCGCCAGTCCTTCTGGTATGTTGTGCAAAGTGACAGCGAAAAACAGCTTCATTGACTTGGAAAAATGTGAACGCGGCCCTTCTTCTTGGTGCGTGCCGTTGTGCATGTGAGGGACGATTTTATCCAATAAGGCCAATGCCAATCCTCCTAAAATGATGCTGGTGGCAGCAGGAAACCACGCGTATTTTCCAAATGTCGCTTCCGACATGTCGATGGATGGTATAATCAACGACCAAACGGAAGCCGCTACCATAATGCCTCCAGCTAATCCTAAAAGCAATGAGTTGACTTTCTGCGAGATGTCGTTCTTGAAAAAGAAAACCAACGACGAACCCATTGTCGTCATCAAAAATATAACAGCAAAGCCTATTATGGTTAATGTGTTATTACTCATGGTTGAAAATCATTGACTTATGAATCTTATCTCGTTAGACTGTCTATTACAATAGATAAATTACTTGCAAATAATTTTACAGCTAATGCTAACAAAATGACTCCGAAGAACTTTCTTAAAATGAATATGATGTCTTTGCCGAGCCATTTTTCAATTCTTCCAACAAATCTGATTACGACAAATGCTAATACAAGATTTAAAATAAGTCCTATCATAATGTTAATCACTGAATAATCAGCACGTAACGACAATAATGCTGTCAATGCGCCTGGACCTGCCAATAAAGGAAATGCGACAGGAACGACAGAGACGTTAGATCCTTGACTGTCATATTTTATAATGTCGAAACCTAAAACCATCTCTAATGCCAAGATGAAGATTACAAATGAACCTGCTACAGCAAATGACGCTACATCAATGCTGAACAAGTCGAGAAGTCTGTCACCAGCATAGAAAAAACCGACAAACATCAATAATGCTACTATACATGCTTGTCCTGCCTTGATGTTTTTCTCACCGCTCTTGAGACTTAAAAAGATTGGTATTGAACCTGTTACGTCGATGATGACGAAAAGTACGATGAATGAACTTAATATCTCGACTAAATTGATTTGTGATAAAAATCCCATAACTTTATTTTTTTAATTGTTAATAATCATTTAAAAAATTGTGATTTAAGACTGTCAATCAATGTCTTGAAATCGTTTAACGTTGGAAGAAGTTGAATTGTTCTTACTTTTGTTTCTTTTTTAAATACGCGCCATTGGTAAATGATTGTAGCTAAATAAGTTAATGAAACAGATGCACCAGCGCCGATGATTCCGTATTTAGGTATCAGAATAAAAATAGATGGTATCGTCACCAATAATCCAACTAACGAACCGTAAAGATTATGTTTCGGAAGATTGACGCCAGAGAAGTAATGACTGAAAATCATGTTGGCTGCCATGAAAACCATTCCTGGACTTAGACTTACCAGAACGTCTTTTGTCTCTGCAAATTCCGCAGTGAAAATCCATGCATATATTGATTTGGGTATCAGGCAGATGACAAGCATACATAATGCTGTTAATATGACTGCGAGCTTCATGAATGTCACTGTAAGGTCGGCAGCTTTCTTCTTGTCGTCCATATTGCTTATCGTTGAGAATTGAACTAAGGCTATGCTGTTGCCAATCAATTTGGTAGCTTCTGAAACTTGTGTGCCTGATGTGTAAACTCCAACTTCTGCAAGTCCAAATGCTTTCTTTATGACAAAATAGCTTATTCTTCTGTTAATCATGGTGACTAATGTGGAAAGCTGTATCATGCTGCCGAAATTAAACATTTCCTTTGCAGTAGAAATCAGTGATTCGTGTCTGTTGTCGTTGAAATATTGCGCTATGCAAATGAAACCGCAAATGTTGACTGTTACATAACCTGTTATTAATGAATATACAAAAGCGTCTGCGTTACGTATTCCAAATGCGAAAATGTATATTATCATTGAAATAAGCTGCGTCATGAATTGTATGATAAACAATATGTTCTGCGTTCCGACTCTCTCTTTACCAAGAAGTACGTTCATGTTGAAGTTGTGAAGGCTGTATAGCAATACCATCAGTAATATGTGTAAGCCGTAGCCATCTGGTATGAAGGCGTCATATATTGCAGGTGAAAATGCATGTAGTGTCGAGAAGGCGAGGGCGAATACCCCGATTATTAAAAAAGTCCAGACGTATGAAATCTTAAACAATGTGACGAATGATTTTCTTGGAGTGTAATAGATAAGTCCGCTGCCCGAAAGCAATTCTACAGCTATGAGAAGAAGCGAAACATCGACCAAAACGGTGGCTCCAATGCCCCATGCTTCTCTGCCAAGAAAGTTGGTGCCGAACCATAATGTGACAAAGCCTACTATGGCATTTAAAAGACGTGTTCCAAATGTTCCAAATATCTTCTTAATCATTTATTTATGTATCTTTTGTTTAAGTTGTTGTTTAAATCCAGAAAATGTGAAAACAAACCTTTTCCCGTCAAATACAACGATGCCGTCGTCACTGTTTATGGTGTGGATTCCTTGGTCGTAATCGCTGTTTTTTATTGGTGATATGTTCCCAAATTCTTTTGTCTTAAATTGCTTGTCGGTCAAAGAAACGATTTCTTCTAATGTGATTGACTGTCCGTAATGTTCAGTGCAGTTTTGCGAAGGTCTGATGTTTTTTCCTTTATATTTGAAAATTTTTCCTGCAGGACGAGCCTTGCTGCAATCAATCATGACAGGGTTAAGGTCGTGCGGTAAATATGGGCCTCTGAGATTTTCTGAAAAGTAAATCTCCAGATGAGTATGCGAGTTTTTCTGATTTACCAGATACATAAACCATTTGCCGTCATGGAATTGCAAAGTGGCATCGACAATAGGGAAGCCTTCCATTAAAACGGAGTCTTTTTCAAATGATAGTTTTTCTTCGTTGAAGACGTACAATGTGAGCTGCTTCGTTTGGTTGGCTTCTGGAAGACAATAGATAACATCATTATATTCAAAGATATACGGATAAGAACGATGTTCTTTGAATTTTGTTAACTTATGATATTTGTTGAAGCCTTCCGATTTTAAAGCTACTGCCAAATCGGCTTTTCCTTTTGAATATGAGTACCATTCGAAGAAAATATATGTGTCTTTTCTTGTCTTTATTATAAATGGATCGGCGAAATAACAGTTTCTCTTTGGCTTTTTAAACCATTGAATGTCAAGAGATTCTTTGCCTTTATTGTCTATGAAGTCTTCGATAGAGCTTTCGCAGAAGCCAACGTTCCAGTCTTCCTGTCTAAAGATGTCATTGATATGGAACATTATCCTTCTCCACATCGATTTCCAAAAATAAATGATCATTTTCAGATTGGTTGGCGGATGTACTATTGGTGCTTCTGATGTTGAAGGTTCTTCTTCTAGTTTTCCATTGTTAATCAATTCTTTGCATACTTGCAAAGGTAATGTCTCTCCACCGAAATATAATTGGTCGAGATGTGCTTTATAACAGTGAAGTATTGTTTTAAAGTTTAATCTTTTTAATATGATTCCTTTGTCAAGACTGTTTGTAAGTCTTTGTAAGATAACGCCGTTGTTAGGGATTTTCCTCATGAACTCCCAAAATCCAGGAGGTCCGCCTCTGATGATTCTCTCGTCGTCGTGATGGAATGACCAGATTCCGTATTTCGCCGCGTTTAGAACTTCGCCGCGGACGATGTCGAAGCCGAATCTGAGTATGAAATCTAGATTTTGGTTTCTTATTTCCTGGATGTCAACTTCTTCAAAATATGTTGATATTCCTTTTATCTTTGGCTTGCAGAATATTGTGTGAATGTCACTTGTTAAATCCGTTAAATCAGTAGGAAATTTGCTTCTTGGCTTAAAAATGAATCTATTCCATATTCTGAACACGATTCTCCTGAAAGGATAGTCTTTGATTTTCTCAAGAAATGATGGAGAAGGAGTGCTGTCGTTGTTTTGAATTATTAGAGATAATTTCATTCCGTTATCCATCAAAAGCTTGATGGTTTCGTATTGCCAATGTTCAACCGTTAAACTGTTGAGCATTAAGCCAAATCGAAGTGATTTTCTCCTGTTTTCCATTATTTTCTTTTTTATGCAAAAATAAGATTTTAAAGGTAATTTTTATAAAACTTTTCAGCTTTTTTTTAAGCGACAAAAAAATATTGAAACGTTAATAAAAATAGACAAAAAAACATTATTTTTGCAACTTTAAAATGGTTCATGAAATTATCTATAGTCATAGTAAATTATAATGTCGAGCATTTCCTCGAACAGTGTCTTTTCTCGGTTAGAAAAGCCATTGCTAACATTGAGGCGGAAGTGTATGTTGTTGACAATAATTCCGTTGATGGTTCATTGAAAATGCTTGCAAAGAAATTTCCTGAAGTAAAAGTCATTGCCAACAAAGACAACGTTGGTTTTAGCAGGGCTAATAATCAAGCAATTAGAGTCTCTACAGGCGAATATGTCTTGCTGTTAAATCCTGACACTGTAGTTGAAGACGACACTTTTACTAAGACTATCGAATTCATGGATTCTCATCCTGACGCAGGCGGTCTCGGCGTTAAAATGGTTGATGGAAAAGGAAGATTCCTCCCAGAATCAAAGCGCGGACTTCCAACACCAGCAACAGCGTTTTACAAGATGTTTGGACTGGCAAAATTGTTCCCTCACTCAAAACGTTTCGCTCGTTATTATCTTGGACATCTTGATAATGAGGAGATTAACGAAGTTGAGATTCTGTCGGGAGCTTTCATGCTGATGCGTCGTGAAACATTGGACAAATGCGGATTGCTTGACGAAACATTCTTTATGTATGGTGAAGATATTGATCTTTCATACAGAATCATACTCGCCGGATACAAGAATTATTATTACCCGAAAATAAGAATCATTCATTATAAAGGCGAAAGCACTAAAAAGACTAGTGTCAATTATGTGCTCGTTTTCTATAAAGCGATGGAGATATTCGTGAGAAAACATTTCGCAACAAAAGGAGCAAAGGCTTATTCTTCTTTAATCAACGTCGCAATATATATCAAGGCGTTCTTTGCTCTTATCTCACAGTTTTTTAGCAAAGCAGTCCAGCCTCTTTTTGATACTGTTTTGGGTTATTCTGGTCTTGCAGCAATAGGTTATTTATGGGGCAATATGATGGTTTATGATGGAGCTGGAACTTATCCTTCAACATTGTTTGCCATAATTTTACCGGTATATCTGCTGATATGGCTGTTAACTTCGTATTTTTCAGGAGGTTATGATAAGCCGTATAAAATAGCTCCAGCAGTGAGCGGCGTGTTTGTTGGCAGTTTTTTGATTCTGGTTTTATATGCTTTGCTTCCAGAACAGCTGCGATTCTCACGCGCCTTAATTTTACTTGGAATGATTTGGGTTGCTGCGGAAATGAGCTTCACAAGATGGTTGGGATATTTGCTGAAACGTCCTAGTTTTCAATATGGTAAGAATGCAAAGAAGCGTTTTCTTATCATTGGTGGAGAAGACGAGACAAAGCGCGTTGAACAGCTTTTGCAAAGCACTTCAATAAAGCCGGATTTCATAGGTCTTGTCACGCCTTTAGATAACACAGACGTGCCTTCTAACTATCTTGGCAATTTGCACCAAGTTCCGGATATTATCGACATTTATAAGATTAACGAGATTATTTTCTGTTCTAAAGATATGTCGCATCAGTTGATTATCGACAAGATGGAAGAGTGGCATTCTTCTTTGGACTATAAAATCGCGCCGGAAGATACATTGTCAATCATCGGCAGCAATTCCATCAACACAAGAGGCGATTTATACACGATAGACATAAAGACTATCAGCACGAATTCCAACAAAAGAAAGAAACGTCTCTTCGATTTGGTTTCTTCATTTATGGGAATAGTGCTTTGGATTTTCTTGGTTTTCTTTATCGACAAGCCATTTTTCTTCTTAAAGAGTTGCTTTAAGGTTTTATTCGGAAAGTATTCTTGGATAGGATATTGCGATGTTAAAGATAGTGAAAAATCAAGACTTCCTAAGATTAGAAAAGGCATTTTCGATCCGTCTGCAAATATGAGTAGAATTGGGTTGACAGAAGAGGAAAAAGAACATCTGAATCTTATGTATGCAAGAGATTATTCTTTGATGAAAGATATAAATTTCTTCTTCAGAGCATTGAGAAAATCGTGATTGTAAACAATTAAAGGTTAAATAATATGATAAACAGAAGGTTTTTAAGAGTTAAAGTTTTGCAAGCAGTTTATGCTTATATGGAATCTGGCGAAGATTTCGTAGAAAAAGGTGTCGGACATTTGCTCGACAGTATTGATAAAATGAAAGAATTGTTCGTGTGGCAGCTTTCGTTTCTTGTTGAGACCAAACGTTTTGCTGAAAATAGGATAGAAGAAAATAAACGCAAGAACTTCCCAACACAAGAGGATTTGAATCCTAACTTGCGTTATGTTCAAAACCGCGTCCTCAATGCCTTGCAGAACAATAGAGACCTTCGTAGAGAAGAAGAAAGCTTGAAGATTAATTGGGCTGAACATCAAGATATTGTAAGAAACTATTACAATATGATGCGTAACACTCAGGAATATAATGACTATATGTCTGATTCTGTTGATAGCTTCGCACAAGACAAAAAGTTCATCGTTAAGATGATTACTGAATATTTTTCGCAACTTGAAGTTCTTCAAGATTTTTATGAAGAAAAGAGTATTTTCTTTGTTGATGATTATCATCTTGTTACATCAATGCTTATAAAATTCTTCACTGATATGAAGGAAAGCTTTGATGAATTTAGCTTGTTGCCTACAATTTACAAGACAGAAAAAGACATCGTCAACGAAGATAAGGAATTTGTCAAGAAATTATTCAGAGAAGTTATCAAGCATAATGAAGAATACGGCAAAATGATTGGTGCTAACACATCAAACTGGGAAAAAGAACGTGTTTGTGTTATGGATATGATTATCTTGAAGTTAGCTTTGACAGAGTTCTGCTGTTTCCCTTATATTCCTGTGAAAGTAACCATGAACGAATATATTGAAATTTCAAAATACTTCAGCACACCGAAGAGCAAGATTTTCGTCAACGGTATCTTGGATAGAATGTCGAAGAAACTTTTGGGAGAAAAAATCATTGAGAAAAAAGGAATAGGTTTGTTGGATTCATAATAAAATCTAAACTAAACCGTTACAGATAAAAAATTAGGAACGTGAATAAAAGGATATATATACTGTTTGTTTTGTTGATGTCTCTGACGAATGTTTTTGCTCAGCAGAAAGATGGTACATATACCTTTTTAAACACGCCTAATTCGGCGCGTGTGGCTGCTCTCGGCGGAACATCGCTGCCGATTTATGATTCCGATATTCAGTTGGTTACATATAATCCTTCATTGATAAATTCAGGAATGAATAATTCCGTTTCGCTTTCATACGTGGATTATTATAATGATATTAATTTCGGAACAGTCCAGTACGCTCACACATTTGAAGAAATAGGGAGTTTCGTCGGAACAATACAATATCATGATTATGGCGATTTCTATTATTCTGATGAGACTGGCTATCAAGACGAAGCATCTTTCTCTGTTTCTGACTACATGTTCAATATCGGTTGGGGCCGCCAGTTAGACGACAGATTTTCTATAGGCGCCAATGTTAAATTCGCTGGTATTCAATATGAAGCCAATTCGTCTTTCGCTATTGCTGTTGATGTGGCTGGACATTATCGTACAAAAACCAATTGGAACTTGTCTCTCGCTGCTCGTAATATAGGCGCTGAGCTTTATAACAATTATCAAGGAGAAAGAAATAAACTGCCGTTTAGAATGCAGGCCGCAGCGTCAAAAAGACTCGAACATCTGCCTTTTACAATAATAGTTGTATATGACAATATTCAGAAGTGGGATTTGAGCTATGATGATCCTCTTGATTTAGAAGGCAATTACGATCCTATGACAGGCCAGATTCAGGAAAAGAACAAGATTGACAAATTCGCTCAAAACTTATTCTGTCATGTCGTTATCTCAGGAGAGCTGGCGCTTGGCAAGAATTTATGTTTGAGAGCAGGATATAATTACGGCATGCGTCAAGATATGAAAACGCCGACAAAAAAAGGTGCGGTAGGCTTTTCATACGGCGTTGGAATAAACGTATATAAATTCAATATAAGTTATTCACGCTCAGAGATGCATATCTATGGCTCCCCAAACTTCATCACGGTAACAACAAATTTAGACAGCTTCAAAAAACATTGATATAATGTATCTCCAAGAACTTAAGTTAAGCAATTTTAAGAATTGCCGTTCTGCAGAACTACATCTGTCAGAAAAAATAAACTGTTTTGTCGGTCTCAATGCTGCAGGCAAGACAAACATCTTGGATTCAATATATTACCTTGCATTTTGCAAAAGCTACTTCACTTTGACCGACAGGCAAAACATAAGGCACGGAGAGGATTTTTTTGCTATTCATGGTGATTTTCATTTTGATAATGATGAACTTCATACAATATCATGCGTGCAGAAAAACGCTGCCAAGAAATCTTTTAAATGCGATAAAAAGGAATACGAGCGACTTGCCGACCATATCGGAAAGATTCCCTTGGTGATGATTTCTCCTTATGACAGCGACTTGATTAACAGCGGAAGCGAGTTGAGACGCAAATTCATTGACGGTGTCATTTCTCAATTCGACGCGTCTTATCTTAGCTGTCTCCTGAATTATAACAAAGCTCTGCAACAAAGAAACAAACAGCTGAAATATTTCTCTGAAAACAGAATCTGGGACAGCACCTTGCTCGAAATGTGGGACCAACAGCTCATTCAGAATGCGGTTCCTATCAATGAGAAAAGAAAGTCCTTCTTAGAAGAGTTTGTACCTGTATTTCAGAAATATTATGAAATAGTATCAGGAACAAATGAGAAGGTCGCAATAAACTACAATTCCGCCCTTAATGAAAAATCATATCAAGACTTGTTGGCGGAAAGCCTTAATCATGATAGATATAGCACATATACTAATGTAGGCATTCATAAAGACGATTTGCTTTTCCTTATCGACAATCATTTGGTTAAACAGTTCGCGTCGCAAGGTCAGCAGAAGTCGTTTGTGGTTGCCATAAAACTGGCTCAGTTCGATTTTAATTATAGAAAAATCGGCCATAAACCTATCCTTTTGCTTGACGATATTTTCGATAAGCTCGACGACAATAGGGTGGGACAGCTTGTGAAACTTGTAGGCAACGATCATTTCGGTCAGGTTTTTATCACCGATACGCAGCGACATCGTATCAAAATACTGATGGATAATACCATTGTGAACCATAAGATTTTTAATGTTAACAACGGAGAAATTACTTCTGACGATGAATGAAGACGGATACACATTAGCGGAATTGATAAAGGCATTCTATAAGAACCATAACAGAGAAAACGGATTTGAAGAGATGAAAATCCTTGAGTCGTGGCGCTCTGTCGTCGGCGATTTTATATCTTCTCACACCTTAGACTTGAGAATTATAAAAAGCATACTCTATGTTAAAGTCGATGCTGATTCATTAAGAAATGAGCTGCTTTATTCTAAAACAATTTTGTTAAGAAATCTTAATAGAATAGCAGGCGCTGACATATTGAAAGATATTGTAATAATTTAAGTGTTAAAACCTTGTTTTAATGCTTTTTTTTTGTATTTTTGTGCAAAATAAATTGAAATACAAACATAAATATAAGAAAGATAAATAATTATGATTAACTCACAAGACATTAAAAAAGGAACATGTATCCGTTTCAACGGAAAACTTTATTTCTGTGTTGATTTCCAACACGTAAAACCAGGTAAAGGTAACACATTCATGCGTGTAACATTGAAGAGCATTGTTGACGGCCGTACATTAGAACATCGTTTTGACATTAGTGAGAAACTCGAAGACGTACGCGTTGAACGCCGTCAATACCAATATTTATACAAAGAAGGTGATGACTTTATCTTCATGAACCAAGAAGATTATGAACAAATCCCTCTCAACAGAGAATTAATCACAGGCGTTGACTTCCTTAAAGAAAGCGATATTTGTGAAGTTGTATTCGATACATCAACAGAAACAGTTCTCTTCGCTGAATTGCCAATCAAGACTGTTTTGGAAGTTACATATACAGAACCAGGTGAAAAAGGTAATACAGCAACAAACGCTATGAAAGACGCTACAGTTGAAACAGGCGCTTCAGTTAGAGTTCCTTTGTTCATCAACACTGGCGATAAAATCAGAATCGATACTCGTACAGGCGAATATACAGAAAGAGTAAAATAATTTTAAATGAAAATAAATCCACATACAACACTTAAGTGTGTTGCAGATTACGTCGGAGCCAAAAAGATGGTCGGCGACCCTAATTTCGTGATTTCAGGCCTTAATGAAATTCACGAAGTGGAAGCTGGTGATATTACATTCGTCGATCATCCTAAATATTATAGCAAGGCTTTAAATTCTGCTGCTACAACAATCATCATCAACACTGATGAAGTTGAGTGCCCAGAAGGCAAAGCTTTGATAATCCACGATAATCCATTAGATGCTTTCAACAAACTCATATTGTCGTATCGCAGATTCGAACCTGCAACAGCGATGATAGGCCCTAAAGCAGAGATAGGTGAAGGCACTATAATAGAACCTGGTACTTTTGTTGGCGACAAAGTTAAAATTGGTAAGAATTGTATTATTCATCCTAATGTTACAATATACAATCACGTCGTTATAGGCGATAATGTTATCATTCAAAGTGGTAGCGTAATTGGTGGCGACGCTTGCTATTTCCAACGTCGTCCTGATGGTTTCGTTAAGTTTGAATCATGTGGAAGAGTGATTATTGAAGATGATGTGGAAATAGGCGCATGTTGCTGTGTGGATATAGGTGTGACCAGTGATACTATCGTTGGCAAGGGAACAAAGATGGATAACTTCGTTCAAATCGGCCACGATGCTAAACTTGGCAAAAACTGTTTCCTCGGCGCTCATGCTTCAGTAGGCGGTGTTACCGTCGTTAAAGACAATGTTTCTATTTGGGCAATGTCTGCTGTAAATAAAGACCTCGTCATTGCAGAAGGAACAACAGTGTTAGCTTATTCAGGTGTAGATAAGGACACAATGCCAGGTCAGACTTATTTCGGCGTTCCAGCTGTTGAAGTAAGAAAGAAATGGAGAGAAATAGCAACATTGAAGGCTTTGCCTGAATTGGTAGCCAAACTTAATAAAGGTCTGTAGATAAGACTTAAATAATAAGATAATGAAAAAAGAGATGTCTCCTACTGGTGACATCTCTTTTTCATATTATATGCGATTATGAATTAGAAAAAAGCTTCTTCAGAACGTCTTCTCATTTCTTCAGATATAGCAATGAATTCATCGACACTCATGTCTTTTATGAATACCAATCCGTGTGTAGATCTAATCAGTTGACGTGGGTGTTCGTAGAAGTAATCTTTGCCTAAAATAAGCTGAATGTCTTGCAGCTGTTTAATCCATGTCTTCTTGGAAATGTCGCTGAATGGTCCGTTGTACAATGGACTTGGAAATTCAGCTTTAACCTGACTTAAATAACTTGCGTTGAATGACTTGTCTAAAACGGCAAGTGCGTTTAATGATACAGGAACGTACATGTTTGCTTCGGCTGGATGGAATTTGAACCAAACATTACGATAGCCATATATTCTCACGTCGGACAAATCTTTTTCTTTGCTCCATTCTGCAACGGCTGCTGCTGTGGCTTGCAACACCTTATAATGAGTGTCAGGACCGCTGCCTTCTGGGTCTAATGTGACGCTGATGATGTTAGGTTGTATTTCTCTGAACTGATTTAAGATGGGCATGACGTCGCGTTCCATGTTTGGACCTTTTGATACGCTGTTATCTTGATAGAAGCCAAGATGCAAGTGATGAACGTTGCTTGTCAGAACGCCGTTGTAAGCCCATACCAATTCTTCTTCAAATTCGCGAATCATTCCTTTAAGACGCTGCAGATCTGGAGTGTTTTTCTCTCCGTCATAGCTTCTTTCCAAAACATCGATAACCTCTTTATATTTGGCTTTAAGCTCGTCGATGCTCTTGATTTGCCAGATGTCAACAGAACAACGTATCAGTCTATGGCAGAATCCTCTGTTCATCTGATATTGATCGTCTCTCGCGACATTGTCCAAATAATGATAAATGTCTTTGTCGTGTTTATGTTTGTAGCCCTCTTCAAAGAAGTCTGGGAAATGAAGCATTTGAATTTCATCTTTTTCAATGAAATCAAGAGCCATTTTAAAGGAATCGCAGAGGAAGCCGTTTGTCACTGAATTATATCCTGATGTCATTACAGCGAAATGAACGGTGTTGCTGATAGGACGTAATTGTCTGTTTGTTAAAGGCATGATGCCTAACATTATGTCGTCGTGGTGAGGCCCTGAGTTGTAAATTACTTTGTTTGTTGGAGTTATGGAACCTCTGAACAATTTTTGCTCTGTCGATTTTATGACTTCCTTAACTGTATCGAGGCTGAGATTTGGAATCATGCTGCAACGGTGGTCGTTCTGCAGATCTTCTAAAGTGAGGTCGTGAGCATAGCGGTTAAGTTTCTTGCATAATCCTATGATTGCTCTTTCTGTTTTTTCAAAGTTCCATTCTTCTTTGAAATAGTAATAATTGATATAATCATCAAGACGGCTTGCGGCACCTTGTGTCAAATAGAAACGAGAGTTTTTGAGTCTTTGAAGTGCGGTGGCAGGGTGTTGTGTCGTCATCTCTGATTCAAGAGCGTTCTTGATGGTGATAGAATTGGACTGACCAGCGGCGCAGACGATAGCGACGGTATTAGGATTTCTTGTAATTGTTTCTAATCCAATAGTTATGACCAGACGGTTCTTTGCGACTTCAATACCGCCTAAAGAAGCAGCAGCGTCGGCTTGTGTCGCAAAATTAGTCTGACGTAATGCTGTGTTAGAATGGAGACTTGTTCCGCTAATGTTAAAAGCGACGCGTCCGTCAGAGCCTAATGTGCTGATTAAAAAGCCAATGTCGCCTTTGGCTTTGATTTTTTCTTCATATTGCGAACACCAGTCATCAATTAAGAAAAGTGATTGTTGCTGGATTCTTTCTGTTGCATTTTCAGCTTGTCGGTAACGGAGACTCAAATCAATCTTGAAGTCAGGGAATATTTCGTTGTAAGTCTTGCCGTTGTATAATTTTATATCGTCACAGTTTATGAGCAATGCACGCTTAGGGTCAAGGCCAAAACCTTTGATATAATTTTCGTTTACATAATTGTAAAATGAGTTGTGTTGTTTTGAAGGGATAGGGTAGAACTCGTCCATTTGAACGAATTGAAGTCCTGAAAGATTAGGCTTCTTCAAATCGCCTAAACCATATCTTTCTAGAACGTTTTTTGTGTTTTTCTCGTCCCAAGTGTCTAAAAAATGATGAGTGTAATGAATGAAATTCTTGAAAGACTTATCTGAAGAAAGACTTATTACGCCTTCTTCATTTTCAGCAACCCATTCTAAAAAACGCAGCGATGTCATAATGCCAAGCTTAGGCACGCTGTCGGTGATGATATATGGAACTTTAGTCGTAAAATCTTGAATTATTGACTCGTTCAAGAAAGATTGTTCGACTTTAGAATTAAATGATGCCATAAAATAAAAAGTTTAAAATATTCAACAAAAATATGAAAAAAATAATTATTTTTGAAGAAAAATGTTGTGTATGAAACTAATTTTAATCCCTGTTATTATATTTATGATATTCAAGTGGAAAGGACTTAATTTTATCTATAAAGCTCTCACTATTTTTATGTGTGTGCTTTTGCTGAGGCCTGAGAAGTCCAAGGATTTGAGCTTTTTCTTTGAAGAACCTGCCACATGTTGGGAAGAAACGCTGCCACTCGGAAACGGCCGCCTTGGAATCATGCCCGACGGTGGAATTAAAAGCGAAAATATTGTGCTTAACGACATAACGCTGTGGTCGGGAAAAGTAGCCGATTACTCCAATCCAAAGGCAAAGGAGGCGCTGCCAGAAATACAGCAGCTCTTGCTCGATGATAAAAACTATGAAGCTCAGGAATTGGTATATAGAACATTCACTTGCTCTAACAACGGATCTAATTGGGGAAACGGCGCTCAGTCTAACTTCGGATGTTTCCAGACTTTAGGAAATATTAATATCGATTATTTTTATCAAGAAAATGAATGCGTTAAAGATGGCTCTTATTCTCGAAAACTCGATCTGAATAATGCAATAGCAACTACCGAATTTGAAACAAACAAAGCAAAATTCTATCGCGAATATTTCGTGTCTAGAGAATCTGATGTCGCTGTGATTCACCTCGATGCTGACAAATCCGAAATGATTTCCGTTGACATTAATTTAAACAGACAAGAACGCGTCAGTTATCTCACTGAAGACAATTCCATCGTGATGTTCGGTCAGCTTAACGACGGAAACAATGGCGATGAAGGTATGAAATATCTTTCTAAGGTAACTGTGAAAAACAAAGGAGGTGAGGTTAAATATGTTGATAATAAAGTGCTTGTCAGAAACGCTGATGAACTTACCGTTATTTTCTCTTCTGCGACAGATTATAAAAATGAAAACTATATCGCACTCGTTGACAGTCTGATGTCAGATGCTAAGTCTCGTTCTTATAGTTCTTTAAGAAAAAATCATATAAGGACATATAAGGAATTGTTCGATAGAGTTGATGTCGATTTTGGCGAAGCTATTGCTGACAATCATCCAATCACCGACAGACTTTATGATTTTCAAGAAGATGACGATCCGCAGTTGGCTGAATTGTATTTCCAATATGGCCGTTATCTTTTGATTTCTTCGACACGCGAAGCTTTGTTGCCTCCAAACTTGCAAGGTCTGTGGGCTAACACGATTCAGACTCCTTGGAACGGTGACTATCACCTTAATATTAATGTGCAGATGAACCACTGGCTTGCCGAGGTTTGCAATCTCTCTGAGTTGCATAAACCACTTATTGAATTTACCAAAGGCATTGTGGAGTCTGGAGAAGAAACAGCTCATGGATTTTACGGTGCTGAAGGCTGGACTGCTCACTCTATCTGTAACTTATGGGGATTTACTGCACCTGGCGAACATCCTTCATGGGGCGCTACCAACACTGGAGGCGCTTGGCTGTGCCAACATCTTTACCAACATTATCTCTTTACAAAAGACATTGATTATCTGAGAGAAATATATCCTGTAATGAAAGGCGCTGCCAAGTTCTTCAATTCTGTCATGATTGAAGAAAAAGAACATTCTTGGCTCGTCACAGCACCGACATCTTCACCTGAAAATTCATTCTATCTCTCAGACGGAAGAATCGCCAGCGTTTGCATGGGACCGACTATGGATATACAGATTATCACAGAGTTATATCAGAATGTGATTGATGCTTCGAAGATTTTAAACACTGATAAAGAATTTGCACAGATTCTTGAAAATGATTTGAAGAGATTCCCTCCAATGCAGATTAGTGAAAACGGCTATCTTCAAGAATGGCTGAAAGATTATGGAGAACCTGAGATTCATCATCGCCATGTTTCGCATCTTTTTGGCTTGCATCCTGGAAGAATGATAACAAAATCAAAGACTCCTGACTTATACGAAGCTTGTAAGATGTCGCTCGAAAGACGCGGCGATGAGGGAACAGGATGGTCTCGCGCATGGAAAATAAATTTCTGGGCAAGGCTTCATGACGGCGACAGAGCCTATAAACTCCTTAAAAACTTGCTGCAACCAGCGATGGTTGGCGACAGAGTGGGAGCCGGCACTTATCCAAATCTCTTCTGCGCTCATCCTCCTTTCCAAATCGACGGTAACTTCGGAGGAACAGCTGGTATAGCAGAGATGCTGCTTCAGTCTCACGACGGTTTCATTGAAGTGCTGCCAGCTTTGCCATCAGCATGGAAAGACGGCCACTTCAAAGGATTGTGCGCTGAAAACGGTGCTGTGGTCGATTGCTACTGGAAAAATGGTAAGGTTGAAAAAATCAAGATAAAATCCAAAATAGGAGGCACATATAATATATTGATGCTAGACAATTCCGTTAAGGAAGTGAAATTGAAGAAGAATAGGACTAAAACAATTAGATAAAATCCAAGCTATATAATATGAAGAAATTAATAACATTATATACTGATAATCATAACATTATTTTCATGTAGCAAAACTAATGATATAAAAAGTTATAATTATCCTGATTCCAATGTATGGAAACATAGAGTGAATACTACCGTAGAATTACAACAAATAGAAAACGTATTCGACGGTGTTGAAGTTGACACACCTAAGGCATTCACTCCTAAAAATGTAGAATTTACAAAGGAAATATGCAGCAACAAAAGCGTAAAAGTGGTTTTGGTAGATTACCCAACGCCTATTGATTATTAAGAATTAAGATAAAATAAAAATAATAAAAATATGAAAAAACTAATCTTATTATCAGCGATTTTCGCAATGCTTTCATCGTGTGTAGAAAAGAAAGCGCCTGTCGTGGATGCTAATCTCGACATCGTCCCTGTACCTCAGGAAGTTGTCGTTTGTATGAATGAAAATGGTTTCCAACTCAATAAAGAAACCGTCATCATTTATGAAAACGAAGCAAATCAATTCAATGCTGAGTTTCTGCAATCTTATCTTAAAAACATTTTCAAGAAAGATTTGAAAATCGGTAGAGACCTCTCTTCTTTGGCGTCTAATAACAGCATCAATCTCAATATCGTTGACGCATCTCAATGTGAGAGCTTAGGGTTGAAGAACGATAACGAGGCGTATCTATTAAGCGTAAGTCTTGATAGGATAGACATTTATGCTATCGACGCTGCTGGTATTTTCTACGGCATCCAGACCTTGATTCAGATGATGCCTAATGACATTTATTCTGAAAACGCTGCTGAAATTGCCGGCGTTACTTTCCCTTCATTGAACGTTATTGATAATCCGCGTTTTAAATATAGAGGTCTTATGCTTGACTGCTCTCGTACTTTCTTCGATGCGGATTATATCAAACATCTTTTGAATGGTTTGGCTCATTATAAAATCAATAACTTCCACTGGCATCTTGCTGATGACCAAGGATGGAGATTGGAAATAAAGTCTTATCCGAAACTTACAGAATTGGGTGCATGGAGAGGCGCTGATGAATTGCTTATGCCAGCTTATGGCTCTGGTAATGAACGTAATGGCGGTTTCTATTCTCAAGAAGAAATAAAGGATATCGTGAAATATGCAGCCGACAGAAATATCAATATCATTCCTGAAATAGATCTGCCAGGTCATAGCAAAGCAGTAGCTGTCACTTATCCTGAAATTGTATGTGACATTGATGCTAAGCATCTTAGCGTTCAAGGCGAGTCGAACAACGTTTGGTGTGTTGGCCGTGAAGAGAATTATGAAATGCTCGAAACAATCATAAAAGAGATGACTGAGCTTTTCCCAAGCAAGATTTATCACATCGGTGCCGACGAGGTTAATATGAATTCATGGCGCGATTGTGATGTTTGTCAAAATCTTATGAAAGAAAAAGATATGAAGGAACTCGTTGAGTTGCAAAATCATTTTGTAAGAAGAATTGAAAAGATCTTGGCGAAATATGGTAAGACAATGGCTGGATGGGATGAAATTCTTGATGGCGGCGACCTTATGGAGACAACAATTCCTTATGTATGGCAAAATTCAGAAAGAGGCATAAAATCTGTCAAGGCTGGTCAGCCTACAGTTATGCAAGTGTCTCAGTATATGTATTTTGATATGAAGCAATCTGCCGACGAACGCGGCCTTAAATGGGCTGCTATCATCCCATTAGATAAAGTGTATGAGTTTGACCCAATTGGCAATTTTGAACTTACCGAAGAAGAGGAAAAACTCGTTCTCGGACCTCAAGGCGGACTTTGGACAGAATGCGGTCAGGTTGATGGCTATGCTCATTATCAGCTTTTCCCTAAAGTGCTCGTGCTTTCTGAAATAGGATGGTCTGCTTACGAAGACAGAGACCTCGATTATTTCAAAAAGAGATTGTACGACAGTCATCTGGAAAAATTATATCAGATGAATTTTGAATTTAGAGTGTCTCCTCCAACAGTGAAATATGAAGATGGAAAACTCGTAGCTGACAAAGATTACGATTTTCAAGTGATACGTTATACAGATGATAAATCAGTTCCAACATTGGAGTCAGCTGAATATGTTGAGGCAATAGCGACTGACAATCCGGAAAATTACCGTTTCGCAGCATTCTATAAAGAACGTTCAAGTATCGCAAGAGGTGCGCAAAATATTGATTTATATCATTATCAAAAACCTGTCACAACAATAACATCAAACGTTCCAATGGAACAAGATATTAATGTGTTGGTCGATTATAATATGAATACATATTGCAATACTGCACGTCCGGTTCAAGACGGCGATTATTTCTTGTACACTTTCGAAAATCCAGTTGAATGTGAAAAGATTTTAGTCGGAACAGGTCACTATGGCTTGGCTATAGTAGGCTTGCCAAATGCAAGAATAGAATATTCCTATGATGGCGAAAACTTTATAAAAGGCGATGATTTCGTTTATGATTACTTCGATGGATATAAAGCAGAAATATATCCGGAAAAACCAGTCGTGGCAGTGAAAATCGTTGTGACAGGAATAGGAGAGTGCGAATATGCTATTTTACAGGATTTGAGAATATCATAATATCCAAACATTAGAACAGAAATAATTAATAACTTAAAATAATAACGATATGGCACTTATTGATAAAGACAAAAAGTATAAGTGGGAATACGTCAACTTGGGCGGTTCTACTCGTGTAAAGATTAATTCAGGAGAGGACTTAGCACACCTCGATGAACTTGATCCTAAAATGTGGACAGTGCTCTCATGTCCTACTACAGGTCTCGAAATAGACGAGAAAAGTTTGAAATACATGGATTGGGATGCTGATGGTAAGCTGCGTGTTAACGATATTATTATTGTATCTCAATGGATTACATCTGTATTGAAAGATAAGGACCTTATATTAAAAGGTGAGTCGTCAATAGATATTAATAAAATCAATACTGATGACGCTAAAGGAAGTAAGTTGTACAAGTCTGCTAAACAGATTCTTGAGAATCTGGGTAAAGATGGCAGCGTTATTTCTTTGGCTGATACTGCTGATATTACAGCTATTTTTGCTAAGACACGATTCAACGGCGATGGCGTCATCACAGAGGCTTCTTCAGATGATGCTATTATCAAATCTACAATAGCGGCTGCTGTCGCTGCAACGGGAGGTACTGCCGACAGAAGCGGCGTGCAAGGCGTTAACGCAGAGCAAATAGAAACATTCTACAAAAACCTTAACGAATATTTATCATGGGTTGAGAATGCTGTGGAAGCTCCTTTCGGTGATAAGACAGAAAGCGTCATTGAGGCTTATAATGCATTGGACGCCAAAATGAAAGACTTTTTCATGCGTTCAAAACTCGCAGCGTTCTCTCCAGAAAGTATTGCTTCATTGGATGTTCAGACATCTCGTATCAATGATATAAGCGCTGCTAATCTCGCAACGAAAAATGATGAAATTGCAACTTATCCTTTGACTCATATTACAAAAAACATAGACTTGGATTTGAATGCTGCCATCAACCCAGTTTGGACAAAATATTTTAACATAATTAAAAACACAGCTATAGAACCAGGAAAGACAATGCTTTCTGAAGATGACTGGACAGCTATAGCTGCTAAATTCGCCGCGTATAATTCTTGGAAAGCTGCTAAGATAGGTGCCAATGTAGAGGCGTTAGGTTTGGATAATATCAAGAATTTCATCAATCAAGACAAGAAAAACGAACTTTTGGAATTAGTTACACAAGATATCGCACTGAAAGAAGAAGCGGAAAATATTGAATTGGTGGATAAGTTCCTTTATGTATATCGTGATTTCTATAAACTTGTTAAAAATTTTGTCACACTTCATGATTTCTATGATAAGGACAAAACTGTCAAGGCTATTTTCCAATCAGGAACTCTCATCATAGACCAAAGAGCTTGCAAGTTCTGTATGAAGGTAAGTGATACTGGCAAACATAGCGCAACAGCTGTCAAGAGCGGTATGTATTTGGTTTACTGTGATTGTACAACAAAGACACAATCTTCTAAATTACAAATAGTTGCAGCTGTTACTGTGGGCGATATTGGTGAGTTGGCTGTCGGTAAAAACGGTATCTATTACGACAATAATGGTCTTGAATGGGACGCTGTCATTACAAAAATCATCGATAACCCTATAAATATTTCACAATCATTCTGGTCGCCATATCGCAGGATGGCAACAGCTGTCGAGAATCTTATAAACAAGAGCGCAGCCGATAAAGACTCTAAGATGATGGCAAAGGCTACTGAAAACATCAACGCTGCCCCGACTAAAACGGCAGAAGATGCCAAAGCCGCCGCAGCAACGCCGCCATTCGACATCGCTAAATTTGCAGGTATCTTCGCTGCCATCGGTATGGCCGTCGGTATGATAGGCACAGCGCTGGCAAGCCTTTTCAAAGGTCTGTTCGCACTCAACTGGTGGCAGATTATAATGTTGTTCATTGGTATCATTCTGGTAATATCAGGACCGGCTATGGTGATGGCTTGGCTGAAACTGCGCCGTAGAAATATAGCGCCTCTCCTCAACGCAAACGGATGGGCTGTCAACGCCGTGGCGAAGATAAGTATTCCTTTCGGCGAGACGCTCACTGACATAGCGAAATATCCTAAGTTAAAACTGCAAGACCCTTACGCTAAGAAAGGAATGGCGACATGGAAAAAATGCTGCATTTCTATATTGTTGATAGCTGTGGTTGCAGCAGCTTTATGGATTTTCAACGTTTTGGCACCGATAAATCAAAACTTGAAATCTCCTCTTCCTAAATATAATAAAGAAAACGTGGAGATTGTAACGGATACTATTGTAGGAGAAGAACTGATTCAAAATGAAACAGTAAATCAATAAATTAAGAACTGTAAAAATAAAAAAAAGGCTAAAGGACTCAAAACCTTTAGCCTTTTGTCTTTAGCCATTGTTTAATCAATAGTTGTCTTTTCTTGGTTCAAAGTATGCTTGTGGGTGTACGCATGCTGGGCAAGCTTTAGGAGCTGATTTGCCTTTGTGTACGTAACCGCAGTTGCGGCATTGCCATTCTATTTCTTCGTCACGTTCAAATACTTGGCCAGATTCAACGCGGGCGAGTAAGCGACGGTAGCGTTGTTCGTGGAAAGCTTCTACTTCTGATATTTTTCTCCATGCTGTTGCTATTGCTGGGAAGCCTTCTTCGTCAGCGATGCGTGCAAATTCTGGATATAAATCAACCCATTCTTCATTTTCGCCTTCTGCAGCAGCGCGTAAGTTTTCCATTGTGTCGCCGATGACGCCAGCTGGATAACATGCTGTGATCTCTACCATGCCGCCTTCCAAGAATTTGAAGAAACGTTCTGCGTGTTCTTTTTCTTGTTCTGCTGTTTCTTCAAAAACAGCTGCTATTTGTTCGTAACCTTCCTTACGTGCTTTTGATGCGAAGAATTTATAACGTGAACGTGCTTGTGATTCGCCTGCAAATGATTTCAAAAGATTTTTTTCTGTTTCTGTTCCTTTTACGCTTTTCATGATTCAATGTTTTTTTAAGGTTCGTGATTATTTATTTAACAAATTTTCTTTCAGATTGTTTTATGTGCTTTATTTTTTTTTAGAGTTCGACTTTCCAGAGTCCGTGTAAGTTGCAGTATTCATAAACTGCTGTCGCTTTTGCATCGCCGAGGCTTACTTCTGCCACTGGTTCGTCGTTGAGGTTGATGCGGATGCCGCCTTTGTCTGTCTCAACATAGATGAACGCGATGTGATGTTCTGGGAGCATAGGGTGATGAACGCTGCCGACTTCTATTCTGAGGCGGTTGCCTTCGAGGGCTGTCACGACAGGAATGTGTTTCTCGCCGCTTGCCTCAACAGTGTTAGGAATGAGCTCTTGCATCTTCTCGCCGCAGCATACTACTGGTACGTTTTTATCTACTATCTTTTCTATTACATTTCCGCAATGATTGCATTTATAAAATTTTGTTGCCATAATATTCAAGTTTTATTAAGTTTTTATTTTGTTTTTTCCGAGAGATTTTCTCTCTCATTTGCGATGCAAAGATATAACGGTTTTTTAGATTGTACAAATATATAATTTCGATGTTAATATCTATATTGTCGATAAATATAACCATTGAACTAAGAACTAAGAACCATAATCTCAGAAAAGTGTAGAGTAGTTGGAAAGTTGACTTCTTGTAGTCTTGTAGTCTTGTGGTCTTGTAGTCTTTTATTTTGCGCGTTCCGGCTATCGCCGTCGGGCTTTCCGCTATATCTTTGCTCGCTGCGTTTCACTTCGCTCGCAAAGGATGCCGCTCCAATCCCTAACGCAAACGCTGCTATAAAAAAAAAGAACCTCAAAAACTTAAAAATTTCTGAAGTTCTAAAGTTCTAAGATTCTAAAGTTCTAAGATTCTATTCAAGTTCTTCTATCTCTTTCACCAAGTTGTCAATCAGCTTATTCTTTAAATCATAGAGAGCGTCGGATATGTCACATTTATAATAATGTGGGTTGATGAGACGCTTCTGTGAGTCGTCGAGATGCGCGAGATTTTCCTTGTAGTATGCGTGTTTTTCTTGTATTGTTCTGTCTTGATATGTTATTTCGCCATTCTTGACGATCTGCTGTTGTAAGGTGCGGAACTCATATTTGCCTTCTTCAAAGGTCATTGTCTTGAATCTGTCGCGTTCGTCACGAAGAGTGATTGTCTTGCCGGCTTCTATATCTTTTGACAAATTATCGCCGCGAAGGCAGGTGACGTCAACCTTGAATTTGCCGTTCTGTATGATTCTATATGTGATTTGGAATCCAGGATTGATGAGTTTCGTTGTCTCTTCAGAACGTTTTAAAACAGGCAAGTCATCAATTTGGACGAGTTTGAAAACGTTTCCAAAACAAGGGTTGTGTTTGCTTGTTGCGATAGCATCACCAACGCCGTATGAATCAACTTGACATCCTTGACGTTCTAGTTCTGTGATGAGATATTCGTCTAGTGCGTTGGTTGCAAATATCTTACAATTTTTAAGACCTGCTTCGTTGAGCATCTCTCTACATTTTATAGAAAGATATGTCAAGTCGCCGCTGTCTAATCTGATGCCGTAGCCGTAAGGATAATTGTCGTCGATGCCATTTTCTTTGAAAGCCTTGATTGCGTTTTTGACGCCGCATCTCAAAGTGTCGTATGTATCTATTAGTAATATGAGTGCTTCAGATTTATGTGTTTTGATATAAGTGTCGAATGCTGTGAATTCGCCTTTGATGCTGCATCCGAATGAAGTGACATAGCTGTGAGCCATGGTTCCAACGGAAGGAAATCCGAATTTCATTCCGGAGACGATATTTGAGCTGTTGGCGCAACCGCCGATGAGAGCTGCTTTGCCGCCATAAATAGCTGCCCAAGGACCGTGAGCGCGGCGGCTTCCGAATTCGCTGACAGGTTTGCTTGTGCTTCTTGTCACGCGAGAGGCTTTTGTGGCGACAGCCATCTGGTGATTCATGATTGAAAGTAGGGGAGTTTCAAGAACTTGACCTTCAATGACAGGAGCTTCAATTGTTATTATTGGCTGCGTTGGAAAAGCTATTTCACCTTCTCGCATGGCATAAACGTTGCCGGTAAATTTCATTTTGGCGAAATATTGACGTACTTCTTTATAATCCTCGCCTGGAAGAAATTGCTCGAAGAAACTCTCGTCGCCGCAGTTAAGGCCTTTTATTACTTCCAAAACTTCTGTGATTCCGCTCACGACAGCCCAGTTGTTTGTGTCAGGTGCCTTTCTGTAGAAGAGGTTGAAAACGGCACGCTTGTCTTTCATTCCGCTATCGTAGAATGACTTTCCCATTGTGTATTGGTACTTGTCGGAGCAATAAGAAATATTCAAATCCATATCAACGAATGTTTTTATAAACAAAAAGACTGACTTGTTTAAGCCAGTCTCATTCAATTTTGTGATCCGGTTGGGATTCGAACCCAAGACCCACAGCTTAGAAGGCTGTTGCTCTATCCAGCTGAGCTACCGAACCATCGCTTTTGCGATTGCAAAGATACAAATTTTTATTTAAATACAAATAAAAAATGTTATTTTTTTAAAATAATCTTTATTGTGTTAAAAATCAATGATTAAGAGTGCTTAAATGTAATAAATTGCTTGTTGTGGCTTTGATTTTTTCACGTTCAAAGTGCTTCCTTGGAATACAGCTTCGTTTAATTCTACGACAGCGACGTATGCTTCCGTATCATTGGGCATCTCGACAAAACCATAACATTTAGAACGATTGGTTTCTCTATCCATAATAACTTTTGCAGAATCTACCTTGCCAAATTTGCTGAAAAGAGCTATTAAATCATCCGCTCTTGTGTTGAATCCTAAATTAGCTACAAAAATCTTCATAAAATTACCCCTAAAAATAGTTTAGTTTAAATATCTTTTGCACTGCAAAATTAAATATTTTATCAATATGAAAATGATTTTGTAAATAAAAAAAGGAGTTTTGAAAACTCCCTTAATTATCATTTAGTTATGATTGCATTCTAGCAGTTGATATATTTTCTTGACAATGTCCGTATTTTCCATTATGCCGGTAAAGTTCTCTGAACCTGGTCCGAAAGCAAAGACTGGAACCATAAGAGGGGAGTGGCTGCCTGTTGAGAACTTGAAAAATGTCTCCGTGTAACGTCCGTTTGTGTCTATCATAGTGAGTCCGCCAGTCTCGTGGTCGGCGGTAACAATAACCAATGTGTTGCCGTCTTTTTCTGCAAAATCTAATACCTTATTAATAGTATTGTCGAAATCATGCAATTCATTTACCAAATAAGTTGAGTCGCAGTTATGGGCTGCAAAGTCTATTTGTGAGCCTTCAATCATCAGGAAGAATCCGTTTTCGCTTCCGCTGAGCTTTTCCAATGCCAAGACTGTTGCGTCAGGAAGGAAATTTCCGCGAGAAGGATAGGATGGAAGATGACCCTCGGAAGCGAGAATCATTGTTTTGTCACTTTCTTTAATATTAATTAATGTGTCGTAATAATTCCATCCTTCAGAAACCATCTGCTCAATAAGGTTGACGCCGTCTTGTCTTTGGTTGAAGTGTTTTCTTCCGCCACCTATTAGTAAATCAACTTTATTGCTTTTGGCAAAATTCATGGCAATTTCTTCATAGTTGTTTCTGTTGATATTTTTCGCTACAAAAGAAGCCGGCGTGGCGTGCGTGATATAAGAAGTGGCGATTACGCCTGTTTTCATGCCTTTTTCAGAAAGAATTTCCAAAACACTTGGGACGGGAATACTGTCGGAATCCATTCCAATCATGCCGTTGTTTGTCTTATGACCTGTAGCTATTGCAGTGCCTCCCGCGGCAGAATCTGTGATTTTGTGAGATTTTGAGTACGTTTTTGCCAGTCCAGTGAAAGGAAAACGCTCAAAAGAGGTGGGATTTTCCGATGTTAGCATGGCTGCATATACCTGAGGAGTGCTCATTCCGTCGCCAATCATTAATATTATATTTGTTGGCTGTTGACATGTTTTTTGGTTTGCGGAACTATCTTTTGACATTGAGCAAGAAATTGATAGTAAGATAGTTACAAGAGAAATACTGGATAATAAAAAGTGTTTTTTCATAACATTATATTTATACGCAAAGTTATTTATTTCTTTGGAAAAATAAAAAAAATAAAAAAAAATAATTTTTTTTCAAAAAAATGTTGGAGATATAAAAAAAAGATGTACCTTTGCACTCGCAAAACCACGGAACACGGAGAGGTGGGTGAGTGGCTGAAACCAACAGTTTGCTAAACTGTCGTAGCCCCAAAGGCTACCGGGGGTTCGAATCCCCCCTTCTCCGCCGAGTTTATCGGGGCATAGCGCAGTCCGGCTAGCGCACCTGCTTTGGGAGCAGGGGGTCCCAGGTTCGAATCCTGGTACCCCGACACAGAAAACCAAGGAGTTACAGAAATGTGACTCCTTTTTTTATTTGCATAAAATCATGGTTGAAATGGTGGTTTTTCGGATCAGTCCTAAAAATCGGTGGAGCATTAAAAAAGTTAAGCAAATAATGTAGCTAACCGAAAAATAAAGAAAGGAATATCGCTGATACCTCGGAATTGACTACGGAAAGCCTTTACTTTAGCGTTAAAACTCTCGGCGGAAGCATTTGTCGATCTGTTGTCAAAATAATTTGCGATTGTGGCATAGTTGTTTTGCATGGTCTGAATCACAGAGTTGAAGAACTTACAGTTCAATCTCTCCACCTCGTTGTACCATCGTGCGAGTTTTGCCAATGCAATGCCCTTGTGACATCTGGTGTTGAATATATCAGTCAGTTTCATCGAGACATTGTATGCCTCCTCGATTGCAGGATATTCCCTGAACAATATTCTGGCTCTGCGTTTTTGCGAGTCGGTCCACTTGGAGCGATGCTTCATCACTACATGTCTGCTCCGTGCCAGCAGCTGTCGGCGAGTGTCTCCGTTTTCAAAAGTATGCGAAACAAACTTCCTTCCAAGCTCCTTTGCCAGTGCTATCTCTTTATTCTCCTGATCGACAGCCTGCCAGCGGAAATCAACACGCAAGTCGGATACTGCTTCGTTCATAAGTTTTTGCACATGAAAGCGGTCAGACACAATGGTGGCATTAGGGAAAGCGCGCTTGGCGATCAGGCACATCGAAGGACTTAAATCGATTGTTATCTCCTTTACCTTCAAGCGTTTGGTTCTTGGCAAATGATTAAGATAATATATGACATCTTCGCTTTTAGTGCCTCTTATCATTGCTACAAGCGACCCCTTGCCTCCGTGCGCCGACTTGTTGGTTATGATGGTGTATAGCTCGCCCTGCGACAGACACGTTTCATCCATGGACAAGCTGTCTCCGAGATTTTCCTTGAAAAGCGCATATTCCGAAGCATGGCAACGCTGTTCCCATTCCTGATAACTGCTAAGATAGCACCTGTACCAAGAAGACAGCTTCTTCCCATCCACTCCATACATACGGCCTACTGTACGGATGCTCAGCGCGCTACTCTCGATAGACTCCTTTTAAAAAATCAGCGAACTCTGCTGTTATTTGAGTTCCCAGATGTGTCAGGTCGTAGTTGTTTGCAAGTACCTTTCCCGTGTTTTTTTCCAACCATTTACGGCGACGTATGTGAAGAAATACCTGCTTGCCTCGTAACGGGAAGTCCTGGATGACGTTATGCTCGGTAAACCCCTTGCTCTCATAGCCAGAGGGTGCAGGAGGATTATGTTTCTCATCCAGAAACAGATGAACATCTATATCAGACACTTCTGTGTTTACCAGTTCAAAATAGTCATATACAGCCTTAGGCAGCAACAACTTCAACGGATCTTCTATCTTATTTTTACTCTTTCCCATAACACAAAGATACATACTTTTTTACAATTATCCCCACTGGAATTTACGACAGAGCC
>JAFYNK010000096.1 GCA_017548125.1 Bacteroidales bacterium | reverse complement strand
TGTACCAGTTTCTTTGCATACTGCTAATGTTGGAGCTTCTGCCTTGTAATGTGTTCTTCTTTTTGCGCCTCTTGTGTGAGACTGTCTTCTCTTAGGATGTGCCATTTTACACTATTTTTTATTGTTAATTAATTATCTTTTTTTCCTTTTAATTCTTCTAAACATTTCCAACGAGGGTCGATGTCATCGTTTTCTACTACTTGATTTGCAGCGTTCTCGAGATAGTCGATAACTTCTTGATTACATTCGCTAACATCTTCATGAACTCTGTGAATTGGCAATGATAAAATGATATATTCATAAATCAAAGATGAAACATCGAACTCGCCTTCTTCTGATGGAATTACGATAACGTCGTCTGATTCCTCTTCGTATCCGTGTCCATATTTCAAATATATCACAACCTCATTTTCTATTGGTTGTTCATATTCATCATTGCATCTGTCACATGGGATAAATACACTGCCCTCGAAATTAAATGTCAAAATAAACTCTCTTTCGTGTTTTTCAACGTTAAGATTTACATTAACATCACCTTTTTTTACTTCAGAAAACTCGAAATTATCAAAGAATTTATCATCGATTTTAAACTCAAAATCATGATAACCTATTGATAATCCTGCTATTGGCAATATATAATCGTTTCCCATCTTCATAATTACCCTAAAATCGGGTTGCAAAGATAACAAAATTATTTCATTTTTTAAACGTTTTCTTTTTATTTTTTTTAGAGGGACAAAGGGATTAAAGGGTCTAGAGGAACTTAAACTCTATTCCATCTAAATCCTCTACACCCTCTCAATCTTCCAAAACCTCTATCGCTTTCTGCAAAATCTCATCCATTGGTTCATAGAGTGGATAGAAAGCTTCATCGCCGAATACATTTCTCGCAATATATGCTTTGAATAATGGTTCAGAAAGTTCTCTTGCTTTAGCTTTATCTTCTTCTGTTCCTTTGATTTTCTTTTCTTCAGTGCGTTGCATCAGTTCATTAAACATAGAGTCGGTGAAGACAAATTTCTTGCTGAATGTTTCAACGTTTCCATATTTCATGATATCGTTACGATATGTGTCAGAATAATCGAAGGCATATTGGAATAAGATGCTGTTGTTAGCCATTTTATTGAAGAAATAGTGCGTTGTGTCATTCTTTAACGGGACGTAAATGTCGGGCATGATGCCGCCTCCGCCATAGACGATTTTGCCGCCAGGAGTGACATATTTCAACGAATCAGCGAAATGGATGCTATCCACGCTGAACATTTCACCTGTAGCGTAACGTGAATATTCCTCCAATAGATATTCTTCTTTGCTTCCTTCAAAAGGTTTTTGTATGCAGCGGCCTGTCGGGGTGTAATAACGTGCCACAGTGAGGCGTATCGCGCCGTTTTCGCCAAGGTCGAATTGTTCTTGTACCAGACCTTTCCCGAAAGAGCGGCGACCTATTATGGTTCCTCTGTCGTTATCCTGAAGCGCTCCTGCCACGATTTCGCTCGCACTTGCAGAGCCTTCGTTGATAAGCACCACGACTTCGTTGTTTTCCCACAGACCTTTGTGTCGTGAGAAGATATAGGAACGTTTGCGATGTTCACCTTCGGTATAAACGATTAGATTGTTATCGGCGAGCATTTCGTCAACAACGCCTACGGCTTCGCCGAGATAGCCTCCGGTATTGTCTCTTAAATCGAGGATTAACTTTGTCATGCCTTCGGCTTTCAATTTCTTCACCGCATCGACAAATTCCTTATGAGTAGTTTGGGAGAACTTGGTCAGTTTTATGAAGCCGATACTTTCGTCAATCATATATGCGACATCAATGCTATATGTTGGGATGGCATCTCTTGTGATTGTAAAATCGAGCAGTTCGGTGATGCCGCGTCTTTTTATCTTGACATCGACTTTACTTTTCTTAGGACCTTTAAGAAGTCGCATCGCGTCATTGTTGGTGACTTTCACACTAGCTACTAATGAATCACCGACATAAACGATTCTGTCGCCTGCTAGTATGCCGACTTTTTCCGATGGACCGCCTTTTATTGTATTGATGATGGTGATTGTATCTTTTTCTATTCTGAAAGAGACGCCAATGCCATCGAAGCTGCCGTGGAGGTTGTCATTAACGTCGTCGAGTATTTCTGGCTTGATATATTCACTATGTGGGTCCATCGATTCTAGGACGTGAGTTACAGCCTTTATCTGAAGCTCTTTTATGTTTATTGTATCAACATATTCTTTCTCGATGAGGGAGAAAATGTCGTTTATACAAGATAAATTGTCACCACCTTTAGAGGCAGTGACAATATTATTTTTTTTTGAAATATAAATTCCTAACATCACACCGACAGCCAACAATGTGGCATAGATAATCGGCATTATTGTTTTATTATTCATCTTATTAAATTTCTGCGCTTGATAGTTTCAATTCGTTACCAGCTTTCTTGAACAAACCTTGCAACACTGTTCCTGGTCCAACTTCAATCACTTCGGTGAGGCCATTGGCAATCATATTGCCCATTGTCTGAGTCCAGCGGACTGGAGATGTTAGTTGTGATATAAGATTTGCTTTTATGATGTCTGGCGATGCCACTGCTTGTCCTGTTACATTTTGATAAATAGGGCAGAGGCCGTTAGTGAATTTTGTACGTTGTATTGCTTCTGCGAGTTTAACGCGTGCTGGTTCCATGAGAGGGCTATGGAATGCGCCGCCCACCTGAAGAGGGAGAGCTCTTTTTGCGCCGGCTTCTTTAAGAAGCTGACATGCTATCTCAACGCCTTTGAGACTGCCGGAAACAACGACTTGCCCGTTGCAATTGTAATTGGCAGGAATAACGACTTCGTCTTTTATAGAAGCACATATAGATTCTATCTTTTCATTATCCATACCGATAATAGCAGCCATCGTGCCAGGGTTTTCTTCGCATGCGGCTTGCATCGCATTGGCGCGAGCAGCAACAAGACGCAGTCCGTCTTCAAATTGAATTGTTCCGTTTGCAACTAAAGCAGAGAACTCGCCTAAAGAATGACCAGCGACCATATCAGGCTTGAATTCGTCGCCTAACATTTTTGCCAAAATTACTGAATGAAGAAATATAGCTGGTTGTGTGACCTTGGTCTGTTTCAAGTCGTCGGCTGTGCCTTCAAACATAATGTCAGTGATGGAAAATCCGAGGATGTCGTTAGCTTTCTTGAACATATCCTTTGCTTTAGGGAATTTGTCGTAAAGATCTTTTCCCATTCCAACAAACTGGGCACCCTGTCCCGGAAATACATACGCTTTCATATATAAGTCTATGTTTTAATTTATAGTTAGAAGTAGTCTTAGGTTTATAATCCTTCTCTTTGTTGTTAGTCTCTTGAATTGCCAAAGAATCTGAGTAAATACAAGAAAAGATTCAAGAAGTCGAGATATAAACTCAACGCTGCGTGTACTGTTATCTTAGCCATCATTTCGCCGTCGTTGATGCCGCTATTTCCAATATGTTTTATTTTCTGAACATCAAAAGCTGTAAGACCTGTGAAGATAAGAACGCCGAATATGCTTATAATGTAATCCATTCTTGCGCTATGCATAAATACATTAACAATAGTAGCTATTATAATGCCAATCAAAGCCATGAAAAGGAATGAGCCGAATTTTGTCAAGTCTGTTTTTGTTGTATAACCAACAACTGCCATCACGCCGAACATACTTGCAGAGATAATGAATGTCTTGAATATTGAAGCTGTTGTGTATGCCCAGAATATGAAGCTGAGACTTATGCCCATAAGGATGGAATATATGACATACATCATAACTGTTTTTTGCACCGACATCTTGTGCATTCTGGTTGACATGGTTAATACAATAATAAAAGGTGCAAATGTTACAATCCAGCCGAGGATGCTCATTTTTGCGCCACCTTGAGGTGTCACTTGTATTAATGTACTAAATAATGTTTCGTTTGTTCCGAATAAAAATGCTGTGGCAGCAGTTATGCCAAGCGCTGCAAACATCCACATGAACACTGTCGAAATGAATGTTCTCGACATATCCTGTGTCATTGTTCTGTTTGAATTGTAATTGCCATTAAATTGATTCATCATAACTGTTAAAATTGGTTTGTTTATTAATTAATTAATGTAAGTTTGAACCTATGAGTTGTAAGAACTCGGCGCGGGTCTCGCTTCTTTCAAAGGCACCTGTGAAATCAGATGTCGTTGTGACAGAACTTTGCTTTTGAACACCGCGCATACTCATACACAAATGGCGTGCCTCTATCACGACTGCCACACCGAGTGGATGTAATGCATCATTGATGGCTTCCTTGATTTGTGTAGTCAAGCGTTCTTGGACTTGCAATCTTCTTGAATATGCTTCAACAACGCGAGCTATTTTGCTTAATCCTGTTATGTATCCATTCGGAATATATGCGACATGTGCTTTGCCAATGAATGGAATCATGTGATGCTCACACAATGAAAACAATTCTATGTCTTTTACTACGACCATCTGGCGATAGTCTTCCTTGAAACGTGCCGACAAAAGAATATCAATAGGATTCATGGTGTATCCTTGTGTGAGAAACTGCATTGACTTGGCAACGCGTAACGGTGTTTTTTCAAGACCTTCGCGTGTTATGTCTTCGCCAAGTAATTCTAAAATAGCAGCATAATGCTCTTGTAATTTCTCTAACTTCTCAGGATTATATTTGTCAATCCTTTCGTATCCAATAATTTCGTTATTCATCTTTATTATTATTATTTCTTACCAACATAAATGTTTCAAAAAATGAAAAACATAAATAATATGTTAAAAATGTGACGATAAATGTTATTTTATCTTCAGGATTATTTACGACATAAATTACAATGATAGTCAGATAGACTATAAGTTTCAATATTGTTGCTATCATATTGAAATTTATCATTTTATGTGCGTCGTTCTTTTTTCTTATGTCTATTGCTTTACGGAATATAACAGCGCTTACAGTGGTAAAAAGCAGCAGCAAATAGTGCCAATTTGGCGTAATATATTGAGGTGCATATACGCTAACCATCATGCTAGTACCCCATAATATTCCAAAGAGACTCAGTAATGATATTAAGAATTTTTTTCTTACAGATTTCATCATTTCTTTGCTTCGGTTTTTGATTCCTCTATTTTGCCCATCTCACATTTGCCTGTAAAGATGGCGCCAATTTCTATATATAATTGTTTTGTAGATAGTTCGCCTTCAATGTGTGATGTCGATTTTAATGATGTAAGTTCTTCTACATGAATCTTACCTTTCACATTGCCTGACAAATCTGCTTGTTTGCAATAAAGGTCACCTTCTATGCTGCCATTCTGTCCTAATACGATTTTGCCATTCGATTTTAATATTCCTATTACCTTTCCGTCAATACGAATATCGCCGTTTGATTCTATTTCACCTTTGATTATAGTGCCGTTGCCGATGATGTTTCTTGCTGGGCTTTCGTGATTGCTCATGTTTTATACTTTTATTTTGTGTTTTTATTCCAAAATTCTAAATATTCATCAATGTTTTTATTTGAATAGAATGTTGGATAATTGCTTTTTGAAATTAATATGACCTTATATTGTTCCTTGTTGATGCCTCCGAAGAGATAGTCGTTCAAGAACATAGCTGTTTTGTAATCTTCAGCTTTTGATTTGTTTTCAAATTCTTCAATTGTTATGAGTGATTCCTGTTTGCTAAACATAACATTCTTGACTTGAAGCTGTAGCATTCTGAAGCTTTCTTTGTTGAAGTCGCTGAGACGTACTTTCAAAGGATTGACTCTCACACTTTTGGTGTTACATATAATCATAACATAATAAGCTTCATTTGGATTATATGTGTATGGATATTCTTTTTCTGGCTCTTTTTCTTTCTGACGAGCGCTTTCTACAGGGAGTCCTAAGCTATACATTTCATTGGCTTTGAGCAGTACTTCCATTGCATGTGGTTTAATGCTGCTTTCTGGATAGTTTTTCACGAGACGGTATAATGCGTATGCCATAGAGTCAACAACTTCAAGCTGGCCTATAGATATGGCGTCAAGAAATTCAAAGCGAGGCATCAATATTGTGTCATTAGGGCATAACTCGCGAGCCTTGGCTGCATACATTCTAACACGTTGATACTGACCTTTTTTATATGCTTCAAATGTCTTTGAGTACAAGTTAGACGATTCCATTCCCTTTTCTTGTTCTTTGATGAAATACTCTGGGTCGATGATTATCTTAGCTTGATTAGAATCTGGATATTTGTTGAGAATCAGATTTTTATAATGTTCAGACTTGTCGTATTCTTTTCTTTCGTAATACATTTTGTAGAGATAATACCAAGAACTTAATTCATATTCGTTTTCTGGGTAACGTTCGTTAAGTTCTGTATATGCTTCTATCGAATTGTCATAATCATCGAGATTGTCGTAATAAATGTATCCGATATTATTTAAAGCTTGAAGTATCAATTCGTTAGCTTCTTCTTTCTGCTTGGCTGTAAATGGAAGCTGCTGTAAATAATAGCCAATGTCGGTTGGTTGATATTGGGCTGTGTCGGCTGTTATTCCTTCTTTGCGTTCTTCCAAAAGCTTTTCGATATCTTCTTCCGAAAGTGTAGCTAATTCATCTTTTGTAAAATACTCAAGAAGTTCTTGCTGTTCGGCTTCTTCTTCGGTCAACATGCTTTGTTTGTTCTTGATAAACCAGTAGTCTTCCAATTTCCTGTTTCCCCATTTGTTTCTAAATTCCGTTGCTCCGCGCACCAAAGAATTTTGGTTATAGAAATACCATCCAGGAGTTGATGATGACATGCTGCTCGACATATCTGGAGTGGATATTTTATCATCGCCGCCAAGCATGGCTAGTTGTTCTTGTAGTTCTTTTTCTTTCTGGAGGCGTTCTTGTTCTGCCTTATATTCTTCTATAACTTGTGTGATAATCTTGTTCCTAGAAATAGAATCCATGTCGGCGAGGCGTAACAAACTGTCTTGTAATTGATAAACGACAAGACTTTCGACCAAATCCGTTAACATGGCAGAAAGATTTAAAAGGCTGTCGTATTCTGGATATGTTCTATCCATCGTCATGACGACTGTGTCGTAATAGGCTTGTGATAAGACATAATCTTTATTGTCGAACAGCATAGTCGCGACTTTCAACGATGACTTCACTTTTTGACGAGGATTGTTATTACTTGAAGCGACTGAATTTCTGAGATATTTTATTCCTACAGGCTCGTTGTCTTCTCTTAATGCAACGTCAGACATTGCATAATAGATTCTATCTTTATATTCTTTATTCTTCGTGTCCTTGATCATTTTCCAGAACATCTTCATGATGGTTGCAGTATCGCCAGAATCGTAGCATTTTGCCAGATTCATCTGTGCCTCAAATGTCATCTCATAATTTGGATGTTTTTTTATGACAGCTTCAAACTGTTCAGAAGCTCTTTTGTTATCATTTTGATATTCATAAATTTGACCTAAGATAAACATCGTCCTGACGCGAGTGTCTCTGTCAAGGTTTTTCAACAATGCGCTTTTCAGGTATTTCACAGCGTTGTCGTATTGTCCTTGTTTTATGTAAAAATCAGCGAGAACTAAATCGAGGTTGTTTCTTACATACTTAGGCATTTTGTCAACTTTTGATGTTGTCACAATCAATGATTGGAGAATGGCCTCAGCCTTTGGATATTGCTCCGTTTCGATATAAGTCTTGGCGAGCCATAAGTTTGCCGTATGAGTTATATCATTATATTTGTATGAATTAGCAACATAATCGAATGTACGACGTGCTGGGATGTATTCTTGTTTATAGAAATTGGCTTGAGCCATAATGAGATATGAATCGTCAATCCATTTGACATATTCTTTGCCGCCGAAACGCATGGAGTGGCGTTGGATGCTGATGGAAGCTTTTTCTATAGCTCTGTCCATGTTGGAGTTAAGAGAAAGTGCGTTTTCTTTTGTTCCGTAATTATATACAGGAAGAATTGCTGTGTAATCGTCCTTCACAGCTTCTTTCAACGACTTTTCTCCTTCTTTAACGCTTTGGTCGCCGTTCCACCAAACGTTATAATGACTCGTCAAGTTGTGATAAACTCTTCTGTTCCATTTGTTTTTCTTTGTAGAACATGATGTTAACACTAATACTGACAATAATACAATTATGATATTATTTAATCTGTTATTTCTGATTTTCAACACTTTCTGATAATTTTAAACTTAATCAACGAATATAACTCTTTTTTTTACGTTTTATTTTTGAAATTATATTCAGAATATGCAAAAATAAATAATTAGGCGTTATAAAAGTCTTTTTTTATAAAAAAATATAAAAAGTATAAAACTCTCGAATAAAACTCGTAATTTTACGGCTTGAAATAAAAAATGGCATTATGGATAATTTTGTTGTATCAGCGAGGAAATACAGACCTGTAACATTCGACAGTGTAGTTGGGCAGAAAGCCATCACTTCAACATTACAAAATGCGATAAGAACCAATACATTAGCACAAGCATTCTTGTTCTGTGGACCGAGAGGCGTGGGTAAGACAACATGTGCTAGAATCATGGCGAAAACCATCAACTGTATGAATCCTACGGCAGAGATGGAAGCATGCAACGAATGTGAATCATGCAGAAGCTTTAATAACTCCAACTCGTTCAATATTTACGAGTTAGACGCTGCTTCAAATAACTCTGTTGACAATATCCGCGACCTTGTTGACCAAGTTAGAATACCGCCTCAAATCGGGAAATATAAAGTGTATATCATCGACGAGGTTCACATGCTTTCTTCAAATGCTTTCAATGCCTTCCTTAAAACTTTGGAAGAACCGCCAGCGTATGCAAAGTTTATTCTGGCAACAACAGAAAAACACAAGATTATCCCGACAATTTTATCGCGTTGTCAAATATATGATTTCAAGAGAATTACTACAGATGACATCAGCAAACATCTTCAGAATGTAGCTTTGAAAGAAGGTATAATTGCGGAAGAAGAGGCTCTTGACGTCGTCGCTCAAAAAGCTGATGGAGCTCTCCGTGACGCTCTTTCTATCTTCGACCAGATGGTGAGCTTCTCAGGAAGAAATATCACTTACAAAGATGTTATCAATAACCTCAATGTCCTAGATTATGAATATTATTTTAGGGCTGTAGATTATATATTAGCAAAAGATACCAATTCTATCTTGCTTTTGCTTAATGAAGTCGTAGAAAAAGGATTTGATATTCATTACTTTATACAAGGATTATCTACACACCTCAGAAATATTCTTCTCGGAAAAGATGCAAGACTGATAGAGCTGATGGAAGTAAGCCGTCAACTGAAAACGAGATATTCTGAACAAGCTCAAAAATGTTCTCAATATTTCATTTTAAAATCATTAGACCTTGCTAATCAATGCGATTTGAATTTCAAAAATAGCAATAATAAAAGATTGCATTTGGAAATATGCTTGATGAAAATGTGCTATGTTGAAGGTCAGCAAGCCAATAAGACAGTAAGTCAACAAATGGTAAATCCTGTGGCGCAACCACAGATGCCACAACGTTCACAGCAGCCACAGATGCCACAGCAGCCACAGATGCCACAGCAACCTCAAGCGCCTCAGCAACCACAAATGTCGCAGATGCCACAGCAACCTCAACAGCCTCAGCAACCACAGATGGCACAGATTTCACAGCAACCTCAACAGCCTCAGCAACCACAGATGGCACAGATTTCACAGATGCCTCAACAGCCTCAACAGCCTCAGCAACCTCAAACTACAACGGTCAGAGGCAGAATGAATAGGCCTGGTACAATTTCAATTACTGCTGATGAGCCTAAAAAAGAAAAAGTTGTTGAAGAAGTGTGGAATAACGATTTTACACAAGAACAATTAAATAAGGCATGGAACGATTTTATCGTTTCTTATCAACAGACTTCTCCGGTTTTCATTGCTGGAATAAAAAATGCCGAACCGAGAGCAAATGGTAAGTCTGAAATAATATTCAAGATAGACAATATTCTCGTCGTAAAAGACGTAAACAATATGCAGGCGCTTCATGAGTTCCTGAAAAAAGCATTGCATAACAATCAGTTCGTGCTTAGAGAAGAAGTGTTGGAACGACCAAGAGAAGTCGTTTTATATACAGATAAACAGAAATTCGAAAAGATGGCTAACGACAATCCAAGTCTTTTCGACATAAAAGAAAGTCTTAATTTAGAATTAAATGTTTGATTTATGGGATTTTGGAGATGGATAGGTGAAAAAACCTTAAAAGTTTTAGGTTGGAAAATAGTTGGTACTGTGCCAGTTAAAAAATGCGTCATAACAGTGGCGCCTCATACTAGCATAGCCGATTTTATTTTGGGAAGATTGGCATATTGCTCTATCGATATGGATGTTAAATTCCTCATTAAGAAAGAGTTCTTTGATATCCCTATATTAAAGTCTGTTTTGTTGAAAATGGGCGGACTCCCTGTTGACAGAAGCAGAAATAATAATTTGGTAACTCAAGTTTCTGCCATGTTTAAAAAATACGATACGCTTAATATTGTCATAGCTCCAGAAGGAACGAGAAAACGTGTTAACAAATGGAAAAAAGGATTCTACTACATGGCTGAAAAGGCCAATGTTCCTATCATATTGGGTTTCTTGGACTTCAAGAAAAAAGAACTCGGATTCGGTCCTATGTTCTATCCTACAGGAAACTATGAAGAAGATTGGAAATTTATGGAAGAATTCTATAGAGGAATAACAGCTAAACATCCTGAAAGATATAATCTATCTAATTGATATTCTATGGCTAAAGAAAAAAAAGAAACAGAAGGCAGACTGAGAAAAAAATACCGTGTCGTTGTCTATAACAACGAAAACTACGAAGAAAAAGCCCATTTTAAATTCACTCTTTTGGCTTTCTTTAACATTGTAATTATCTCATCTGTACTTCTTATCGTTTTGGTAACATATCTTATAGCCTTCACGCCACTGCGAGAATATATCCCTGGTTATACTGATGTTAGTCTTAACCGACGTGTTTATGAAATGGAACGCCGTGCCGATTCCATTGAATTGGTGTTTAAACAAAAAGACTTGTATATCAATAACTTGAAAAAGATAATAATGGGCGACGATTTTGAAACAGACAGCGTTAACTCTCTTTTGACAAAATCCAGCAACACCAATTTCGGCAATATCATTGATAAAAAATCTAAAGAAGACAGCTTGTTCCGAATCGAATATGAAAATGCAACGAGAAATAATTTGTTCAAACAAGAAATTATCGACGATATTCCTTCCGATTATAAATTGGTTTCATTCTTCAGTCCGATGACGGGCATGGTGACAAACCGTTTTAACAGAGAAGAGAAACACTTCGGTATAGATATAGTTTCTGATAACAATTCCGTAGTTAAAGCGACAGCCGACGGAACTGTAATATATTCTGATTGGACCGTGGAAAATGGTTATTGTATTGGAATACAACATAATGGAAATTTATTTTCGGTATATAAACATAATGCAGTTCTGTTAAAAGATGATGGTGACTTCGTTAGTGCCGGTGATCCTATCGCGATATACGGAAATAGCGGAAGTCTTTCAACAGGACCTCATCTTCATTTTGAATTATGGTATAACGGAACGCCTTTGAATCCGGAAGATTATATTTCTTTTGAGAGTAACTTAATAAACTGATTTTTTATTTATCTTTGCAGATTAAAATTTATATTATATGGTAATTTTAATTAAAGCTCTACAACTCATTCTTGCGCTGACTATCTTGGTGGTTGTGCATGAATTTGGTCATTTTATAACAGCAAGAATCTTCAAGACAAGAGTAGAAAAATTCTATATTTTCTTCAATCCTAATTTCTCTCTCTTCCGTTGTAAAAAAGTACACGGCAAATGGCGTTTCGCTTTCTTCAGCAAGAACGTCCCTGAAAAATATATCACACACGAACGTATTGACCCTGTAACAAATAAAAAAGAAACCACTTACGAATCAATAGATTTAAGCACATTGTCATCTGACGATTGGCGTACAGATGAAGACTCAACAGAATTTGGAATCGGCTGGATTCCTCTCGGAGGTTACTGCAAAATTGCAGGCATGATTGACGAGTCGATGGACTTGGAACAAATGAAACAGCCTGCACAACCATGGGAATTTAGAAGCAAACCAGCATGGCAGCGTCTCATCGTAATGGTGGGTGGCGTAGTCATGAATATCATAACAGCCTATGTTATCTTCACAGGATTGCTTATCTCTCAAGGTTCTCAATATCTTCCAACTTCAGAGGTTAATAAATACGGTATTCAGACTAGTGAAGTAGCTCGTGAGCTCGGCCTTAAAGACGGCGATAAAATATTATCGGTTAATGGCAAATATATTGAAGACTTTAGCCATGTCACAATGGAGCTTTGGCTTGAAAATTCTGAATATATAGAAGTTGAGAGAAATGGAGAAAAAGTTAAAGTTGAACTTCCTGAAGATGCTGTTGCTAAAATTATTAATAATTCTACTTACCTAATAAAACAAAGAGAACCTTTTGTGATAGATGGTATTGGTGAAGGTTCTATAGCTCAACAGGTTGGTATGCAAAAAGGCGATAGAATAGTGAAAATTAATGACATCGATGTTCCTTATTTTGATGATTTCTCAAGAAACATTGTTGGTTTTGTAAATCAAAACGTTACTATCGCTGCAATTCGTAATAACGATACTTTGACTTTTGACGTACAACTTTCTAGCGATGCAAAACTCGGTGTAATCCCAGCCTCATTGTTGGAACGTAAAACTCAAGAATACACATTCTTTGAAGCAATTCCAGAAGGATTTCATAAGACAGGAAAAGAGTTGAGCGACTATTGGAAACAGTTGAAAATCATATTCAAACCAAGCAACAAAGCTTATGAAAGTCTCGGCGGCTTCATCTCAATAGGAAGCATTTTCCCATCATCATTCAATTGGATAGTCTTCTGGCATTGGACAGCATTCTTGTCTATAATCTTAGCTGTTATGAATATTTTACCAATTCCAGCTCTTGATGGCGGCCACGTTCTTTTCTTGTTATATGAAATTATAACTAGAAGAAAACCAAACGATAAGTTCATGGAAATAGCTCAGATGGTAGGATTGTTCTTGTTGTTAGGCTTATTGATTTTTGCTAACGGCAATGATGTTTTAAGATTTATCTTCAAATGATGTTAATTAATCAGGTTATATATTTAACAAAAAGAACATACAATAAACAAATAAAAAGAAAGTTTAAAATACAATAATAATAATCAAATAGTGCAAAAGCTAAGATACATACTGACCATAATAATTGTTGCGTTTTCAGAAATAATGATGGCGCAACAAGCTCCTATGTTTACCAACTACAGTAATTCTTATGCTAGCGTGAACCCAGGTTTTGGAGGCCTCAGCGACGGCGTCAATGTGATGGGTATCTATAGAAATCAATGGACAGGATTTGTTGACAATTCATACCTTGATGCAGCAGTGTCCCCGACAACAATGTTATTCTCAGGCGATATGCCTGTCAAGTTGCTTCATGGCGGCGCAACATTATCTATTATGAATGATAAAATAGCGTACGAAGATAATATTAACGTTAATTTAGGATATTCATTTCATTTAGACTTAGGCGGAGGTACTTTGGGTATTGGTATGGCATTCAATATGTTGAACCGTTCTGTTGATTTTGGAAAATTGAAACCTAATGACCCTAACGACCCGATACTTCCATCAGCAGAAGAAAGCGATATGCTTGTAGATGCAAACCTTGGCGTTTATTGGCATGTTCCAGAAACATTTTATATCGGTATGTCCGTCACTAACCTTTTTGAATCAAAAGGTAGAATGTTGGTTGAGAATGGAAGTACAACAGCAAGTTTCATAGGTGATAGAACTTTCTATTTGATGGCAGGATATGAATATCAGTTCAATAATCCAATTTATGTCTTGTTGCCATCATTGTGTATGATGACAGATATAGCTTCAACGCAAATCAATGCTGGTGCTAAATTATTATATAACGATAAAGTGTGGTTCGGTATTAATTATAGGTATCAGGAATCAATAGCAGCTATGGTCGGGTTTAAAATTAATGATATTCAAGTATCTTATTCGTATGATATAAATACTATGGGAATAGCCGTTCAAGGCTCTCATGAAGTGTGTGTAAGTTATTTATTTAGAATGAATTTGGAGAAATCTCCAAGAATATATCATAGCATTAGATATTTGTAAAATAGGTACTTGTTAAAAAAAAAGATAAAGACTACATTTTGTAATATTATTTTTTATACTTTTGTGGTTTGAATTATATTTATAAGTGATTAGTAATAAATCAAGATAAAATGAAAAAGTTACTGGTATTAAGTTTAGTGGTATTTGCCTTAGTAGGATGCAACCACGACCAAGGAGAGTTAGTTGGTGTTAGAAAAAAAACCAAACAATTTTATCATCCTGATCCATACGGTATGGCTTTCGTTCCAATGGGTAGTTTTACAATGGGCGTTGGCGGTCAAGATATTACATCAGGACAAACAACACAACCAAAGACCATTTCTGTATCTTCATTCTTCATGGATGAAACAGAAATAACAAATAACGAATATCGTGAATTTGTTTATTGGGTAAGAGATTCTATCGCAAGAGAGATGCTTGCAGAGAACTCAATAGAAGGTTTCCGTGTTACACAGAATCCAAAAACTGGTGAAGATTATGAAGGTGATGGAATCCTTAATTGGGAGACTCCAATAGAATGGAACAGCGCTGACGCATCAGTAAGACAAGCTTTAGAAGGATTGTTCTTCTCTGAAGATGAACGCTATTATGGTAAAAAGGAAATCGACCCAAGAAGATTGAACTATCAATATTTCTGGATCGACCTTCATGCAGCCGCAAAGAAAGAGTTTAACGAAAATGAAACCTACGATTATAAAAACGCTAGCTTCGCTAACCGTAAAAAAGATCGTACAGCATTCGTAAAGAATGAAACAATCAATGTGTATCCAGATACATTGGCATGGATTCACGACTATTCATATTCATTCAACGATCCATTAACAGAAAAATATTTCTGGCATGTTGCATACGACAACTATCCTGTTGTTGGCGTCAACTGGCATCAAGCTAAAGCATTCTGCGTATGGCGTACAGAAAAATTAAACAAATATTTGAAATCACAAAAAGGTGAAACTATATTGTCAGAGTTCCGTCTTCCAACAGAAGCTGAATGGGAGTGGGCAGCTCGTGGTGGTAACAGCCTTAACCCATATCCATGGGGTGGTCCTTACACTCGTAGCGCACAAGGTTGCTTCTTGGCTAACTTTAAACCATTACGCGGAAATTATATCGCTGATGGCGGCTTGAGAACATTAGTTGTTGGTCACTATCCACCAAACGACTGGGGATTATATGACATGGCTGGCAACGTGGCTGAATGGACTAATAGCGCATACGACCCTGTTTCATATAACTATGCTTGGGACTTGAACCCTAACTACACTTATAATGCTAATGAAGACGACCCTGCAATTATGAAGAGAAAAGTCATCCGTGGCGGTTCTTGGAAGGATATTGCATACTACTTAGAAGTATCAACTCGTGCATACGAATACCAAGACACAGCAAAATGCTACATCGGTTTCCGTTGTGTACAGCCTTATCTCGGAATTAACAAAGGTGATAATAACGCATCTAATGTTTATTAAGAAAATTAAAAAAAATAAATAGATTTATTAACGTTAAAAATTATAGAATTATGGGTAATTTCGGTAAATTCTTGTCAAGTAGAAAATTTAAAGTTGTAATGGGTTATGTATATGGCTTTGGTGCCGCTATCGTTCTTGTCGGTGCTTTGTTCAAACTTACACACTGGCAAGGTGCAACACTTATGCTTACAGTTGGTCTTTTAACAGAGGCTGTAATCTTCATCTTATCATCATTTGAACCACCTCACATGGAACCAGATTGGAGCTTGGTATATCCAGAATTAGCATACGCATATCATGGTGACGAAGCTGTAAAACCAGCTGCAAAAAAAGTTGAAAACAAAAAATCAACAACAGAACAACTTGACGATATGTTAGGCAAAGCTAACATCAACCAAGATGTCCTTAATAAATTAGGTGCTGGTATCAATAAACTCAGCGAAAACGCTTCAAAAATGGCTGAAATCAGCGACGCAGTTGCAGCAACAAAAGAATATGCAACAGTTATGCGTAAAGCTACAGAATCAGCTAATGCTCTTGAAGTACAACTCCAAAGCACTTTACTCGTTGCTGATACAAACAAGAAATTAAATAAAACAATGTCAGAATATATTGAAAAAGTTAACGCTTCTGCAACATCAACAGACGCTCTTAACCACCAAATCGCTGACTTGTCAAAACGTATGACAGCTCTCAACACTGTTTACGGTAATATGCTTTCTGCAATGAACGTTAAAGCCTGATAAGTTTTTATTAAGCTCAATTATTATTAACAAATAAAGATTATAAAATATGGCAGGAGCAAAAGAAACCCCAAGGCAGAAGATGATCGGTATGATGTATCTTGTTTTGACTGCCTTATTAGCTTTGAACGTGTCGGTAGGTGTTATCGACTCATTCTCAAACGTAAACAAAGGTATTGAAACATCTATATCAAGTATCGAGAAGAAAATTGACGATTACTACAAAACATTTGAGCAACAATATCAAAAAGATAAAGTCAAGACTGCTAAGCCTTGGCAAAAAGCTCAAGAGATTCGTGTAAAAACAGATGAGATTATCAACTATATTGAAGGTGTTAAGCTTGAATTATTATTAGAGAATAATGGTATTACAAGAGAACAAGCTTTCAATCAAGAAGGTGATGAAATTTACATCTTAAATCCTGATAGAGCTGATTCAAATAAACATAGACGTATTTTCCATGAAATCAACTTTTCTGACGTAAATCCTAAAGATAAGGAAGATGCTGTTGTACGTATGATGATTGAAAATGGAAAAGCTACAGAATTACGTACTAAAATTGAAGAGTATCGTCAGTATATCATAAAGACTATTGAAGACTATACACATCATGAATATGATAGTCATATCGGTCTTAAAACTGAAGATGTAACCAATGTAGATGGTGAAGTTGTGTCATGGGAAAGACAAAACTTTGATAAAGTTATCCCACCTGCAGCATTCACTATCATTAACAATATGGTTGCAGAAATTCAAACAGCTGAGTTTGACGCTATCGCTGAATTGTTCAAAAGCATCGGTGCAAGCGATTATAAATTCAACAAATTGGAAGCAAAAGTATTCCCTAAATCAACTTACGTTTTAAGTGGTGGTGAATATGAAGCTCAAATCTACATCGCTGGTACAGACACTGAAAGAAAATTTGATGCTAAATTTGCAAGAGGCGTTAAAGATTTCAAAGACGCAAAAGGTAATGCTATTCAAACAGTATCAAGTAAAGACGGTGTTGTAACAATTAAAATCCCTGCAGAACAAGAAGGTGAAAACTATTTCGCTGGCGTTGTTGAAATGATCAACCCAGAAACTGGTAAACTTGAACCATATCCATTTGAATCTACTTTCGCAGTAGCTCCTCCAGCTGCAACAGTATCTCCAACTAAGATGAACGTAATGTATAGAAACATCGAAAATCCTATTTCAGTTTCAGCTCCAGGTTTTAAAAACGAAGATATTAAGGTTACTGTTTCTAATGGTAATGGTACAATCAAAGAAGTTAACAAAACTAAAGGAGAATACGTTATAGTTCCAGGAAAAGAAAACGAAACAATCATCACTGCATCAACAATGGTTGATGGTAAAGAAATAGCTTTAGGAACACAAGTATTCCGTATCAAAGCTGTTCCAGACCCAATGCCATCATTTAATGGCGAAAAAGGTGGTTCAATTTCTAAAAATGACCTTCTTGCTCTTGGAAGTGTTGATGTTAAATTAGTTGACTTTGATTTCGGTGATTATGAATTTAAAGTTGTTTCGTATGAAGTGGAAACTACTGTAGGAGGTTATGTTAGCGTAGAACCAAATAACGGAAGCAAATTCAGTGATAAGGTTATTAAGAATATTAATGCAGCAAAACGCGGACAAACATTCTACTTCACAAATATTAAAGTTATAGAACCAAACGGTGTCACACGTAAGTTAGACGAGTCGGTTATGTTAAAAGCTGTAATTAAATAATAAACTATAATTATCTTATGAAAAAACTAATAGTAATAATTGCTCTCTTAGGATTTTTCTTTGCGCCAGAATTATCTGCACAGTTCTTGAATGATGAATCTTCAACAGGGGGATTATATGCAGAAAATACAACTGGTGTAAAAAAACCAATGCCTCAGCCATCAATCAGAGAAGCTGATGTAATGTGGAAGAAAACTGTTTGGAGAGAAATAGATTTTCGTCAAAAGATGAATCAAGGATTCTATTTTCCAGTTACGCCACAAGGCAATTGGAAGAACCTTTATACTATTTTGATGGATGCTCTTGAAGAAGGTATAATTACAGCATACAACGCTAATATTAATGTTGATAGTAAAGGTGATTTTAAAGAAAAAATGACTTTCAATGAGATTATCAAACAACATGAAAGAGAAACTAAATATTCCACTGAAAATATCAAAGTTGAAGATGTCACAAGATGTTTAGTAAAAGAAATTTGGTATTTCGATAAACAAAGATCTCAACTCATGGTTCGTACTCTTGCAATATGCCCAATTGAAGTAAGAGAAGTTGAAAGACTAGGTAAAATAGAAAAACAATCTAAAACTTTGTTCTGGGTTCCTTACAATGATGAAACTCGTCAATTGTTAGTACAACAACCATATCATAATCGTAGCAATACTGCTGCTCAATTAAATTATGATGAGGTGTTTGTTAAAAGAATGTTCGATAGTTACATAGTTAGAGAAGAAAACGTTTATGACCGTGCAATTAATGACTATGCACAAGGCATCGACGCTCTTAAAGAGTCAGAACGTATTAAAAGCTCTATCATAGATTTCGAACAAAATCTTTGGGAATATTAATGGCTAAAGATTAAAGTCTAAAGGCTAAAGATAGAAAAAGTGCTGCTATGTGATATAGCGGCACTTTTTTGTATAGTATAGTCAAAATTATTCCTAAATTCTAACTCCTAATTCCTAATTATTTCCTATTTTTACATCTTAAATTATTCCATAAAAATGGTCAATATTCTTCAAACAAAAATAGAATTTCTGAAAGGGGTAGGTCCGAAACGTGCTGAACTCCTCAATAAGGAACTCGGTATTTTCACGTTTCAAGACCTTCTCGAATATTTCCCTTTCAGATATGTTGACCGTAGCAAAATACATAAAGTAAACCAAATTTATGACGATACAGTCTATTATCAACTTGTCGGAACTATCTCTAATATGAAGTCGCATGGCGAGCCTAGAACGACTCGCGTGAGCGCTACTTTCACCGATGAAACAGGTTCTATTGAGTTGGTTTGGTTCAAAGGATTTAAATGGATAAAGAATAAGTTCACACCTGGGAAAAAATATCTGCTTTTCGGTAAGGCCAATGTCTTTAATAACAGATTTTCGTTCACTCATCCTGATATAGAAGATTATGACCCTAACGATAGAGTGGTTGGAGAGAGTCTGCAAGGAGTTTATAATACAACGGAGAAACTTCGCAACGCTGGACTTGGCACTAAGCAGATAGCCAAAATTATTAAGACTTTGGTTTTGCAAACATGGGAGATGATACCAGAGAATCTTCCGAAAACATTGATGGCGCAAGATAGGCTGCTTTCAAGAAAGGCTGCTTTTTATAAAATACATCTGCCAAATAACAGCAATGACATTCATCTTGCGACAACTCGGCTCAAATATGAGGAACATTTCTTCTTTCAGCTTCGACTTCTTTTAAATAAAAAAGAGAGGAAGATAAATACAAAAAGCGTTGTCTTTAACAATGTTGGAGAATATTTCAATACGTTCTATAATGAGCATTTGCCGTTCCCACTCACTAACGCGCAAAAACGCGTCATTAAAGAGATACGCGGCGACTTGAAAACCGGATTCCAGATGAACAGGCTTCTTCAGGGTGATGTTGGCAGCGGAAAGACGATAGTGGCTCTTATGGTGATGCTGCTTGCTCTTGACAATGGCTATCAGGCAGCATTGATGGCCCCGACTGAAATACTTGCCAACCAGCATTATGAGACAATAAAGAAAATGCTCGGTGACATGAAAGTCACTGTGGCCTTGCTGACAGGCTCCACTAAGCAAAAGGAACGAAAGAACATTTTGCCAGCTCTGGAAAATGGCGATATACATATAATTATAGGCACTCATGCCTTGATAGAGGAAACAGTCAAATTCAAGAAATTGGGACTTTGCATCGTTGATGAACAGCATCGTTTTGGTGTGGCGCAGCGCGCACGTTTTTGGGAAAAGACAGATTATCCTCCACATACGCTTGTCATGACAGCGACGCCTATTCCAAGAACGCTCGCCATGACGCAATATGGCGACCTTGATGTATCAAAAATTGATGAGTTGCCACCGGGAAGAAAACCTGTAAAAACGGTTCATCTTTATCAAGAACAGCGTCTGACAATTCTTTCTTTTATGAAGAAGCAGATTGCTGAAGGGCATCAGATTTATGTTGTCTATCCGTTAATCAAAGAATCAGAAAAGATGGATTTGATAAATCTTCAGGAAGGCTATGAATCCTTGCTCCGTGATTTTCCAGAACCTAACTATAGAATCTGTGTGGTGCATGGTCAGATGAGTGCAGAAGATAAGGATTTTGAGATGCAGCGTTTCATGAAACATCAAGCTCATATCATGGTCGCTACAACTGTTATTGAAGTGGGCGTTAATGTTCCAAATGCTTCTGTTATGGTTATTGAAAACGCTAACAGATTCGGCTTGTCGCAGCTTCATCAGCTGAGAGGAAGAGTCGGTCGTGGCGCAGAACAGTCATATTGTATTTTAGTAACGGACCATAAGATAACAGGCGAAGGCAAGAAAAGAATGGAGACAATGGTCAATACCAACGATGGCTTTGAAATTGCTGAAGCCGACCTTCAACTTAGAGGTCCAGGAGAGACACAAGGAACGCGGCAATCGGGAATGATAGAGATGAAAATAGGAGATTTCGTCAAAGATGAGCCTATCATCAGACATACGAGAAGAATGGTTAATTTGTTGCTTGACGATGATCCAACGTTGTCGAAAGCTGAACATCAGATAACAAAAGACTTTTTCAATAAAAACTTCGCCAATGATTTCGATTGGGGAAGGATTGGGTGATACTAATGCATAATTCATAATTCATAATTTTGGGGAGAGTAATTAGTAATTATGCATTATGCATTGTGAATTATGAATTTTTCTCTAAAAAAACCTCTGACATTTTGTCATAAAATGTTATCTTTGCATTTTAAATCATGATTTTACAATGAAAGTATCTTATAATTGGCTCAGACAGTATATCAACTGCGAATTATCAGCAGAAGAAATAGGCAAGAAATTAACAGGAACAGGTCTCGAAGTTGAAGACTTAACACCTTATGAATCAATAAAAGGCGCGTTAAAAGGCGTTGTCGTAGGTAAAGTTATCTACTGCGTGGATCATCCAAATTCAGATCACCTTCACATCACAAAAGTAGATGTCGGTGCAGAAGAACCTCTTAACATAGTTTGTGGCGCACCAAATGTGGCAGAAGGACAAAAGGTTTTAGTTGCTACAATAGGCACAGAACTTCATAAAGATGGCGAGTCTTTCACAATTAAAAAAGGTAAGATTCGTGGTGAAGTTTCAGAAGGTATGATTTGCGCTGAAGATGAACTTGGCATCGGTGAATCACACGACGGCATCATGGTGCTTCCTGAAGATTATGAAGTAGGAAAACCAGCTTCTTATTATTTCCCTGTCGAACAAGATGTCACTTTGGAAATAGGTCTCACAGCAAACCGCTCTGACGCCACATCACATATCGGCGTTAACCGCGACCTCGTGGCAGCTCTCAATTATCAAGAAAAGACAGATAAATATCATCTCAATATACCTTCAGTAGAAGATTTCAAAGTTGAAAACAACGACAACGAAATTGAAATTGTTGTTGAAGATACAAAAGCTTGTCCTCGCTATTCTGGCGTGACAGTCAGCGGTGTGAAAGTTGGTCCATCACCAAAATGGTTGAAACACAGATTAGAAGCTGTCGGACTTCGTTCTATTAACAACATCGTTGACATTTCTAACTACGTTTTGATGGAAACAGGTCAGCCTCTTCACACATTCGACGCTGATAAAATAAAAGGCAAGAAAGTGGTCGTTAAATGTCTCGCAGAAGGAACACCATTTGTGACATTGGATGGCGTTGAACGTAAACTAAGCAGTACTAACTTGATGATTTGCAACGCAGAAGAACCAATGTGCATCGCTGGCGTGTTTGGTGGTGCAGAATCAGGCGTTACAGAAGAGACAACAAACGTATTTATTGAAAGTGCATATTTCAATCCAACATCAGTACGAAAGACTTCAAAATATCACGCTTTGCAAACTGACGCTAGCTTCCGTTTTGAACGTGGCTGCGACCCTAACATGACAATTTACGCTTTGAAACGTGCAGCGTTATTAATCAAAGAGTTGGCAGGCGGAACAATCTCTTCTGAAGTGAAAGACATCGTTAACGGCGACTTCACACCTGTTCGCGTTGAACTTAAATTCGCTTACCTCAACAAAATAGCAGGTCAAGAAATTGAAAAAGAAATAGCTGTAAATATCTTGAAGAACTTAGACTGTAAAGTAGTTGAATTGAAAGAAGAATCAGTAACAGTTGACGTCCCTACATGCAAAGTTGACGTATATCGTCCAGCTGATTTGGTTGAAGAAATTCTTCGTATCTACGGTTACGACAATATCGCTATTCCAGAAAAAATCAACGCTACTCTTAACGTAGTGGCAAAACCAGACCCTGAAAAATTAAAGAGAAACATCTCTATCATGTTGGCTTCTAATGGTTTCTACGAAATCATGAATAACTCTTTGACAAAAGAGTCTTATACAAAAGACATGGATAGCTTCGACGAAAATAGAAATGTCAAAATATTAAATCCATTAAGTTCTGACTTGAACGTTCTTCGTCAATCACTTCTTTTCGGTGGTTTGAAGAGCATAGAAAACAATCATAATCATAAGATTTTCGACATTAAATTCTTCGAATTCGGTAATACCTATTTCTATGATGCCGACAAAAAACAAGAAGGCGTTTCATTGTCACCATATTCAGAAATCTACAACCTCGACTTGTTTATCACAGGTAAAGATAAAGGAGAATTATGGAGCAACAAACCACAAAATGTTGATTTCTACGAACTTAAAAAATATGTTTTAGGTATCTTGAATAAACTCAATATCGATGTCAACAAGATTGAGATGAGTGAAGGTCAAGTGAAACATTATGAATATTCGATAGTTTACACTCTCAACGGAATGGAATTGTGCACTCTCGGTAAGATAAATCAAAAGACATTGAAACTCTTTGATTTGAAGAGAGAAGTATATCATGCTACAATGAACTGGGATAACTTATTGAAAGCTAATAAAGAAGCTAAGGCTGTTCGCTATGAACCATTGCCAAAATTCCCAGCTGTACGTCGTGACTTGGCATTAATTTTCGATAAGAATGTGAACTTTGAACAAGTTAAAAACGTTGCTTTTGCAGCAGAGAACAAAATCTTGACATCTGTCAGTCTGTTCGATATCTATACCGGTGACAAGATTCCGGAAGGCAAGAAACAATATGCTTTGAGTTTCATATTACTTGACACTCAAAAGACATTGACTGACAAAGTTATTGAAAAAACAATGACGAAGATTCAGACTGCCATAGAACAACAATTAAAAGCGACTTTAAGATAAAATGGACATTCAGGATATCCAATCAATAAAACAACGATTCAAAATAATAGGTAACGACCCGCATCTCAATCGTGCGATTGAGATTGCGGTTCAAGTTGCCGGAACTGACCTCACCGTACTCATCAATGGTGAAAGCGGTACGGGTAAGGATGTGTTTCCTCAAATCATACATCAAAACAGTTCAAGAAAACACAAAAACTACTTCGCGATTAACTGCGGAGCTATTCCTGAAGGAACCATAGACTCAGAATTATTTGGTCACGAAAAAGGCTCGTTTACAGGAGCATACGAAACAAGAAAAGGATATTTTGAAGTGGCAGACGGAGGTACTATCTTTCTCGACGAAGTGGGAGAGATGCCTTTGGCTACACAAGCACGTCTTCTCAGAGTATTAGAGAACGGTGAATTTATCAAAGTGGGTTCGTCAAAAGTTCAAAAGACGGATGTGCGTGTCGTTGCTGCCACCAACCTAAATATTCCTTTGGCAATAGAAAAAGGAAAGTTTAGAGAAGACCTTTATTATCGTTTAAATACTGTGCCAATTCACATTCCGTCATTGCGCGAACGTAAAGACGACATCAGATTGTTGTTCAGAAAGTTCGCGGCAGATTGCGCAGAGAAATACAGAATGCCAGCGCTTCAGCTGACACAAGAAGCTCTCATTATGATGGAAAATTATCGCTGGGACGGTAATATTCGACAACTGAAAAATATTACAGAACAAATCTCAATAATTGAAAATGAAAGGATTATAACTCCAGACATTTTGAAAAATTATCTCCCTAATAATAACATGACTTCCTTGCCAACATTATATAAAGGTGGTCGTGATGAGGAAACTATTTCTGAACGAGATTTGTTGTATAAAGTGTTGTTCGATATGAAAAATGACATCATCGAACTCCGTAAGACAGTTAAAGAATTGTCTGAAAATAGAATTAACGTTCAACATATCGGCGACAATCAGAATCTTACACCTATAAATGCAACGGTAATCTCTCCTCTTGAGGATGAAGAAGAAACTTTTATTTATGTTCAAGATAATGATGAACTTGAGAAAGTTGAACCAATAAAAGAAACAACAAGCCTTTCGTTGGAACAAACAGAAAAAGATTTGATTTGCAAGGCATTGGAAAAACATAAAGGCAAAAGAAAAGATGCTGCAAAAGAATTGGGAATCAGCGAAAGAACATTGTATAGAAAGATTAACGAATATCAAATCAATCTTTGATGGAAAGTTTTAAGGATATTAAGGCACAGAGACACAGAGGCACATGGACGCGGAGACTTATTGCTTTGCGACATTGCGACTTTATGACTTTACGACTGTTGAAAAAAACATGTTGTCTTGTTGTCTTGTTGTCTTGTTGTCTTTTAAATAGTTGTGGAATATATTCATTTTCAGGGGCGTCTATCCCTGCAGAAGCAAAGACTGTTTCTGTGCAGTATTTCCCAAACAACGCTCAGCTCGTTAATCCTTTATTAAGCACAACTCTGACAAACGCTCTTAATGATATATTTGTAAATCAGACGACTTTACAATCTGTCCAGCAAAATGGTGATTTGGCTTTAGAAGGGGAAATAGTTGGTTATTCAACATCTCCAATAGCTATTACTGGTAATCAGACAGCTGCGTTAAACAGATTGACGATAACTGTAAATGTGAGATTTACAAATAAATATGATGAATCAAAAAACTTTGAACAAAAATTTTCACAATATCAGGACTATCCGAGCGGACAAGATTTAAGCGCTGTTCAAGGTGTTTTGGTAGAAACAATAGTTGAAGATTTATGTCAAGATATTTTTAATAAAGCTGTTGTAAATTGGTAAAAATGGATAAGGAAAGATTTAATCATATTATCAGTAACATACACACTATCAACGATGATGATATTGAATCGTTGAATGATATTGTTGTTGCATATCCATATTTTACCATAGCACAGGCGCTCTTGTCAATAGGAATGGAACTTAAAGAAGACAGTAGAGCTAATCGTCAATTACGACTTGCTGCGTCTATGGTTCCCGACAGAAATGCATTGCGTCATCTTTTGGCAGTAACAAAAGAGAGACTGGCATCATGCGACTTGCCTGATGAAATTACTAATGAAGTCCAACAGCCGACAGCCGACAGCCAACAGCCATTGGAGACAATAGTTATTCCTGAGATTGACTTGAATAAATCACAGGAAGAATTGTCGAAAGAGATGGCTTTGTTGGATGAGAAACGTAAGTCGTTAGATGAATTGAAGTCGCTTATCGAACAAAGAATAATAGAGTTAGAACAAGAGAAAGAAGAAAGTAAAAAAGAAGATAAAAATTTATCAAAAACTGAAATTATTGATAAATTTATCGCAGAAAATCCCCAAATTTCTCGACCTAAACAAGAATTCTATGATCCATTTGTGGTCGCACAGGCAAGTGTCGTTGATCAAGAAAATATCATAAGTGAAACATTAGCAACGATTTACCTTAATCAAGGATACATTGAAAAAGCAATTTCAATATATCAAAAATTAAGTTTGAAAAATCCAGAAAAAAGTGTTTACTTTGCAGAATTAATTAAGAAAGCAAAAAATAAGTTTAACAATTAAATAATATTAAGATGTACGTAGCAATTTCAGTATTCATCCTGATCGTCAGTTTTTTGATGATGTTGGTTGTTTTAGTTCAGAATTCAAAAGGTGGTGGATTAGTATCTGACTTATCATCATCAAATCAAATTTTGGGTGTTCGTAAAACTACTGATTTCTTGGAAAAAGCTACATGGACAATGGCAATCGTATTAGTATTTCTTTGCCTTGTTTCAAGTTTATCAATTCCTAAGAATGGTGTAGGTACAAATTCTAAAGTTGATACAGAAATGCGTCAACAAATTGAAAAGACAATGGCACCTTCAGATTATCAGATGCCAGCTGCAGAAGTTGAATAATACAATCATTGTATAGAAAATTAAAAAAATGTCAGAATGTCACTATTTCTGACATTTTTTTTTGTTTTATTATTTGGCAAACAATTTGACTGAAGGTAAGCATAAAAAGAAAAATAACACAATAAAAATTATAAAATATGTCACAATTAACAATTAAACCATTGGCAGACAGAGTAGTTATCGAACCAGCTCTCGCAGAACAAAAAACAGCAAGCGGAATCATCATTCCTGACACAGCAAAAGAAAAACCACAAAAAGGTATCGTAGTGGCAGTTGGTCCTGGTACAAAAGACGCTCCAATGACATTAAAAGTTGGCGACCAAGTCATTTATGGCAAATATGCAGGTACAGAATTCCATTTAGACGGAAAAGATTATATGATAATGAGAGAAAATGATGTTATAGCAATCATCTGATTTCTCATTATTTTTTTATTTGATTTTTTAACAACATAAATAAGTAAATAAAATGGCAAAAGACATATTATTCAACCTCGACGCTCGTGACGGTTTAAAAAAAGGCGTTGACGCTTTATCAAATGCAGTAAAAGTTACACTCGGACCTAAAGGTCGTAACGTTATTATCGAAAAATCATACGGCGCTCCTCACATCACAAAGGACGGCGTTTCTGTAGCAAAAGAAATAGAATTGCAAGACCCAGTTGAAAACATGGGCGCTCAATTAGTTAAAGAAGTAGCTTCTAAAACTAACGACCTAGCTGGTGACGGTACAACAACAGCTACAGTATTGGCTCAAGCTATCGTAGCAGCTGGCTTGAAAAACGTTATAGCAGGCGCTAACCCAATGGACCTCAAGAGAGGTATCGACAAAGCCGTCGCAACAGTAGTTGAATCATTGAAAGCTCAATCACAACAAGTTGGCGACAGCATCGAAAAAATCCAACAAGTAGCAAGTATCTCAGCTAACAACGATAACACTATCGGTACTCTTATCGCTGAAGCAATGGCTAAAGTTAAGAAAGAAGGCGTTATCACTGTTGAAGATGCTAAAGGTATCGAAACACACGTTGACGTTGTTGAAGGTATGCAATTCGACCGTGGTTACATCTCTCCTTACTTCGTAACCAATACAGAAAAAATGGAAGCTGTTTATGAAAATCCTTTCATTTTGATTTATGACAAGAAAATCTCTGTCATGAAAGACTTGCTTCCTATCCTCGAGAAATCATTACAAACAGGTCGTCCTCTTTTAATCATAGCAGAAGACATCGACAGCGAAGCATTGGCAACATTAGTTGTTAACCGTTTACGCGGCTCTTTGAAAGTCGTTGCTGTTAAAGCTCCTGGCTTCGGCGACAGAAGAAAAGAAATGTTGGAAGACATCGCTATCTTGACAGGCGGTACTGTTATCACAGAAGAAAAAGGCTACCGTTTGGAAGACGCTACATTGGCAGAACTCGGTACAGCTGACAAAATCACTGTTACAAAAGATAATACAACAATCGTTAACGGTCAAGGTGCAAAAGAAAACATCGAAGCACGCGCAGCTCAAATCAAAGCTCAAATCGCTACAACAACATCAGACTACGACCGTGAAAAATTACAAGAACGTTTGGCTAAAATCGCTGGCGGTGTAGCTGTTATCTACGTTGGCGCTGCAAGCGAAGTTGAAATGAAAGAAAAGAAAGACCGCGTTGAAGACGCTCTTAATGCAACAAGAGCTGCTATCGAAGAAGGTATCATCCCTGGCGGCGGCGTTGGCTTCATCCGCGCTATCAGCTCAATAGAAAACCTCAAAGGTGAAAACGATGACCAAACAACAGGTATCTCTATCATCAAACGCGCTTTGGAAGAACCATTACGTCAAATCGTTGAAAACGCTGGCTTAGAAGGTTCTGTTGTCGTTAACAAGGTAAGAGAAGGTGAAGGCGACTTCGGTTTCAACGCTCGCACAGAAACATACGAAAACCTCTTGAAGACAGGCGTCATCGACCCAGTTAAGGTTTCTAGAGTAGCTTTGGAAAACGCTGCTTCTATCGCAAGCATGCTCCTTACAACAGAATGCGTTATCTCTAACCATAAAGAAGAAAACCCAATGCCAGCAATGAACCCTAACATGGGCGGAATGCCAGGCATGATGTAATTAAAATAATGACTTATACCGAAAGAGCTCTTTGAAAAAGGAGCTCTTTTTTATTATTAACTATTATTAGTTATCGTCGTTAAACAAAATCACAAAAATGAGGGAATTAGTATTTTATTAACAAATGATATTTTTGCATCATAAAATAAAAATACTATTACTGTGAAAAAAATATTATCTATTTTATCTCTCATTACTCTAATAATCCTAGGAATTAACAACATTCAAGCACAAGATAAATCAATAGTTTTAGATGCAGAATATACCGGCGATTTCTTATATAATGTCGGCGGCTTGAAAAACGGCGGCGGCTATCTCGGCTACGCAAAAATGGGAATGGACGCTGACTTATGGAATGGCGCTTCTTTGTATCTCGGCGGCGGCACCACTCACGGCATCGTCCCAACAGAGACTCTCATCGGCGACTATCAGGTGGCAGACAACATAGAGGCTGGCAACTACGCTTTCATGGAATATCTTTCTTTGCAACAGTCTTTCGGTCGGTTTAGCATCAAAATAGGGCTTCAGGATATGAACGAGAACTTCGCTTCTCTCGACGCTGCCGGTGAATATGTCAATAGCTCCTTCGGTATTCATCCTGCTCTTTCTTCAAATATGAGCGTTGCAATATTCCCAATCACAGGTCTCGGCGCTGAGATTCATTTCGACATCAACGATAACTGGCATCTTCAAGCAGCAGCCTATGACGGCAAGATACCATCGTTCGAAGATAATCCTTATAACTTGAATTGGAACATCAATAAAGAAGAAGGTGCTTTATTTATAGGTGAAGCTCAATATATTACAGAAAATGGCGCTTACGAACTTGGTGCTTTCTATCATACAGCAGAAAAAAAATACGGCATTTATGCTAACGTTGAACAAGAAATATGGAACGCTGGCAGCCGTAGCCTGAAACCTTTCGCACAAATAAGCTATGCCAATGGCGAAACGATATGCGACAATTACTTACATCTTGCAGCTGGTCTCAACTTAGAAAGCGTATTTTTTAAAGATAATAACGATTCGATGGGCTTGGCATTCACTTCTGCATTTTTATCTGGTAAAAAAACAGAGACGGCTATAGAATTATTTTACAAATATCAGATAACAGACAACTTCATGATAAAACCTGACATTCAATATATAATAAATCCTGGCGGTATGGATTTTACAGTCGATAACGCTCTGGTAGGAATGTTGAGATTTGCAGTTGTGATATAAGCTGATGTATAAAAATTATCTTTGATTACATATAATGTATATTTTTGCTGACGTTATTAATAAGACTTTATGGAAAACAATAACAATATAAAATCTGGTTCAAAAGACGCTGCGTCTAACGTATTAACTCTAGCTGACATGACGACTGGAACCAAGTGTATCATCGTGAAAGTAAACGGTCATGGCGGATTACGTCATCGTCTTATGGAGTTGGGTTTCGTCAAAGGTGAGACTGTCACCGTCATCAAGAACGCTCCTCTTCTTGACCCAGTTGAATATCAGGTGATGCAGGCGCATATCTCTTTAAGAAGAAGTGAAGCTGATAAGATTGAAGTGGTTACTATCGACGATGTCGATGCCGGCTCATCCGATTATAACGGAACCATCAGTGAAGACGTAATTGCCAATGTCATTAAAGAAAAAACCAATAATATCACTGTGGCTTTGGTCGGTAATCCTAATGCAGGAAAGACGTCTTTCTTCAATCATGCGACAGGATTACACGAAAAAGTAGGTAACTATAGTGGCGTCACCGTCGATTTTAAAGTCGGAACGTTTTATCATAATGGTTATACAATAAATCTCGTTGACCTTCCTGGAACATATTCCATAACCGAGTTTTCTCCTGAAGAACGTTATGTACGCGATTATCTCACCAAGAACAATCCAGATTTGGTTCTTAATATTGTTGATGCTTCTAATCTTGAACGCAATCTTTTCCTTACAACGCAGCTTGTCGATATGAACGTGCGTATCGTCATGGCACTCAATATGTACGATGAAATGAGAGCTAAAGGCGACTCTTTCAACTACAAGGCTCTTGGCAAGATGATGGGATTCCCTATCGTGCCAACGACAGCTGTTAAAGGTATCGGCATCACTGAAGTGCTTGAAACGATAATCGATGTTTATGAAGGAAAGAAAAACCTTAGCAAACATATTCATATCAATTACGGACGCGATATAGAAGACGCCATCGTCCCAATAAAGAAACTTATAGAAGTCAACAAAGACATCATCAATATTTATCCTTCACGTTATATCGCTATCAATGTCTTGGAAAACTCTCAATCTACAGTTGAGGAAATCAAGAACTTGCCTAATGGCGAGGAAATCATATCTAACGCTGTCGCTAAGCGTCAAGAGCTGGAAAAAGACTATGACGAAGACGTTTATACTCTTCTAACAAACGCTCGTTATGCTTTTATCAGAGGCGCATTGGCAGAGACATATAGAAAAAACGAAGGAAAAATCAAGAATCAGGCTTATAAGGCTGACGATGTGATTACCAACAAATGGCTGGGTTTCCCTATCCTTATCTTTTTCTTATGGGTTATGTTTCAGACAACATTTACCATAGGTGCTTATCCACAGGGCTGGATAGAGAGCGCTGTGGAGTGGTTCGGCAGTCACGTCGCTTCATGGATGAATGAGGGGATATTGCGCGATTTGATTGTCGATGGTATTATTGCAGGTGTTGGCGGTGCGCTTGTCTTCCTTCCTAACATATTGATTTTATTCTTTTTCATCTCAATATTAGAAGACACAGGCTATATGGCCCGTGCGGCATTTATCATGGATAGATTGATGCATAAAATAGGGCTTCATGGCAAATCCTTTATTCCTTTTCTGATAGGTTTTGGATGTTCGGTGCCTGCGGTTATGGCGACGAGGACTTTGGAAAATCGTAAGGACAGAATTGTGACGACGCTGGTCTTGCCGTTCATGTCATGCTCGGCGCGTCTGCCCGTATATCTTCTTTTTGTAGCGGCTTTCTTTGATAAGAACCAAGGATTTATATTATTAAGCATATATCTTATCGGAGCTATAATAGCGATATTGACGGCTCTTTTGTTGAACAAGACAGCTTTTAAAGGATTGTCGGAACAGTTTGTCATGGAACTTCCGCCTTATAGAATACCGACAATGCGTAACACAATGATACATATCTGGGACAAGAGCGTTCAGTATTTACAGAAAATGGCTACGGTAATACTTGTTGCTTCTGTCATTATCTGGGCTTTAGAATATTTCCCAAGAGACTGCGAGAAGGCTGATGTGATAGCTCAAGAGATGAAATCGGTTGAAAGCAACGTCAATATTTCAGAAGAAGAGAAAGCTGCTGCTATCAAGTCTCTTGAATTACAGCAGGACGCTGTTTTAAGTGAAAATTCATATATGGGTCGTCTTGGCCATGTTATCGAGCCGATGGTACGTCCTTGCGGCTTCGACTGGAGAATGGGTGTGAGCTTGATGACAGGCATCGCCGCCAAAGAAGTTGTAGTTTCAACATTAGGAGTCTTGTTACAGGCATCCGATGAAGAAGAAAGCAGCACTTCATTAATTCAGAAAGTCAGGACGCAGAGATGGACATCTGGACCAAAAGAAGGAGAGTTGCTGTTCACGCCATTGGTTGCGTTTGGATTTATGGTCTTCGTCTTAATATCGACGCCGTGTTTCGCAACGATAGCAGCGGTAAGACGCGAGGCAGGATGGAAAGCGGTTTTATTTACATTGTTCTACAACACCGGCATAGCTTGGATTGTTTCTTTCTTGATATATCAAATAGGAACATTATTTTAAACTTCATAATCTCAGAAACTTACTAAAATGACTCAAACGATAATAGCGTATATAATAATAGGTGTTGCCGCAGGATATACTATTTATTCTGTAGTGAAAAAAATAAAATCAGTCTCGTCTGATGATAAGTCAACATGCGATTCATCATGCAGCGATTGCAGTTGCTGCGCTATAAGTAAAAAATGTACAATTAAAAAATAACACTCCATTACTCCATAACTTCATTACTTCATTACTTCATAACTATAAAAAAAATGATAACTTTCCTCAATATGTTATGTCAGATGGCGCCATATCTTTTATTAGGATTTTTAATGGCAGGTTTGCTTCATGTTTTTGTACCATCTGCATTTTTTGAAAAGCATTTAGCCAAGGAAAATTTCAAGTCTGTATTATTGGCAGCGCTTATAGGGGTGCCGCTTCCATTATGTTCATGCGGAGTCATTCCAACAGCCATTTCATTAAGAAAAGACGGAGCTTCACGAGGTGCTACTGTTTCATTCATGATATCAACGCCACAGATAGGCGTAGATTCTATTATTGCAACATATTCGATGATGGGCCTCCCTTTTGCAATCGTACGTCCGTTGGCAGCATTGCTTACATCAATAGCAGGTGGAGCTGTAACAACTTGGTTTTCAAAAGACGAGATAATAGTAAGACAAAGTTGTTCCTGTGAAAAGAAAGGTGGCGTAAGCAACAAATTCATTGAATTTTTAAAATACAGCTTTATCGATTTGGTACAGAATATCGGTAAATGGTTAGTTATAGGATTGATGATAGGAACATTGATAACGATATTGGTTCCAGATTCGTTCTTCACGAATCTCAATCTCCCTTCCATTGTCACTATGTTGATAGTCTTATTGATAGCGGTACCGATGTATGTATGTTCAACGGGCAGCATTCCTATTGCAGCAGCCTTGATGCTCAAAGGCTTGTCGCCAGGAGCGGCTTTAGTGTTATTGATAGCAGGACCTGGGGTCAGCATCGCGTCATTGTTAGTTGTTGGGAAATCATTAGGAAAGAAACAGTTGTTATTTTATCTCGGCTCTATAATATTCGGCTCTATAATAAGCGGTTTGTTTGTTGATTATTTTTTGCCTAGAGAATGGTTTACAATAACGTCATTATGTGAGTCGTCAGGACATTGCGCCTCGCACGGCGGACTTAGCGTCTCGTGGTTTGAGATAATATCAGGAATAATTTTGGTTTTACTTTTAATAAATGCTTTTATGTTAAAATTTTTTAAGAAAGAAGAAGTGGTCAATGAGAATCAGGTGATTTATCGCATTGACGGAATGTCGTGCAATCATTGTAAAAATTCAGTTGAAAAAGCTTTAAAGGCTTTGGATAATGTTGAAAATGTGGAAGTCATATTAGGAAAGAAAGAAGCTGTTGTGACAGGCGCTCCTAATGACGAGATCGTAAAAAAGACCGTTGAAGAATTAGGCTTCGAGTTTAAAGGAAGAAGATCTTGATTTGTCAATAAACGTATCGTTAAGACGTGCGTATTTCAATGACGAAGCCAACAACAAAAAAGCAGGCTTTCAACCAGTGTGTTAAAACCTTAAGGGGACTTCTATAAATTCCCCCGTTTAAATAATTTTTGACAGTAACAATTAAAACTTTTGCATGCTTTATGTTTTTTCTCGGAATCTTTTCGCCTTTCTTTCAATCACATAGCTCGCTATGTTCTTTCAAGAAAAAC
>JAFYNK010000015.1 GCA_017548125.1 Bacteroidales bacterium | reverse complement strand
GACTTGTAAAATTATTGTCAAGTACAAACAATATTGCAACATTCATTGGAAAGAATGCTAAAACAAGAACAAGTTTGTTAAAGCAATATGGAATCAAAGCGCAAATTAATGCAAATAATGAATTGGAGCTGCCGACTAATAATGTTGCGGATTTAAATCGAGCTTTAGAGTTTCTTAATGAAGATATATTTAAAGGTGTGATAACTAATAGTCTTTATCGTTCAAATTCTAAAAAGAAAGATGATGCATAAGAACTTTTAAATTATGAAAAGTAGTTCAATAGTTTAATGGTTCTTCTGAAATTCTAAATTTCTGAGTTTCAAAAAAATGATATTAATTAGTGCCGAAGGTACGACAGAAAAAATCATCCACAATTTCGTCGTACCTTCGGCGCTTTTTTTAAAATTAACGTGAGTTCGATATAAGAACTAATTGTGTAATCATGTAATTATCTTTTATTTGACAAAATAACCCTGAAAGGGTGGTAGAGCATAGGCAGGTGATGGAGCGTCAGCGGAATCCCTGCAAAACATAACCCCCAAAACAATCAAAGTGCTGTAGGCACGACAGAAAAAAATCATCCATATTCTGTCGCACCTACGGCGCTTTGATTTTTATAAACACATGCATAGCAGGCGTTCCGTTTCACTTCACACCTGCCTATGAACTTTCGTCCCTATGGGACTGTCTATAATCCGTCAAAACAGAACCAATTGATTATCTTGATAATGTTCGAGTTGTATTGATGGTTTCTTTGGAAAATAACAATATGCCGCCAATGCCGCAATAGTATTGACGATAAAGTTTGAAAACGAACGATGTCTTGAATGTTCAATCTGCGCTATATTCTTCAGTTCGTCATTAGTCGATTCTATCAATGCGCGTTTTCTCAACAGAATCTTGTCTGCCATGCTCATCAGGCTATTCTTCATATTGTTCTTGATCTTTGTAACCAATTGAATACCATTGACGAATAATTCATTAAACAGTTCTTGTGATATGTATCCTTTGTCAGCTATCAGCTTACCATAAATTTCTTTTACTAAATTTTCGTACTTCAACGGAACTCTGTCGTCAACATTGCCAGGCGTAATCATGAAATTCAATATTTCGCCTTTCTCGTTGATAATCAGATGCAGCTTGAATCCGAAGAACCACCCCATTGAGCATTGACCTCTCATTGCAATTCCTTTGAAGACTTTATGGCAATGAATACGTTGGTTACGGCAAACTCTCAATGGAGTTGAATCAATAAAGTTAATCCCAGTGCATTTCCCCAAAAGAACCTGCTTGACAAATAGTAGCATTGGCGCAGCTACCTTCTTCTCCAGTTCAACAAATCTGTTATATGATACGTTTTTTGGGAAAAGATGAGCGCAATGCCTGCATATATAATTGATATAGAAATGTTTTAGACACTTATATCCTCCAAGATGAAACATGATAAGGATCGTGATTATCTCGGCATCAGAAAGACGACTTGGCTTGTTTCTATGCTTTTTTCCATCGTCAATAGAATGTTTTTTAACAGTTTCATTAAAAAAAATGCAGAAGTCGTCTGCCATATAGAAAATTTCAATAACTTTGTTGTCGGATAACATAACGTTTTTGTCTTTTGTTAGCACCATAAAGATACAAAAAATATCGTTATGTTATTCATTTTTAGTGAATTATTTTATATCGAACTCACGTTAAATATTAGAAATTATTATGAAAAGAACATTAATACTATTAGTATCTATTTTATTTCTAACCTTTACATCTTGTATTGGTGATAGTGGCAGGGAATTTCTTACATATTTTTGTTTTTACAATGACCTTGATGTCAATGATAGTATTTTCGTAGAATATAAATCTCCGGAAACTAATAATGTATCATTGTACACTGTAAAATATCATGAAGAGTGTTCTGTATATACAGATTCATATTTTGGAACAGTTTTAGACAAACTTCCTCCAGATGACTTTGTTTTTGACAAGCTAAACAATTTTACAATTTATCGATTCAAAGACAATAACATTCAATATTTGTCAAAAGAATATTATGACGAACCAGATGATTTTAAAGTAGGCAAAGATGTGTTTTTCAGTCAGCATGATGTAAAATACCAAATTACACTCACAGAAGAAATGTTTCAATAAAACCTCAGAACCTCAGAAATTTTCTGGGGTTCTTTTTTAGGATTTCAGGATTTCTGGAAATGGGGATTTGATAGAATGTAATAATATCACTCCATTACTCCATTACTTCATTACTTCATTACTTCATCACTTCATTACTAAAAAAAAGTTCAAAAGCCTTAGCTCAAAAGCCAAAGTTCTTCTATTTTGAAGTTTTTAGATTCGAATAGTCTCTCGGGGACGATTTCAGGTGTTGAATGTTTCACGCAAAGTCGCAAAGTGTCGCAAAGTAATTCTCTGCGTTGTTCTGCGACTTTGCGAGAGGAACATTAATAATTCATGTGAATTCGTGAAAATTTGTGGATTTAAATTCGTAGGCTAAAAAATAAGGTATGTCCCAGTCAGTGGCATACCTTGTTGTTCATTGTGGACTTTATTTTGAATCGCATCAATGTGTGTTTGTTTTAAAGGAAACATTGATACGACTCTACATTGTCTTATTTTATCTTCGCAAAATGTTGATAGAAAGCGATGATTGTCTCGATTCCTTTGAAGAAGTGGTCAACTCTGTAGTTTTCGTTAGGTGAGTGGATAGCGTCTGAACCTAAACCGAATCCCATCAAGATTGACTTGAGACCTAAAACTTTTTCGAAAGCAGAGATGATTGGAATGCTTCCGCCGCTCTTCATTGGGATAGGACGTTTGCCGTATGTTTCCATGTAAGCTGCTTCTGCTGCCTTGTATGCTGGCAAGTCGATAGGACATCCGTAAGCTTGTCCGCCGTGCATTGGAGTGACCTTGACTTTAACGTATTCTGGAGCTACGCTTTCGAAATATTCTTTGAATAATACAGAAATCTTTTCATGGTCTTGGTTAGGAACCAAACGGCAAGAGATCTTAGCGTAAGCCTTTGAAGGAAGTACTGTCTTTGAGCCTTCGCCTGTGTAGCCGCCCCAGATGCCGCAGAGGTCGAATGTTGGGCGGATGCCGACTCTTTCGATTGTGGTGTAGCCTTCTTCGCCGCGTAATGCTGTTACGCCAACGCCTGCTTTGTATTCTTCTTCGCTATATGGAGCCATGTTGAGCAATTCGCGTTCTTCTGCTGTTGCCTCGACGACGTCGTCGTAGAATCCAGGGATAGTGATGTGGTTGTTCTTGTCCATGACCTTAGCAACCATCTCGCATAATGTGTTGATTGGGTTTGCCACAGCGCCGCCGAACAATCCTGAGTGGAGGTCAGCGTTAGGACCTGTCACTTCAACTTCCCAGTATGCCAAGCCGCGTAAACCTGTTGTGATAGAAGGAGTGTCGTGGTCGATCATGCTGGTGTCAGAAACCAAGATGATGTCAGCCTTGACTAAATCCTTGTTTGTTACGATCCATTTTGAGAGGCTGCCAGAACCGATTTCTTCTTCGCCTTCGAGCATGAACTTGACGTTGCATGGCAATGTGTTTGTCTTGATCATTGTCTCGAATGCCTTGGCGTGCATGAAAGCCTGACCTTTGTCGTCGTTAGCGCCGCGAGCCCATATCTTGCCGTCTTTGATGACTGGTTCAAATGGGTCGGTGTTCCATAATTCTATTGGATCGACAGGCATGACGTCATAGTGACCATAAACTAAAACTGTAGGAAGTTTTGGGTCGATGATTTTTTCGCCATAGACTACAGGGTGGCCTTCTGTTGGCATGACTTCAGCCTTGTCGGCGCCTGCTGCTAAGATGCTGTCTCTCCAATATTCAGCGCATTTTACCATGTCTTCTTTATGTTCGCTCTGTGAGCTGATTGAAGGGATACGGATTAAACCGAATAACTCTTCTAAGAAACGATTTTCGTTCTCTTTGATGTAAGAATTTGTGATTTCCATAATTGTTTATTTAATTGTTATTATTGTTCATCAAGTCCGTAAGGCGATGCCATACGTTATATCAGTGTTAGCCTTTCAGGCTATTCCTCATTCCTCATTCCTCATTCCTAATTCCTCATTCCTAATTCCATATTGTTTCCGTCAAACGCGGCGTAACTGAAGTCTCTTATCCAGTTGCCGACGACTGTCACTGTTGCGCCATTATCTACTTTATATTGCATAGGTTTGTGCTGATGACCGAAGACGAAATAATCGATGTTTGGGTTTTCTTTAGCGCATTGTTGTGCGTATTTATACAAGCGTGTCTCTTCGATGACGGAATAGTAATTGCTTTCGGCTTCTTTCTTTAGCTTCTTTACTCTGTGGTTATGCGACCATTTCAACGCTAATCCTATTCCTAAGTCAGGATGAACCCATCTGAAAAGGAACTGGTTTATCTTGCATTCGAAGGCGCGTTTCAAGAATTTATATCCGTTGTCGCCAGGACCTCTGCCGTCGCCGTGGACGAGGAAGAATGTCTTGTCTTTCAATGTCATCGTCATAGGCTCGCGATGCAGTTGTATTCCTATTTCTTTTTGAAGATAGTCGAAAGTCCAAAGGTCGTGGTTGCCGGCAAAGAGATGTACGGGTATTCCTTCGTCTATGAATTGAGCCAATTTGCCTAGCAGACGCACGTAACCTCGAGGCGCTACTGTCTTATATTCAAACCAGAAGTCGAAGAGATCGCCCATGAGGAAGAGCGCTTCCGTTTCCTCTTTTATAGAGTCTAAGAAACGTACAAGCTTCTGTTCTCTTTCGTGACTGTCTTCCAGAGTCGGAACACCTAAATGTAAGTCTGTGATGAAATAAATTTTCTTACCCTCTGACATCATTTCGCAATTTTTATATCATCATTATTGTTTGACAAAATTTAAAATTTCATCGTCGAAGTCTCCATTCTCTTCCTTGTGGAATTTAATCTTGATAGGAATTGTAAAAATAGGAATCTTGTCGAATTTGCTGATGAATGGTGAATGAATCAATCTCATGGCATCTTTTTCTGTAGTGACAATCACCTTGTTCTTTCCAATGATGCTATTGAATTTTTCAATGACCATATTAATATCTTTTTCTGTAAAGTTGTGATGATCACTGAATTGAACTTTTGAAATGAAGTTGTATTTTCTTTTTAGATAATCTTCCAAAGGATAAGTGTTGGCGATTCCGCAGAAAAGCAATATCGTTTTTGATTCGTTAATGTTTATTTCCTGACTTATTTCGTTAAAAGGTTTAAAGTCTTGATATTCAATGTATGAGTAGAATATCTTTTGATGGGGAAGAGGCTTGAGCGAATTTTCGATGTCTCTTTTGTTATAAGGCGACAATACGTTAGGCGTTTTTGTGACTACAATTATTTCAGCTCTTCGTGCCGCATATTTAATGTCTCTTAATATTCCAGTGGGAATAAGATTGTTGTTGCTGTAAAGATTGTAATAATCCGTTAACAAGATATTCAGTCCTGGCTTGATTTTTCTGTGCTGATATGCGTCGTCCAAAAGAACTATCTGAGGTTGATTTTTCTCTTGAAGAAGTTTTTCAATTCCGTCGCATCTGTCTTCGTCAACGGCGACTGTTATATCGTTGAATTTTTGGTGATATTGTAATGGTTCATCGCCGATGTCGTTATGTGTATGACATTCATCTGCAACAATATAACCGTTTGTCTTTCGTCCGTAACCTCGGCTTAAGACGGCAACTTTATAATTTTTGGATAAAAGTCTGACGAGATATTCTATATGAGGAGTCTTTCCTGTGCCTCCTAAATTTAGGTTGCCGACGCAGATGTTCGGAATATCGTAGCTTTTTGATTTAAAGATGCCCCAATCATACAGTTTATGTCTTATGAATAAGACAATCGCATAGACAAATGATATGGGCAACAATAGTTTTTTCATTTTTTTAATAACTCAACAAATGTACAAATTATTTTTATCGGAACAAAGCATAAATCGATAAAAAATCGTATTTTAGCAAAAAAAATCAGAGATGAATACTGTTTCAGAAATTTTGAGTTATATAACAGATGTAGCGCCATTGCATTGGCAGGAAAGTTATGACAATTCCGGACTTTTGGTTGGAGATGCTAATGCGTTGGTTGATAAAGCTTTGTTAACTCTTGACGTGACTGAAAAAGTTGTTGACGAGGCTATTGAAAACGATTTTCATCTGATAATAAGTCACCATCCGTTGATTTTCAAAGGACTGAAAAATATTTTGACAGATAACACTATCGGTAGAATTATTACCAAGGCTATTAAAAATGATATCACTATCGCTGCGATGCATACGAACCTGGACAATAGCTTCTATGGCGTCAATCGTGTTCTTGCAGAACAGCTCGGCTTGAAAGAACTAAATGTTTTGCATTCAAACATCTCGGAGCTTCAAGTTGGCAGCGGAATGATTGGTTTTTTGGAAAATGAAATGTCGGAAAGTGAGTTTTTGTCTTTAGTTAAGGAGAAATTGAATGTCGCTGCACTTCGTCATTCAGAACTGTTGAATAAACCGATAAGGAAAGTTGCTATTTGCGGAGGCTCAGGTTCTTTCTTGATAAATGACGCAAAACATTGCAAAGCAGACGTTTATCTTACTGCCGATGTGAAATATCATGATTTTTTTGATGCTGATAATGAGATACTTATCGTAGATGCAGGACATTTTGAGACAGAACAATTTACAAAACAATTATTTGCTGATATTATTCTCAAAAAAAATCCTAAATTTGCAGTCCAAATCTCGAGCGTAAAAACTAACTCGGTTCATTATTTTGTTTAATATTAATTTTTAAGATATATGGAAGAAAATAGATTCAGAAACGAAACAGAAGAACAAGTAGAAATCACTGTTGAAAGAAAACTTATCGAATTATATACTTTACAACAAGTTGATTCTAAGATTGACAAAATCCGTATCATCCGCGGTGAGTTACCTCTTGAAGTTCAAGATCTTGAAGACGAAATCGCAGGTATGGAAACTCGTATAACAAAATATAATGAAGAGTTGGAAAAATTTGCTAAAGACATCGTTGATTATAAGAACAAAATCAAAGAAGCAACATCTCTCATTAAGAAATATGAAGAACAACAAAATAATGTTCGTAACAATCGTGAATACGAATCATTGACAAAAGAAATTGAATATCAATCATTGGATATCCAACTTTGTGAAAAACGTATCAACGACTACACCAAGAAATCTGAGATGTTGAAGATTTCTTTGAACGAACTCAGCGCTCGTCTTGAAGAACGCAAAAGCGATTTGGAACTCAAGAAAAATGAATTGTCATCAATCGTTGAAGAAACTGAAAAAGAAGAAGCTGAACTTATCGAACGTTCAAATGAAAGTGAAAAACTTATTGAAGAACGTCTTCTTACAGCTTACAAACGTATCAGAAAAAATGCTCGCAACGGTTTGGCAGTCGTTAAAATTGAACGTGACGCTTGCGGCGGTTGCTTCAACAAAATCCCACCTCAACATCAACTCGACATCCGTATGCACAAGAAAATCATCGTTTGTGAATACTGCGGTCGTATCTTGATTGACGAAGACATTGTTAATATGTATCATAATGAATAAGAAAAAGAGGTTTTTAAAAACCTCTTTTTTTTATCCTTAAAGCATTTTAACTTTTATTGAGAAAATCAAACTATGTGCGTTGACATTCTCGTTGACGATATTCAGCTTGATGTCGTCGTAATATCCTGAATATTGGGAGTATAGATTATATTCTTGATTTTGTAATGAATATACATAAGCAAAATCGAAAGTGAATGCATGTTGTGTATATCCGAATCCGCAAGAGAATGAGTTTTTGTTGTGTTTGTTGTAAAAGCCGTCTGTTGCGTGAATGCCGTAAGGGCTTCCATAGAATGAATAGCCGCCTCTGAAGCACATATTACGATAACGCCATTCTGTTCCTAATCTGATATTCATTGATGATTTGAACGTTTCTTTTAACGCATCGTTATAATATTCGTAGTCGTAATTAGGGGCGTAAAGTTTTATGCTTTTATAGTCAACGTAATCATAGTCGATGGAAATCATTCCGAAGTTTCCGAACAAGAACGCAGCGCTTCCGTTTAGCATCCAAGGTGTTTGTAATGAATAATTAAAATGAGATGTTGGGACGATGAAAGTTGTTTCCCATGATGCGGTTTCTGTTCTCCATCTGTCGGTGAGGTTGTAAAATGTAGGCGTGTGGTAAGCAGCGCCGAGACGCAGCCATCGAGAAGGGTAGGCGATGATGCCGAATTTTCCGTTAAAGCCCCAGCCTGATGTGTATAATGTTTCTTGTTGCCACCATGAATAAGTGTTGCCGCCATCTTCAAAGACTTCTTCGTAGTCGGTTATTCTGTTGCTGTTGACGCTTGGTATATTGACGGAGAATCCCATGAATAGTTTGTCTTTGACATTTATGCTTGAGCTGAAGCTCCATTCGTTGGTGCCACCCCATGAGTTGACGCCTTTTAATTGTTGAATGCCGCCTTCTGGGACGTAGGCTGTAAGGCTGCCGTCGTTGTTGAAGTCGAATAGATAAGTTTCCCAGATTGGATAAATATAACTAGGTGAGTATTCGTTCAACTCTTCTTCATTATAAATGTCGTTAGCTATTATCTCGGCGAAATAAGCGTCTATCAATGAGTTGTCGGGGTTGTATCCGTTGACGAAGATGCGATTGTTGAAGTTGTTGGTTTTATTCATCGCAAAAGCCCAGTTGACTTTGATGTCGCCGGATTTACTTGTTTCTACGTAGCCTATATTGTTAACAGATAAGCATGTTCTGTTGTCCTTTTCAGAATTGCCGAAATATTCAGATTTGGTATATGTCGTTAACAATGATGGGGTGAATGAGAATGATGATTTTCTATATAATCCCAATCCTGCTGGGTTGATGCTGATGGCAGAGATGTCTTCGCCTACAGCACCCATTGCGTTACCCATAGCAGCGCCTTTTGCAGTACCTTGATAGTTTACAGCGGATATTTTATAAACATCATCGATGTTTTGTCCGTTGATGCAGAACGGTACTATTGCCAATAATATAAAAAATATTCTTTTCATGATAAAGATCTTTTAACGTCTTGCTCCACCAACTCTTGCGCCGCTGCCACCTCCTCCGATGTTGCCGCCTCTTGAGCCGCCGCCATTGAAGCTTCCGCTGCTTCTTGTGGAACTGCTGCTAGGTCTGTTGACGCTTGAGCTGCTGCTTCTTGGAGTTGAGCTAGAACTGTTTGTTCTGTTGATGCTTGAGCTGCTTGAGCTTCTTGTATTTGTGCTGTTGTTTCTTACGTTTACAGATGAAGAGTTGTTTCTTTCATTTGAAGAACTTGAGTTTGGTCTCACATATTCTGAGCTTGAACGAACCTGACGGTTGCTGTTAGCAGGAGTGTAAGATTTACGTTCTGTAGATGAAGATGATGAAGGTCTTGCTGTTGAAGAGCTTCCTGCGCTGGATGGTCTGTTGTATCTGTTTTGAGCGCTTGAAACTCTGTCGTTTGCCGACATTCTTGGTGTTGTTGTTCCTATTCCGTTACCTGAAGGACGTGTTGTATTGTCGTCAGGTCTTGCGACGCTTGATGGTCTTGGGTTAGGTGAATTGCCAGCTGATGTAGGTCTGTTGTGGTTGTTGTCAGCTATGTGCAATCCGCCGCCGCTTGGATGAGGATTAGGGTTGATGCCGCCACCTCCGCCTGGCTGTGGATGTGGACCAGGGTGTGGGTCTGGATGGTATGGAGGATATACTGGATAATATGGATATAATGGAGCGTAATAATAAGGATTATAGTAATATGGGCTCCACCACCAATCGTAATACCAATTATAATAAGATGTGTAGCTGTAAGGATAACCGTAACCGAAGCCTATATAAGAACCGTAAGGAAGGCCGAATCCGAGATAAACGCTTGTGTTCCAGCTGCTGTCATCTTCGTCTTCATCGTCATAATAATAATCGTAGTTGTCTTCTAGATAAGCTCCGCCAGCTTGGGTAATGTAGCTGTTGTCGTAATAGGTTTCAGTGCTTGTATAAACAACGCCGTTGGTGTCTGTAACGGTTTCTGTTTTTTCGTAAACAGGCTTGGCTTTTAGCTTTTGTGTTGTGTCTTCACTATAGTATGCCTGATAATCGTATTGTGAATTGCTGCTGATTTTCGAAGTGCTGAAGGCTCCGTCAGATGATACGACTAATTCTTTGTTGGAATTGCTGTTCTTGTCATAAGGAGAGTAATAAGCATCGTCTCTGATAACATTATCACTTGATGCACAAGATGTTAGCAAGGCTATTGCTGCGATGATGAAAAAAAATAAATGCTTCATTTTTATAGTCTTTAAAATTATAAATACATGCAATTTTTTCTTATTTTTGCACACAGAAAAATATACAAATACTATACCAAAATAACGATGGCAAAAGAATTAACATCTCGTAAAGAAAATTATTCCCAGTGGTATAATGATCTTGTTAGTAAAGCTGATTTGGCAGAAAATTCTGCAGTCAGAGGTTGTATGGTTATCAAACCTTACGGATATGCAATTTGGGAGTTCATGCAAGACGCTCTCGACAAAATGTTTAAAGACACAGGTCACGTCAATGCGTATTTTCCATTGTTTATTCCTAAGAGTTTCTTCAGCAAGGAAGCTAGCCACGTTGAAGGTTTCGCAAAGGAATGTGCTGTTGTAACTCACTATCGTCTTAAAAATGATCCTAATGGTGCTGGCGTTGTCGTTGACCCAGAAGCACGTCTCGAAGAAGAACTCATCGTTCGTCCTACTTCAGAGACTATCATTTGGGATACATATCGCAACTGGATCAAGAGTTACCGCGACCTTCCAATCTTGTGCAACCAATGGGCTAACGTAGTCCGCTGGGAAATGCGTACTCGTTCTTTCCTCCGTACTGCTGAGTTCTTGTGGCAAGAAGGTCACACCGCTCACGCCACACGTGAAGAGGCTTTGGCAGAAGCACGCAAGATGCTCGACGTCTATTCAGAGTTCGCTGAAAAATACATGGCTCTTCCTGTTATCCGCGGTATCAAATCTGCTAACGAACGTTTCGCTGGAGCAGAAGAGACATTCTGTATCGAGGCTATGATGCAAGACGGCAAGGCTCTCCAAGCTGGTACTTCTCACTTCCTCGCACAGAACTTCGCTAAGGCTTTCGATGTTAAATATCTCAATAAAGAAAATAAGTTAGAATATGTATGGGCTACTTCATGGGGCGTGTCAACTCGTTTGATCGGCGCTCTCATCATGGCTCACTCAGATGACAATGGTCTCGTACTTCCTCCAAAAATCGCTCCTATAGAAGTGGTTATCGTTCCTATCTACAAGACAGACGAACAAAAAGAGGCTGTTCTCAACTATTGCACCGACTTGAAAAAACGCCTCGAAAGCAGAAGAATGCGCGTTAAGTTCGACGACCGCGACACTCAAAAACCTGGTTTCAAATTCGCTGAATGGGAACTCAAAGGCGTGCCAGTACGTATCGCTGCAGGTCCTCGCGATGTTGAAAATAACTCTATCGAAATCGCTCGTCGCGACACCCTCGAAAAGAGCACAGCATCAATCGAAAATATCGAAGACTATATCACAAATCTCCTCGAAGAGATCCAAGAAAATATCTTCAAGAAAGCTCTCGACTTCCGTCAATCAAGAACTGTTAAAGTCGATACCTGGGAAGAGTTTAAAGAACAAATCGAAAACAGCATGTTCGTTTACGCTCACTGGGACGGCACTCCAGAGACAGAACAAAAGATTAAAGAAGAGACAAAAGCTACTATCCGCTGCATCCCATTGGATGACGACTTCGAAGAAGGTAAATGTATCTACTCAGGTCAGCCATCAACACGCCGCGTGATATTCGCAAGAGCTTATTGATAAGACTACAAGTCAACAAGACAACAAGACAACAAGCAGAGGCGTGTTGATGTTCACATCAACACGCCTCTTTTTTATTTTTAGCCATTACCTTTGGCGCTTTATCCCTCAAAAAACAGATTTAAAAACAAAATAATATCTGTCTTGCATATTGTCGTTTTCGTCATAAACATTGATGATTTTGAAAACCCCAAAAGCATAGTTTTCTCTTCCAATTAAAACAATGTCGTCGTTGCTTATGTTGGTGAGTTTTGATGATTTGTTGGCGCTGGTAAATGCGTTTTGGATAGAAGTGTAATTAGCGTTCTCGAAGTCGAAATCGTTGAAACGGGCAAATTGTAAGTCCGTCATACTGCGCCATTCTCTCTTGAAAATATATGTTGAGTCGATGGAATAATCGTATATGTCGATATAAGTGCTGTCGGATGTTTCGAAATCTATTATTTCATCAGAAGCTATGTTGAATGCGTTCTTTTCATTTTTGTAGAATGCGAACATGCTGTGTTCTGATGCATGAAGTGGAGTGGTGCCAGTGACATGATGCGTCATCGAAAATTCTGAGAAGTTGCCTGTTGAACAGTATGCCTTGAAATAGAATTTTACATTTTCTGTATCATTATTAAATTGTGGCACTTTATATTCATATATGAAATTGGTTCTTTCTGTATCAATGATGGTGTCTGTAAGTTGTGTGAAACCGTTTGAAGTTAGTGTAGATATATTTATTGAAGACACCAAACCTTCGTTGGCGAACGATTCTATATTAAAAATGATTTTATCGCCAATATTGTAACAAGTTTTATAATTCAATGTCTTGACATTTATAATCACATCCGACTCATCATCGCCTCCGCATGATGAAAGGATAAGACCTAACATTAATATGTATATAAGTTTTCTCATATCGTTAAAATAAAAAAGTTGGAGGCTAATAACCTCCAACCATTATTGTCATTTATTTTTCTTCTGAATTTTTAAGCATATATGCTTTGATTCTCACAGATTCTTTGGTGAATTTTCCCAAGAACATACGTTCCACTTCTGTTGTCTTCATCACTGGAACATAATAATCTGCGTTAGGATATTCTTCAATGGCTTTGTAGAGAGCCTTATTGATATCGCCTTTAAGTTTTATGTTGTTTCTTCCTTCAAGTTCTACTATTTTAATATCTCTTGAGTTGTAGTACTCGTCGTTGACTTTGTAGATGCTGTTGATGAAACCGAGATATTTCTTTGTCTCAATGCTTACTGTTGTCTCGCCGAGTTGCACGTAGTCGTTGATGTTGGCGTCAACGCGTACGAAAGTAGGTGCGAAAGATGCTGTTTGTACGTCCGACATTTGTTGTAGTCCGCTGCATGAGCTGAACGACAACGCAACAAATGCCAGCATTGTTAATGTTAATAATGATCGTTTCATGGCTTTAATTATTTGAAGAAGTAACTAATAGTGAAACGTAAGTCAGCGCCAGCTTCGCCTTTGGTGCGTTTTAATTCAGAATATTGTGTTGACCATCCGTAGTCAGGGCTTGTTGTGTAATATACTTGTTCTTTGCCTTCTTCGTCGGTGATTGTGTTTTTGTATTTTTGTCCGAAGAATTTGACTGCTGACAAGCCATATTCAAAGCCTATTGCGACAGGGAGATCAGCTACGAAACATTGTAAGCCGATGTAAGCTCCTACGCCAAGTTCAAAAGAATTTCTTTCTGATGAACCGTGACCTTGTCCGTTGATTTCGTTGATGTATTTTACGCCGTTAACGCCGAATGGCAATGAAGCGCCAACATAAACATCCAATACGTTTGTTGGAGAGAAGTGACGTGCGATGCCAGGTGTGAGGCGGAACAAATATTCTGAATCTTTTTGATTCATAGAATTTTGTTTCAAGACATATTCTTCTGCATAATAATCGTATTCGTAATAGCTTCCGCTCATGTTATAGGTGAGGTTGCTTGCTTGGATGCCGCATCTTAATTCAAAATTGTCGTCGGTGTAGTATTTCAAATTGACAAGAGGAAGACCTCTCCAATTGGTTTCATAGTCGAACATCTGTCCTATTTCAGAGAAACTTGGTCCGATGAAAATTCCCCAGTCACCGCTGCCAGGACGGTTGCCTGTTCTGATGGTTCTTGAATATGGTTCTCCTTCTGATAATTGTGCCATGACTGGTACAGAACCGATGAAAATCATAATCATAACGATCAGTGATTTCAATAAAGATGTTTTTTTCATATTAATGTGCTTAGTTATATACCGTTAAGCTCATCGGTTTTAGTTAATAATTTATGCCACAAATATACTTTTTTTTCTTATAAAACAAGTTGTTAATAAATTATTATGAAATTAATTATACGGCTCAATCACGCCTCTGGAGTTTGGCACTGGCGATGGTGTGATGCTGTCGTTTAACACTTTTAATTCTCTGTTGTAATATATGCTGCCGAAGTCTTTAACTAATGCAGCTAAGCTGTCTGTACAGTTGACGTGGACAGAACCTTCGTAAAGTGCCTGAGCAGATGCATATTTAGAAACCAAATCTTTTGCGTAGATGTTGTTTCTTGCATTGTGCTGGATGATTGTAAAAAATGATGATCCGGAGACTGTAACCTTAGCTGTTCCATCGTATGTTGCAATGTACAAAATGTTGCAATTGATATCAACGTCGATATGGCCAGATCCGTGGTGAACTATCAAGTCGAATCTGTCTATTGTGTCTTGGCTTATGTAGCCTTCAGATGTCAAATCGCCCCATGATTCATAGTTGATGCATGTGATGTTGTTGTGGTAGATTTTTATTTCCAAAGGATAGTCATAGCTTCTTAACCAATAGCGGATGTTCTCGTTCTTTAAATATAAAGTGCCGTTTTCAACAGTGCTGGAGATCTTTTCCATAAGGTTTTCACCTGTTGTGACTTCAATTCTGAATTCATCATCTTCTACTAAGACAACATTAATGTCATTGTAAACGTGAATTGCTGTGATGTCTTCGCCAGGAAAGTAACGTGTTTCGGTAACAGGCTCACCGTTGGTCCAAGGAGCTGGCTCGCATGATGTTACGAACAATGCTATTAATATTATGTATAATGTACGATTGAGTGAAGATAACTGACCGATTGCCTTAGATAACTTGTTGAACTTGCTGTTGTTTTTTCTGTTGTTTCTTCTGGCAATTCTTCTTTCTTTTCTCATTATTCTTTTACTTTTTTTCATAACGTCTCAAATTTATAGTTTAAAACCTATACCCCAGCTGAGGAAGTCGGCGATATGCCATTGGTGTATTGTAAGTGTGACTTTACCGAATACGTGTTTGCCGAACTCCATTTTGAAGCCTAATCTTTGGTAGTTTTTTTCAGTGTGCATATATTCGCCGAAGTGCTTGCCCACGACAAACATGAAAGATGCTTTTCCTAAAAGCAATTCACCAGCGACATGAGCTCCAGGATTCAATACCTGTGCGAAAGTCCAAGGTTCGATACCGTTCTTAATGTTGCGATATATGTCGTTGCTGTTGTATATCAAGTCGAAACCGAGACCGAGCTTGAAGAGGCGTGTGAGTTGTTCCATAGCATAAATCTCAAGGTCGAATACAGAGTTGTAGTCGTTTTGGAGATAATATGTTCTCTTGAAACCGTATGACATACTTGTATAAAGTTCTGGTCTGAATTCTTTGAGATATTCGATGGTTCTCTTTTCGCTAAGCTGTTCGGCTCTGATGTAATCAACGGGCTCGTTGATCATATAAGCAGCGCTGATACCGCCTTTGAGTACGTTAGTACCTTTGTTAGGTTCTGATGTGCAGCCGTTTGAGAAATGTTGCAAACCTCCGAAAATAGACATTTTGAAATTGTCAGAGAAACGATGTGTGATGTCGAAGGTGATACTTGCTGCAGCGTTTAAAGGTGAGCCTATACATATATTATATGGGTTCTCTACGTGGTCGTAGCTTTCTGTGAGGTAGCCGAGACCTAAGCCGAAGCGGATTCCGAAATTTGTGTCACCTTTGATAAATGGAAAATAAATGTATGGATAAATGGCGAAGGCTTTTCCCAAAACATCAATGTTTCCCATGTTTGAATAAAACGCAGTAACGCCGACGGCTGGATAATTGAAACATGTCTGCCAATATGACTTGCCGTATGTCTGTTTCTGCAACGATAGCTCAAACATCGGGAAATGAGCTCTGTAACCTTCCATTTCATAATGGTGATGCATGTAGAAACCATAATTGAGTCTGAAGTCAATTTCCATATTTTTCATCAGAGAATCAATGGAAAAAGACTTGCTGCCGTTATCTTTAGTGTTGCCGGCAAATGCTTCGTTACTGATAAATCCGAATATGAATCCGAAGCATAAAATGATTGATAGTAATTTGTTCTTTTTCATATCGCAAATTTAGAAAAAAATTATGATTGTTTTTGTAAAATTTTAACGAATATATTATAAAAATATTATTGTGTGTAATGGGCTTTTTTATGTGCTGAATTAGGTTCTGTATTGAAGCTTTAAGCCTGTTGACACATGACCAAAAAATCTTATTTTTGCAGAAAAAATGATATGGAAAAAAATATGGAATCAAACAGCTCAACACAAGCATTTCAAAGATTGTTGGATATTATGGACAGACTCAGAGTGGAATGTCCTTGGGATAGGAAACAGACTATAGAGAGTCTGCGCCATTTGACGATTGAAGAGGTCTTTGAATTAAGTCAGGCTATCGTTGATGAAGATTATCAAGATGTTAGAAAAGAACTCGGTGACATTATAATGCATATTGTGTTTTATTCAAGAATAGCTGAGGATAGAAAATTATTTACTATTGATGATGTTATCAATGGAATATGCGAAAAGTTGATTGTACGCCATCCGCATGTCTTCGGCGACACTACCGTTAAAAATGCTGAAGAGGTGGCTGAAAATTGGGAGAAGATAAAACTCACTAAGGAGCAGAACCGAAGCGTTTTAGGTGGAGTGCCTAACGCGTTGCCTGAACTTGTCAAGGCATATAGAATGCAGGAGAAGGCTGCCGGCGTGGGCTTCGACTGGGAAAATAAGGAACAGGTCTGGGAGAAAGTGGAGGAGGAGATTGGAGAACTGAAAGCAGAGGTGGAGAGCGAGGAAAAGAACAAAGAACGTATGACGGAAGAGTTCGGTGACCTGATGTTTTCTCTTGTCAATTACTCTCGTTTTATTAAAGTCAATCCGATGGATGCTTTGGAAATAGCTAATAAAAAATTTAGAAGCCGTTTCAACTATGTGGAAGAGAAAGCTAAAGAAATGGGTAAATCGCTCGTTGATATGAGCCTTGATGAGATGAATGAACTTTG
>JAFYNK010000095.1 GCA_017548125.1 Bacteroidales bacterium | reverse complement strand
TCTGGGATTCGTGGAAAGACGCAGAGTCGCCGAGATACTGAGACTCCGAGGTCGTTTGGGGAGAAGTCACCGACAAATTCTCGGCGACTTGGTGACTTGGTGTCTCGGCGACTCCCAACAAAAGAAACAATATAAAAACTATAATTATTCTCATTTCAACAGCTGATATGTCACGTAATCTGAATATTTCAAAAGCTCGAAGACTTCTGAGGCGTTGATATTTCCTTTTGTAGGATGTAATGCGCATGTCAGATTGTTGACTCTATCTATAAAATGTATAGAATAATGTTGTTTGCCTTTGTGTTCTTTGATGATTTTGATGAACTCTTGGGCTCTTGTCTTATCTAACATATCAGCATAAATTGTGAATCTCACTTCCCTATTGGTGTTTTCCATCAAAGCCTCGAGAAGCTGTATGTTGTTAACTCTCAACTCCATTGCGTTCTCATCTCTGAAGCTCTTACTTACAACGCCGCTTACAAGCACTGGCGTTCCTATTACGAGAAGCGGATGCAGTTTCAGATAATTCTCTCCAAACAATGAGAACTCGTAGCTGCCGGTCTGATCTTCCACTCTGAATCTTCCGTAGTCGGAGCCTTTCTTGGATGTTAGTCGTTCTGCCGATGTGACGAGTCCGGCGAACTTAAGTCCTAAGTCCTTGTTTTTCTGAATGAGAGCGTCTTTAATACCTTCTATCTTGATATTTGAGAAATATGATATTGTCTCTTTATAACTGTCGAGAGGATGTGCGCTCATGTAGAATCCGACGAGTTCCTTTTCCATATCGAGTTCTTTAATCTTTGACCAAGGCTCGCATTCTGGATAAGGTATCACGAATGTCTCGTCGTTATCTTCCACGCTGTCAGCGAATAAATCGAACTGCGCGTTGTTTTTACGGTCTAGATATACAGCTACTGATTTGATGGCTTTTTCGACGAACGTCGTTTTGTCACCTTCTGGTATATAATAGAACATTGCTCTGTGCATGCCTTCAAAGCTGTCGAACACGCCGACGCCTGCAAGCGCTTCTATCGACTTTCTATTGACGCCTTTGCCATTGACTCTCATGATGAAATCAGCGAAGTCTTTGAACTGGCCGTTAGCGTTTCTTTCATCGATGATGGCTTGGATAACGATTTCGCCAATAGATTTCACAGCTCCCATGCCGAAACAAATCTGACCTTTTTTATTAACAGTGAACTTATATTCAGACTCGTTGATGTTAGGTCCTAGCACATCAATCTTCATGCGCTTACATTCTTCAATCATAAAGACGACTTCCTTACTGTCTCTGATACAGCTATTTAACACCGCTGCCATGAACTCGGCAGGATAATGCGCCTTGAGATATGCAGTCTGATATGCAACCCAAGAATAACATGTAGCGTGTGATTTGTTGAAAGCGTATGAAGCGAATTTCTCCCAGTCTTTCCATATATTTTCAAGTATCGCAGGGTCGTGACCATTGGCTTGTCCTTGCGACATGAATTTGCCTTTCAGCTCGTTCATCTTTTCTATGAGTTTCTTACCCATAGCTTTACGCAAGGTATCAGACTCACCACGTGTGAAGCTTGCGAGCTGACGCGACAAGAGCATGACCTGCTCTTGGTAAACAGTAACACCGTAAGTATCCTTGAGATACTTCTCCATGATAGGGATAGGATAACTGATAGGTTCTCTTCCTGTCTTACGTGCGATGAATGTCGGGATGTAATCCATAGGACCTGGACGATACAGAGCATTCATAGCGATAAGGTCTTCAAACACTGTAGGTTTGAGTTCACGCAGATATTTCTGCATGCCAAGAGATTCGAACTGGAACGTACCGATGGTGTTACCAGAGCTATATAATTCGTAAGTTTCTTTATCGTCGATTGGAATATTATCGATATCGACATCGATGCCTCTGGTTTTCTTGATGTTTGCCAATGCGTCCTTAATCTGAGTCAAGGTTTTAAGGCCCAAGAAGTCCATTTTGATAAGACCTACAGTCTCTACGACGTGGCCATCATATTGAGTGACGAGGACATCTTCCTTAGTATCTTTATCTTTGATTGTACAGAGAGGCGCGTAGTTTGTCAAGTCGGAGGCGCCGATGATAACGCCGCAGGCATGGATACCGATCTGACGGTTAGTCTCTTCCAGCTGCTGGGCGTAAGTCAGCATTGATGAGATATTCTCGTCGTCGCCTTCCACCAGAGCCTTCATCTCAGGAACATATTTAAAACAGTTCTTGAGGTTGACCTTAGGCGTCTTACCTTTTTCATCTTTAATGCTATCGGGGAATTTATCAGGCACAAAAGCCTTGATTTCATTCACTTTAGGAATAGGTACCTTCTGTACGCGGCCCACGTCGGCGATAGATGACTTCGTCGCCATTGTGCCGTAAGTGATGATATGAGCAACCTTTTCCTTGCCGTATTTATTTGTAACCCAGTCTAGGACTTTGCCACGTCCGTCATCGTCAAAGTCAACGTCGATATCGGGCAGTGAGATACGGTCAGGGTTAAGGAAACGTTCGAACAGCAAGTCATATTTAAGCGGGTCAACGTCAGTGATTTTCAAGCAGTATGCCACCACAGAACCTGCAGCAGAACCACGACCAGGACCAACGGAGACGCCTAGTTCTTCACGAGCGCCGCGGATATAATCCTGAACAATCAAGAAGTAACCAGGGAAACCCATAGTCTTCATGATATGAAGCTCGAATATGATACGTTCTTTTTGTTCGTCGGTGAGTTCTTTTCCGTAGCGGCGTTCAGCGCCTTCCCATGCAAGTTTCGCGAGATAGTCGGCCTCGAGTTTGATGCGATACAATCTGTCGTAACCGCCTAACTTCTTGATTTTCTTCTCTGCCTCTTCCCTGCTCATGACCTCCTCGCCGAGTTCGTTGCGAGTGAATTCGTTGAAGAGATCCTCTTCGCTGAACTTCTGACGATATTGTTCTTCTGTTCCGAAGTCTGTTGGGATGTCGAATACAGGCATGATTGGGTCGGAGTCGATGGAGTATGATTCCACCTTATCGACTATTTCCTTTGTATTTTCAAGAGCTTCAGGAAGGTCAGCGAAAGCCTCGCCCATCTCCTGCGGACTCTTAAGCCATTCCTGCTTGGTGTAATGCATTCTGTCAGGATCGTCGAAGTCGCGGCCTGTGCTCATACAGATGAGACGGTCGTGAGCTTCGCTATGTTCTTCTTCTACAAAGTGAACGTCGTTAGTAGCTACAATCTTGGTGTTGGTCTTTCTTGCAAGTTCAATAAGAACTTTATTAACCTCCTGCTGACGGTCGAAAGTAGTTCTATCTGCATTAGGCTTGTCAGTCTTATGACGTTGAAGTTCAATGTAGAAGTCATCTCCAAAGAGATTCTTGAACCATTGCAATGACTTCTCAGCGCCATCGATGTCGCCGTTCATGATTTTCTGAGGCAACTCGCCGCCGAGACATGCTGACGTCACGATAAGACCTTCGTGATATTGTTCAAGTAGCGAATGGTCGATACGAGGGTTATAGTAATAACCATCGACGTAAGCTATTGATGAGAGTTTACATAAGCTCTTGTAACCCTGTTTGTTTTTAGCCAATAAGATAAGGTGATAACCTCTGTCGGCGCGGCCGTCGCGTTTGTCGATGCTCACAGGAGCGCAGTACGCCTCCATACCGAAGATAGGCTTGAACATCTTTTTCTTGAGAAGATCAATCTCAACGGTTGCGTCATCTTTCTGAGAATCTGTAGATTCCTCATTCTTAAGAATCTTCTCTTGCTCCTTGATTTTATCTTTTATCTTACCGTTATATTTGCTGGCAGAATCGGCAAACTCCTTGATTCCAAACATATTGCCATGGTCGGTAAGAGCCATGGAATACATGCCGTTCTTTGTACATTTATCTATAAGGTCCGGTACCTTCGACATACCGTCCAATATTGAGAAATGTGAGTGGACGTGCAAATGAGTGAAGTGATTCGGAGTGTAACTTGGCGTCTTGGTGTCTTGGTGTCTTGGTGTCTCTTTCTTCTCAGGTTTCACTTCCTCCGCAATATTAGAAACGACTTTTATTCCAGCAGGTTTTATCATTTCAGGATTAGCTGCAAAGAAGCTTTCGAAGAAAGAATTATCTTCGATTATTTCGTTGTTGTCCAATACTTTAATGCGGATGAGTTCAAGGAATACGCGAGCTGTAGCTTCCACGTCGGCAGAAGCGTTATGAGCCATATCGAAGCCTTCGTTGAACAGCAGCTGATGAATCTCTGCAAGCTTTGGTCGCTTGAACTTACGTCCAGGACCGCCACCCAACTTACAGAAGTTAGCAGTCTTTTCTGTACAAGTATCAACGACGAGTTTTTGTTCCAGAGGGTTGATTCCTTTTGTTCTGAGATATTCGCAGCCGACAATGCTAAGGTCGAAGCCGACGTTATGGCCGACTACATATTTCACGGTCTTGAGAGTCTCTGTGAATATGTCGAGCACTTGGTTAAGGTCTTCGCCCACATTGAGAGCGTGTTCCGTGCTGATGCCGTGCACCATGCTAGCGTTGATAGGAATGATAAAACCTTCAGGCTTAATGATATGGTTCTCAGCCTTGACGAATTTGCCGTTCTCGTCATGGATCTGCCATGCCAGCTGCACCATACGAGGCCAGTTGGCGAAGTTAGTCAAGGGCGCATTCTTATCTAGTGGAAGACCTGTGGTCTCGGTGTCGAATATCAAAAACATAAAAACTCCTTTTGTGTATAAAATAATGCGCAAAGATAAAAACGACTTCTGCCAAACAATGACAGAATTTGCTTTTAAGTCTGCTTGTGCCAATACTGATTTTCAATGAAATAAGAACATCGAAACATCTTTCCAAAACTACGCATTTTTTTTGAGAAAAAGGAAGGTTGGGAAAAGATTTTTTTTGAGATGAGAATCTCGCAAAGACGCGCGGAATCATGCAATCATCCACATCAAACAACTTCAGCTGTGCCGAGTCGAAGTATTCTTTAAATATATCTATGACAGATTGCTCGTATATAATATTTCCTTTTTTTTCGTTGAGACAAAGTTAGTGTTTATCGGCGGTATTTCTTCGGTGTTTTGTAGAAAGTTTTCAACAAAAAATAATATTCCTTTCTCTTTTTTCCCGCAAAAAAGAGAAACAGAAAAAGCTCGCCGGTGCGGATAAATCTGCTAAAATTTTATCGTTTTCGCTGGACAAAAATAAACTCGCTTCGCTCAGACAGCATTTTTGTCTTAACCGCTCAACGTTAAAATTTCTTCACGCGATTTCTCCGAGGCGGCAGGATTGACGGCAAAGACCAGAGATTCTGCTTTAAACCCAAAGTCTGTTGTCCGTTGACTATAGTCTGTTGACTTTTTATGGCGTTCCGCTGCGCGTCGGGCTTTACGCTGTTGTCAAAAACTTCTTTTATTTTTCATTTAATTCTCATTCATGTCCGCAATATATTTCAATAAAGAATCTGCTCTTTCTTCATCGATTTTTTTTGCTTTTTGGAAATATTTTTTTGCTTCTTTTTTATCTTTAAAATGCTCGGATATCAATCCCAAATACACATTAGCTTCACATTCGGAATTATATAGTGGATCACGATAATATTCCAGCATATTCAAGTATTCAAGAAATATTATTGATGAACTTTCATAATCATTTAAAAAGAAAATATTTTCACCTGTATGGAATATGTTCTCAATAAGAATCGGCACTTCAACATCATATTGTTCGCATAATTTGTCTATATCCGAGCATACGCTCATTGCATATCTAAAATTACCTTTTTCGTGATAAGCTCTTTCAAGATAGAGATATGCATAAATATAAGTTGAATCTAATTCGCTTATGATTATTCTCGTAAACTCCTCTACTTCATCTAAAAGACCATTGGCATAAAACAATTCTATAGCACCCATAAAATATTCTATGGCTTTATCTTTCTTTTCTAGCTGCTGATAGATATAACCTAAATAGATATATGGACGAGCGTATGACGGTCTGAGTTCTATGGTTGTTTCATAATACGAAATGGCAGTTTCCAGATCATCTTTCAGCCAATAGATGTTTCCCAATGTATTTGTTATATAATATGGTTCTATACCATCGGTATTTTCCAGTGACTTCAGATGGTTGATAGCCTCATCATATCGTTCTAATCCTGCTAATGCTTCTGCTTTGAGTAATGCGTATGGAAAATCTATTTTATAGTAGTCAATAGAGTCACAATATTGCAGCACTTTTTCCCATTCAGCATTTTGGTATGCGTTATCTATTTTATTAAAATACTCTTCTGTGATTGTGGTTTGTCCGAAACAGCATAATCCACATAAGAAAAAGGTCATAATTAAAAAGGTACGTTTCATAGGATTTATAATGTTAAAGATTTTAATTTTTTTCGTTGTAGTGTAGTTGTGATACCAGTTGCTCAAGAGTTCATCTAGAATCTTATATCTTGTCATTGCATTTTTGTTAGCTGGCATAGGAATTTATTTTGACACAAAGGTATAAATTATTTGCGAACTCTATATTCAGGGTAATTTTTTTTCAGAAAAGATTGCAAAACGTTTATTTACCAACACCATTAGTTTAAATGTTAATAAAAATTATATGTAAGTTAATGATTATTAACGCAAAAACACTTGACATTTCTTTATTAAGGCCTTACCTTTGCAGCATTAACCAAAATTTATGCTTACTATGACTACACTAATTAAAATTGATGGCGAGTACGCCAATTGGATCAAGGATTTAAGTTTACGTTTCAGACAAAGTCAGATTAAAGCTGCTATCAGAGTCAATAGCGAAATGCTGAGGTTTTACTTCTCGCTTGGCGCTGATATTGTAAACAAGAAAGCTGAAAGTCGTTGGGGTGACGGTTTCTTCAAAAATCTCAGTCGTGACATGCAGAATGAATTGCCTGGGGTAAGAGGATTTTCTGAAAAGAATTTATATTATATGAAACTAATGTATCTTCTTTATAGAGAATTATTTGAAAAATTCCCACAAGATGTGGGAAAAATTAACAATCATGTTTTATTTAACCCATATACAGACATTCTGTAAAATTTATTTCACCTCTCTTCAAACAATCTTGCGCTTTCATAGGTTTATAGTTCACAAATCTGGATCTATGAAACCTTTTTACTTTTTCATATCACTAACTTTTCTCCTCACTCTTGAAAGTCGGGCGCAGATGCTCGACTTCAGGAGTGCCGCTAACATGATGTTTGAGAGCAACTCCACGATAAAGGCTGCTGAGAAAAGCACGCTGCTCGTTAAACGTCAGTCGCAACTGATAAATGCGAGCTGGCTCCCAACTATCACAATGACTGCAGATTACACCCTGATGTCGAATAAGATCAGCGTCTCTCAGGAATATGCCTCTCTACTTGAGCCTTTTCAGGAAAAATACGCCAACGAACCTTTGATTCCTGAGATCTTGAATTATATCTCTAACGGACTCGGCGACCTTTCCTTCGACGTTCCCATATTTGAAGACGACTTCGGTTCTATCGACCTAGAGGTTTTATATCCAATATTTACAGGTACTAAGAGATTGTATGCCAACAAATTGGCGAAAAACAACGAGACATTATCCGAGATAAACAAAGAATCTATCGGAGCTGCTAAATATTTAGAACTCGTCAATGTTTATTTTTCTTTAAGTCTCACCGAATCAATGATTAAGGTGCTAAAAGAGACATACGAAATGACGAACAACCATTATTCACAAGCTCTTAAAATGGAGTCCATCGGTATGTTCGACAAGGCAGAACGCCTCATTGTGAAAGTCGCGCTTGACGAAAGCGAGAGAAATCTTAAAGACGCTGAAAACCAAGCGAATGTTCTTAGAGATGCTTTAGGAAAATTAATAGGTCAACAGACAACGGGGCCTTCGACAAGCTCAGGCACCATTGCCAAAACGAGTCAAAAAACCTCGGTGCCTGAGCCTGTCGAAGGCACACTGGCTTATAATTTTTCCACTTCTACTCCATTGTTTATCAACGAGAAACATCCGCAGTTGGAATGGTTTTTAGATATGATGAAACAAAACGCTTACATATACCAACAATCTGATTTACACGATGATATTTCAAAGGCTAATTTGAGATTAAGTCAGTCGAATTATTATCCTGTGATTTCGATTTACGGCAAGCAGACGATTGCGTCGTATCAGGTTCCTAAAAACTTGGTTCCCAACACAATCGGAGGTATCAATCTTGTATGGGACATCTTCGACGGACTGGCAAGAGAACGTAACATACAACTCGCAAAAATAGAATCCGAGATTATTGCAGAGACACAGCAGTCGTTGAAAAACGATATTGAAGTATCTGTCAATGAATGGCATGCGAATCTGAAACAAGCCTGCGTCAATGCAGAAGAGCTACAATCTTCATTAGAACTCGCGCAGGAAGTCTATCGCATCAGGAAGAAATCCTTCACCGAAGGACTCTGCACCTCACAGCAAGTCCTTGACGCTCTTAACCTTGTCAACAAGACAAACCTTCTCTTGCTGACGACATACTTTGAATACGACATCGCTTTGGCAAATTTGTGTTGTTTATGTGGAATACCGGAATATTTTGAATCGTTTTTAGGGAATTAGGAGTTGAGGAACTGAGGAACTGAGGGATTGGGGTAGAGACGTTTCAATGATTCCTATGAAAATAAACACACATTGAAGCGTCTTGATAAATTAGGAGTTAGAAGTTTTTTGTTCGGGAAGAGCTCTTTTGAATTAATCGCCGCCAATGCGTTAGGGATTGGAGCGGCATCCTTTGCGAGCGGAGTGATAACGGAGCAAGCAAAGATATAGCGGAAAGCCCGACGGCGGAGCTGAAACGGAGCCGGAACGCCCAGATAAAGTCTATAAGTCAACAAGACTACAAGACTACAAGTCAAAAGGCTAATGACTAATGACTAAAGAATATGACTAAAGATTGTTGACAAAAAAAATAAAAATCATGAAAACTAAAATACTTCTTATATCATTCATAGTCATATTGTTGACTATCTTGACTTTATCCATATTGGGAATCATCTTCATGAATGACAAGGACATTGTGCTGCAGGGACAGATTGAGGCGGAGGAATACAATATTTCTGGTCTGCTGCCGGGCAGGATTGAAAGGATTTATGTCAAAAAAGGCGAAAGTGTAAACAAGAACGACACTTTAATCTACATTATCTCGCAGGAGGTCATTGCCGAGTACGAGGCGCAGAAAGCATTGGAAAACGCTGCGTCATTACAAAGCGACAAGATAGACTCAGGAACTCGCAAAGAACTGATTTCCATTACAAAAGAACTGTGGGACGGGACTAAGTCAGACATGAAATTAGCGAAGACTACCTACAACAGAATCAAGGCTTTATATGACGACTCAATCGTGAGCAAGCAACGCCTTGACGAGGCCGAGGCTATTTATAAATCGTCATTAGCAGCCGAGAGAGCCGCCTATTATCAATATCAGATGGCGCAAGAAGGAGCGCAGGAACAAGACAAGGCGTCCGCAAGAGCGATGGCAACGGCTGCCCAGAACAACAGCGAGGTCGTGAAGGCTTTGCTTAACGACGCCATACTCACATCGCCAATATCAGGCGAAGTCGCTGCTATATCATTGAACGAAGGCGAGTTGACGTCGATAGGAACGTCCATCATGACAATACTCGACATCGACAATCCGTATCTCGTCCTGAACGTACGCGAGGACCTTCTCCAGCATTTCCAAATGGGCGAAACTATATTATGCTACATCCCAGCATTGGGTCTGAAAGATATTCCTTTTACTATCAATTATATCTCGCCACTCGGCAGTTTCGCCACTTGGAAAGCGACGAAAGAAACAGGAGGCTATGATTTAAAAACATTTGAAATACAAGCGGTTCCAGCGACAAAAGTTTATGGATTAAGACCGGGAATGTCGGGGTTGATTACTGTTAGGAATTAGGAGTTGATAATTATGCATTATGAATTATGAATTATGAATTGATGAAAAGTGGTTTTTGGTCGGTTGTGAAAAGGGAGTGTCTGATTTTGACATCGAGGCCGCTTTATCTTTTCACTGCCTTGGTATTTCCTTTGTTCGCCTTGTTTTTCATGACGACGATATTCGGCAATGGCTTGATAGACGAGATTCCTGTCGCCATCGTAGATGAGGACGACAGTCGGATGTCTCGTAACATCACACGACTATGCTCGGCGGTGCCAGAAATTCGTGTGACACAGGTACTTCCTAACACCGCCGAGGCTCGCGACGCTCTTCTCTCAAAGAAGATATACGGCTATCTCATCATACCCAACGACTTCGAATCTGACGTCAAAGCCAACAGAAACACCAGTCTGACTCTTTGTTATCATTACGCATTCCTCAGCGCTGGTTCTGAAGTCATGCAAGGATTCCTTAACGCTCTTAGAATCATAGCAGTATCGCCTTTAGAACAGACGACCGACTTCCTCGGCATCAACGACGAGACCTTGGAAACGATAGCATCGCCAATAAGCATCAGCGCTCACCCACTCTATAATCCGGCATTGAATTACACTACTTATCTCACTTTCCCTTACTTTTGGGTTTTGTTTCAGATATTGATTTTGCTTAATATAGCATATTCTTTCGGTAATGAATTTAAGAATGAAAATATAAGAAACTGTCTGTCAGCTGGAAACGGAAAATTTATCAATGTCGTCCTAGGAAAACTCTTCCCTTACGTAATCATATTTTCTATAGTAGCTATATTCGCTAATGTCATTATGTTTGAAATATTAGGATTTGATTTAAGTTCAAGCATTTACGAGATAATCGTCGTCTGCATATTATTCATCTGCGCTACTTGTTCCATCTCGCTTTTTATTTTCTCATTATATCCTAACTTGCCGATTATCATCAGTTTCATCTCGATGTTCGGTTCTCTCGGCGCCACTTTCGCTGGCGTGACATTCCCAGTAAACGCGATGTATCCTTTTTTTGAAAAACTATCGCGCTTCTTCCCGATTCGTCATTTTGTTGTAATAACGGATTATCTGCGCTACGAGAGTCATTCTTTCATCTATTATTGGAATCATCTGCTTATCCTGATTTCTTTTAACATATTGATAGTGTTTGCATTATTACTTTTAAAACGAAAATATTTCCAGTTTGGAGTTATCGTAGCCTGAGCCTGTCGAAGGCATGAATCGTCACTTCGACAAGCTCAGTGACCGCATACCCAAAGTCTGTTGACCTATAAAATATGAAAGATTTAATTAAAATAATATCCAACGAATTCAAAGCGATAGGCACTAACATCCCTATTCTGATTGTATTGGTTTTAGGTAATGTCGGTTACGGATTTCTTTATAACTTATTGTATAACACCAATGTGTATAAAGAAGCTCCTGTTGCTATCGTCGATATGTCGCAAAGCGATTTGAGTCGGCATTTCATTGACTACATCGACGCTACGCAAGAGGTGAAAGTCGTTGCCAAGACGCAGAATTTCCATGAGGCGAAACGTATGCTCAGTGAAAGAGAAATAGTTGGTTTTCTTTATATTCCGTCGGAGTTAAAAGAAGAAATCATGAAAGGAAATCAGGTGCAGTGTGTGGTTTACGGCTCGACGCTTTCGTTCTTAGATTATCTGAATATATATGAAGCCGTCAACTTCGCCTCATTGGACATCAACAGCGAGCTGATTCCAGAGATGATAGAGTCGCTTAATATGATTGACATTCTGTTTCTTGCGAACGACAAGGCGGTCAACATTGTGAGCGAGCCGTTGTACAACACCTCTGAAGGTTATGGCACATACCTCATTCCTCCAGTCATGGTAATCATTATCTTTCAGACACTTATGATTACAGTAGCGATGAGGTGCGGTAGTGAAGTCACCGAGTCGCAAAGACACCGAGTCACAAAGTTTTATAGCTCCGTGAAGATTGTGTTAGGTAAGGCGTTTACTAATGTGATGATTTATAGTGTGTTTTCGGTTTTCTTCTTAGGGTTATTGCCTTTGATATTTCATCTTCCGCATCTTGGTGATTCTCTGGATATTATCGTCATGATGATTCCTTATCTCTTCGCGAGTGTGTTCTTCTGCCTTTCACTGTCGCCTTTCTACACCGACAGCGACATGCCTTTGTTTATCATCGTCTTTATGTCGGTGCCGTTGGTGTTTTTGTCAGGCATCTCCTACCCTTTAGAACTCATGCCTTGGCACTGGAAGTTGTTCCATTATCTTATCCCTACAGCGCCAGCAACGTTGGCTTTCGTGAAACTCGACTGCATGGGTGGCGACTTGACTAACATACGTCCAGAGATGATTACGCTTTGGATACAATGTATCGCTTATTTCCTCATCGCCGTATTAGTCAAAAGATTTGCTAAAAATTAAAGTTTCTCACTAAAAAACTTTAACTTTTAACCTTTTGACTTTTGACTTTTGACTCATAGACTTTTTCTTTGGGCGTTACGGCTCCGCCTTCAGCTCCGCCGTCGGGCTTTCCGCTATATCTTTTTCCGCTTCGTCTCCGCCTTCGCGAAAAAAGGATGCCGCTCCAATCCCTAACGCAATATGGCGCTCTCATGAATTTTAGAGGGGATTTCTATAAATTGCTTTGCAAATGATTTATGAATTTTTCTTTGAGAAGATTTTTGTATTTCTTGAATGGACATAGCGAGCTATATGATTGAAAGAAAGACGAAAAGATTCCAAGAAAAAACATAAAGCATGCAAAAGTTTTAATTGTTACTGTCAAAAATTATTTAAACGGGGAATTAATAGAAGTCCCCTAGAATCTGAATGACCAAGAGGCAGATTACAATACCTTTAGTCATTTGTCTTTTGCCATTAGTCCAACATCTCTAAAAAGCCCTTGAAAAGTAATGTGAATCGAAAAAAAACAACAAAAAAGCGATTCTCTCTTCAAGGGCTAAAAAAACGTTTTTGCATTGGGAGTGCAAAAAATTACGTCACAATTATTAATAAAACCGAATGCAAAAATATATCCGAAATGATGCCTTGATATGGTGAAAATCAGTTATCGGTTATAACAGGTAAGATAACGTTTTAATTAAAAAACTTCTTAACAAAAAAAAGTCGGATTTTTCCGACTTTTTTCTTTTGGTCAAACATTTATTTCTCAAATTTTGAAAAGGGCCGATATATAACAAACCAAAAACAACAAAAAAACAAATTTGCTATACCGACTTTGTTTGATCCTAAAAACAACCAACCAATTTTGTTAACAAAAATACGAACTAATATATCAAATATTTATTAACAAATAAGTTAACGGCAGGATTTTGTAAGTTAACGGATTGCAAATATTTTAATATTGACTGAAAAGTGTAAGTTATAATGAAAAACTATTATTTCATTGAATAATGTTATTTCTTCAGTCTTTCTTCCAATGCGATTATTATATCTCTGTATTTTGCTGCTTCCATGAAATCAAGTTCTTTGACTGCTTTTTCCATTTCCTTTTTAGCATCCAAGATAGCTTTTTTAATATCTTTTTCTGATTTGTATTTTGTTTGAGATTCTTCTGCGACAGATTTAATGCTATCTTCAGCAATAATATAATCTTTAGTTTGTTTCGACAAGGCTTTGCTCAAGGAAGTGTCAATTGCCTTTGTGATAGTCTTAGGTTTAATTCCATGTTCTATGTTATATGCCATCTGAATCTCTCTTCTGCGAGCTGTTTCGTCTATGGTCTTACGCATGGAATCAGTGATTTTATCGGCATACATTATTACTAGGCTGTCAGCGTTACGAGCGGCACGGCCTGCTGTCTGTGTTAATGAGCGCTCTGATCTCAGGAATCCTTCTTTGTCGGCATCCATTATAGCAACAAGCTGAACTTCAGGAAGGTCGAGCCCTTCACGAAGCAAGTTGACGCCAACAAGAACGTCAATAGTTCCTATTCTTAATTCTGTCATTATCTCAACTCTTTCCAATGTGTCAACGTCGGAATGTATATATCTTGTTTTGATATTTAAATTGTTAAGATAACGTGTCAACTCTTCCGCCATTCTTTTTGTCAGAGTCGTCACCAGAACTCTTTGTCTGCCTTTCACAACTCTGTGAATTTCATCTATCAAATCATCAACTTGATTCTTGCAAGGACGAACTTCAATGATAGGGTCCAACAAACCCGTAGGACGAATGATCTGTTCAACGTAAATGCCTTCAGCCTTTTGTAATTCATAATCTGCTGGCGTAGCGCTAACATACACCGTCTGTCCTGTAAGTGCTTCAAACTCATCAAATTTCAATGGTCTGTTGTCTAATGCCGAAGGCAGTCTGAAACCATATTCAACCAGAGTCTGTTTTCTTGAACGGTCGCCGCCATGCATAGCGCGTATCTGCGGAACGGTGACATGACTCTCGTCAATGATTGTTATGAAGTCATCAGGGAAATAGTCTATCAGGCAGAAAGGACGAGTTCCTGGTTCACGACCATCGAAATAGCGTGAATAATTCTCAATGCCGCTGCAATATCCAAGCTCTCTAATCATCTCAATATCATAACAGACGCGGTCTTCAAGGCGTTTAGCCTCTTCAAATTTTCCTATCTCCTTATAATATTCAACCTGCTTGAACATATCAAGTTGAATCTCATTGGTTGCGGATTTGATCTTGTCTTTTGAAGTGACGAAAATGTTGGCTGGGAATAATGTCAAACTTGAAAGCGCCTCGATACGAGTGCCATTTATCGGATCAAACGATTCGATTTCTTCAATTTCATCATCCCAAAATATGATTCTGTATGCAATATCTGAATAAGCTGGAAAAACGTCAACAGTGTCGCCTTTGACTCTGAATTTTCCATGCGTAAATTCAATGTCGTTTCTGCTGTAAAGAGAATCAGATAAATGCCTCAACAAATCATCTCTATTGATGCGTTTTCCTATTTCTATGTAAATGACATTCTTACCGAAGTCATCAGGATTTCCAATACCATAAATACATGACACAGAAGATACTACGATAATGTCGCGGCGGCCTGACAATAACGATGTCGTTGCGCTAAGACGTAATTTTTCTATTTCATCATTGATTGAAAGGTCTTTTTCGATGTATGTATTGGTCTGAGGAATGAATGCTTCTGGCTGATAATAATCGTAATATGAAACAAAATATTCCACTGCATTTTGCGGAAAAAACTGTTTGAATTCACTGTACAGCTGCGCTGCAAGGGTCTTGTTGTGACTGAGTATCAATGCTGGACGATTCAATTCGGCAAGCATATTGGCTATTGTAAATGTCTTTCCTGAGCCGGTGACGCCCAAAAGCGTCTGATAACGCTCGCCATTCAATATTCCCTGTTTGAGCTGCTCTATGGCTCGCGGCTGATCGCCCGTTGGCTTGAAATCTGATACTAATTTAAAATTCATTCCTTCTCCTCCTCACCTTTATTAATATTGAACTCCATCACTAAAGGATAATGATCTGATGTCGTTTGCTTAATCCTTTTATAACTAACGACTTCTACAAAATCATTATACCAGAAATAATCTATTCTCAACAGAGGAAGTTTTCCGCAATATGTTATGCCAATGCCTCTCGATGCTGTGTGAAACGCGTCTTTTAAACCTGCATTCTTCATCTCATTGTATGTATATGACAATGGCGTGTCGTTGAAATCGCCGCATATCACAAGCGCTAACTTGTCGTCTGGCAATTTGTCAAGTAAAAGGTTTGTGATTTTAGCTCTTGGCATAAATCCATTTACCAACTTTCTAATCACTGATTTATATACGTCTTTTTCATTTATGTCATCAATATCATCGCTGATTCTGAATGAGTTTAAATGACAATTTGCAAGATAAAACGAATCATTATTATTTATCTTGACTTTTTTGATGTCTGCGAATTTGGTCAAATCTTTATTGTAAAATGACTTCACATCATACAAAGGATATTTTGAGAAATAACTGTTTCCATTGGTTGGATTTACGCTATAATATTTATAGCCAATCATTTGAGAAAATGCCGAGGCTGTGTTTCTAGGCCATTTCCCTGATTCTTGAAGGCATAGCACATCTGGATTTTCCTCTTTTATAACCTTTGCCAATGATTTTTTAACATCGCTGACATATCTGTTCTCGTCATTATAGTCTCTAAAAACTCCAACATTATAAGTCATCACCTTAATCTGAGCTTCGCCACCTTTCTCTTTTCCTAATGAATATGATTTTATCAAGCCTGGTATTGAAAATATTAAAGCGACAATAGGTATCATTAATGTTCTTCTAGATTTTAAATATATTAAAATAATGAGAATGATTACATTAGCGAAGAATATTACCCAGAATGCAGGTCCGAAAATGGCGGTCCATACAAAAACAGAAGGATTGATAAACGGACATATCGCGCATAGAAATGACGACATCAATGCTGCAATTCCAACAACGCCGATTAGCAATTTTAACGAACCTTGAAAAAAGGTGTTCCTTCTCTTCTTTTCTTTCCCCATCACTTTTTACTTTGTCTGAATAAAAACTCCTTTTCCTTATCGCTTAAACTTGAATATCCGTTTTTGGCAATCTTCTCAAGTATTCTGTCTATTTCTTCCTGTTCCAGAGCGCGTTCCGCGTTGTATTGCTCGTCTGTCTTTGGCCTTTTTTGATAATTGTCAGAGTTTACAGTCTTGACTCGAATCTTAGCTCTTTTCTTGAAAATCTTGTATATGTCAAAGTCGTTTTTTATCATTGAAGCATATAAAAATCCCCATAATGCGCCGCCTAGATGTGCAATGTGACCGCCTGAATTTCCTTTCGTTATACTTAAAAAGTCAATGATAACGAATACTATAGCGACCCATTTCATCTTGACTTGTCCTAACAGGAAAAGATTTAAGGTATAATCTGGACGATATGTTGCTGCTGCTATCAAAATGGAAAGCACTGATGCTGACGAGCCTAATGCAAAAGCGTGACCTTTCATATTCTCAAAAACAGGGAAAGCATTGAACGACAATATGAAAAACATTGCGCCAAACAAGCCCCCGATGATATAAGTCAGCAGCAATTGTTTCTGTGAGAGATATTGCAAGAAAATTTTACCGCCGTAATAGAGCATTAACATATTGAAAAACAAATGCCAGAACTCCTCTTGGAGAAACATGTATGTGAATACGCTCCAAGGTTTGTCGGCCAATGCCGAAAGATCTGATGGAACAGCGAACAATTTTGTTACAAACGATATGTCGCTGATATTAAAAAGCCATGTAAAAATGCTGATAAACAAACATATAATCCATATTGTCGCATTTATCAATATCAATCTTGACAATACGTTTTTCTGAAAGAAAAAACTTTTAAGTCCGTCTATAATATTAGTTTGAAATGGTCCCATAATCAATAAAGGTTTCCTTTCTTTTTCCAATAAAGAATCAAAATCAAGCCGAACAGCATGCCGCCCAAGTGAGCGAAATGCGCCACATTATCAAGGCCTCTGAATCCGGCGAACAGCTCTATCAAACCGTATATCAACACGAACCATTTAGCTTTGATAGGAATTGCAAAGTATATGTAAAGTGTTGAGTTAGGGAACATCATTCCGAATGCAAGCAAAATGCCGTAAACAGCACCTGAGGCGCCAACAGTATTTAATAAATTGAGATATTCACCCATCGGTATGATATGACCGCCCATATTAACATTCTGATAACCAGATAATGTTGCTGCGTATTGAATGTATTGCACCACTTCTTGCGTAATGCCAGCTCCTATTCCACAAACGAAATAAAAAAGCAAAAAGCGGTTTGGTCCCCAGATGTTTTCAAGCGTGTTGCCGAACATCCAGAGTGCAAACATATTAAAGAAAAGATGTGCGAAATCGCCATGCATAAACATATATGTAACAAACTGATATGGCTGGAAATCTGAAGCTCCAATATAATGCAGTCCGAGATAGTCGGATAAGTCTATGCGCAGAACAACATCAGCTGCAATTTTAGCTAAGAAAAACAGTATGTTTATTATTAACAGATTCTTTACTACTGTCGGCAAAACAGAAAAACCGCTTGGTCTGAAATTACTCATATTAGTTTAGTCGTGTTTTTAATTCATTTACATTCAATATAGTATATATTTTCTTGCCATCTGGAGCAACTTCGGCAACGGCGCAACCGAAAAGACGGTCTATCAAATCCTGCATCTCTATAGGACTTAACGACTGACCTGATTTTATTGCTAATTGCGATGCCAATGAACGTGCAAGATTCAGTTTCTTATCTAACTTCAAATCAACGAGATTTGTTTTATACATGTCCAAAATCTTTTCCAAAAGAGCCACAGCGTCATTGTTTTTGCTGTCAGCCGGAGTTCCGTTGATGAGGAAAGTAGATGCGTTCATCTGCTGTATTCTAAAGCCAATCTTCTCTAAATCAGGCATTATCTCTTTCAATAATGACACATCGTTAGGATTTAGCGATATATGCTGTGGGAACAACTCCTGTTGTGACGCTTCGATGCAGTTTTCCATCTCTCTTAGATACTTCTCGTATAAAATCCTCATGTGCGCAAGATGTTGATCCACAATAAGAAGTCCCGACTTCATCGTTGTCACGATATATGACTGCTGCAGTTGGATATAGAGATTTTTGTTTTCAACGACTGTAGCAGCAGTGACTTCATCAAAGTTACTGATTTTGTTTATGTTGCTTGAAACAGTATCATTATTGTCTTCATACATTATTCTCCAGTTGCCTGAAGACTGACGTGTTTGAGGCTGGGTTTTAAAAGGATTGAAACTAGGATTGTAATCAATTTTAGGTTCAATCAATGGTCTGTCCATTCTGCTTGCCTCTCCGAAATCTATGCCTAAATCAGGCGTCACGTCGAAGTCGAGCATTGGGGCTAAATTATTCTGTCCTATTGCCTTACGAACCGCTGAATGAAGTATGGCATAAACCAACTTAACGTCTTGGAAATTGACTTCTGTCTTTGTTGGATGTATGTTTATGTCTATTTCTTTCGGATTTATTTCAATATCAATGAAATATCCAGGGTAGCAATCTTTTGGAATGAGTTCCTGGTAAGCGTTTTCAATCGCATGATGAAGATAAGAATGCTTTATAAAACGTTTGTTCACAAAGAAATACTGCTCGCCTCTTGTCTTTCTAAGAAATTCAGGCTTAACGATAAAACCGTTGATAGTTGCCGTTTCTGTCTCTTGTTGAACCGGAAGTATCTTTTTGTCGTAGTCTTTTCCGAAAAGTCCTACTATTCTTTGTTTCAATGTTCCTTTTGGAAGATGATATGTTTCTTTTTCATTATTTATCAGAGAGAAGCCCACCTCTGGATTCATCATTGCGACGCGGAAAAACTCGTCTGTAATATGTCGCATTTCGACTTCATTGGATTTCAAGAAGTTGCGACGTGCAGGGATATTAAAGAAAAGGTTTTTGACGGTGAAGTTAGTTCCAACCGACATTGGTTTTGGCATTTGTTCTTTAACCACGGAGCCTTCGATGAGTATTTTTGTTCCCAATTCGTCATCTTTTCTACGAGTCATCAGTTCCACTTGTGCCACGGCAGCGATACTTGCGAGCGCCTCGCCTCTAAAACCCATTGTGCGGATGGAAAAGAGGTCTTCTGCTTTTTTAATTTTGGAAGTGGCATGACGTTCAAAACATAGACGAGCATCGGTCTCAGACATGCCACATCCGTTGTCGATGACGGTAATCATGGTCTTGCCAGAATCCTTAATTATCAAGTCAATCTGTGTTGCTCCTGCGTCTAATGCGTTTTCCATCAACTCCTTAACAACTGATGCTGGACGTTGGATGACTTCGCCTGCTGCAATCTGATTGGCAACAGAATCAGGTAATAATTTAATTATATCGAAGGACATAAATAGTTGATTTTATTTTCCTAAACTAAGAAACATTTCGAAGAACTTTTCAATCAATGGCGTTTCAAAAATAATGTATGTCATGACTGCTATAAGTCCAAACAATACGACAAAACGCATTCGTTTAAAACCGGCCATTCTCTTTTCTTCCATATCTTCAGGATCATGTCCAAAGCCGGTTCTGATTCTCATTCTGCGTTTTTCATATTCAGAAAGCTTAGAGTCGTAACCCATGGCAGCCTTCTTCTTTTCGAGAGCTTCCTGATTAGGGTCAAAATGACGTGGTATATAATTGAATTTCCTAGGCTTAGGTGTATGAAAAAAATAGAATCCCATTTCTAATAATTTTAAATTTGTTTAGCGTACAAAGATAATTATTTTTTCTGAGTTTTTGCCATTTTGCGAAAGGCTTTTTTATTATCTTTGACGACAATTTTAACAAGATAAATCTGTTTGAAAAATGACTAAAAAATGCCCTCGATGCAATAAGGAATTTCAATGTCAACATAGCTCAACATGCTGGTGTTCAAAATACTCTATTTCAGATAATGTAAGGTCTTTCCTTAAAGAAAATTACTCAGATTGCCTCTGTGAAGATTGCTTAAAAGAAATCATAAAACTGCACGAATAAGATGAAAAAAATCATACTCATTTTGTTTTCAGTTGTTTACATGATGAGTTCATGTAATGTCGCTTCAAAAGGCAAAAGTTACAGCAATGACGTTAATGACACATTAAACCTCGTTACTTACGCTAAAAACTTTAAAATTCATCTAATAGAAAGAGGTTACAAACTCACGATTAAAGACGGCTTTGGCTCCGACAAAGAATACTATCTCTTCAACGATACTGTCACTGTTCCTGATGAATTTCTTGATGAACAAATAATAAAAACGCCTGTAAAGTCAGTCGTCGCCTTTTCTTCAACACAATGGTCTGTTTTTCAAAAACTTCATGAGATTGAAAAAGTTAAAGGGATTTTGGAAAGCAATTATACTGCAAATGAAGAAATATTAAGACTTGTTTCGGAAGGGAAAATATCAGATGTTGGAATGTCAACAAACGTTAATGCCGAGAAACTCATAAACTTACAACCTGATTTAATTTTATACACTCCATATTCTGGCATCGACTTCTCATATTTAGGAGAGCTCAGTGGCGCAACAATGCTTTCATTCCCTGATTATCTTGAATCTCATCCGCTTGGACGCGCCGAATGGATGAAGGTGGTAGGATATTTATGCGGAAAAGAAGATGTTGCAAATCAATGGTTCGACGATATTGCAAGACGTTACGAGACATTATCTGAAAGATGTTCTTCTGTTGAAGAAAAGCCAACTGTGTTTTCTGACTTGCCATTTGAAAATCAATGGTATGTACCAGGAGGAAATAGTTATATCGCAAAGATTTTCGCTGATGCAGGTGGTGATTATATCTGGAGTGACAACGAATCGACGGGAAGCCTCCACATCGATGCAGAAAGCGTTTTGCTAAAGGCTCAAAACGCTGATTTCTGGAGAGTCATCAATTCATACGACACGCCTTTTACTTACCAGAGACTAAATGATGAAAATGAATTATATCCGCTTTTCAAAGCATTTAAAGAGAAACAATTATTGGTCTGCGACGTAAGAGAATGCGGATATTTTGAGAAATCACAATATGAACCTGACGTACTTTTGGCAGATTTCATCTATCATTTTCATCCAGAATTATTAACGGAAGAATGGGAAAACTACTCTCCCAAATACTTCAAGCGATTGATTAAATAATGACTAGTAATAAAATAAATATCAGTGCTTTAATATCAATAGTATTATTGGGAATATTATTGTTTGTGTTAAACTTGTTCGTAGGATCAGTCACTATTCCTTTCTCTGATTTGTTCGGAGTGTTTTTTGGCAATAAATCCAATTCGACAGTCACGACAATAGTTTTAGACTACAGATTTCCGCAAGCTGTGACGGCATTGTTTGCAGGCGCAGCCTTGTCTGTAGCCGGACTTTTGATGCAGACGTTATTCAGGAATCCTCTTGCCGACCCTTCCATGTTGGGAATAAGCAGCGGCGCAGGTTTGGGAGTCGCGATAACAATCTTATTGACAGGCGTTTTAGGTGGCGCGGCGCTTTCAACAATGGGATTCTGGTCAAATCTAGGAGTAAGCCTCGCAGCTTTCGTGGGCGCGACATTGGTATTGATGCTGATTTTAGGATTCAGCAGTCGCGTAAGAAACATGACCACCTTGATAATCATCGGTTTGATGATATCATATCTCGCCGGTTCATTAACTGATATAATGAAATTCTTTAGTATGAAAGAAGATATTCATGCTTTCGTAATTTGGGGTATGGGCTCGTTTTCTGCTGTTGGAACGACAAAGCTGACATTCTTTAGCATTAGCATCGCCATTGGGCTTTTTGCAAGTTTATTTATGTCAAAAAGCTTAAATATCACTTTGTTAGGGGATTTGTATGCCGAAAACTTAGGCGTCAATGTAAGGAAAAACAGTCTGTTTATCATACTCGTTTCTGGTTATCTGACAGCCATTGTGACTGCCTATTGCGGTCCGATAGCGTTTTTAGGTCTCGCTATTCCGCATTTGACAAGATTTATATTTAAAACCAGCGATCACAGGATTTTGGTGCCGGCTGTAATGTTGATGGGGATGAATGTCAGTATGTTATGTAATTTAGTGGCTAGAATGCCAGGTTTCGAAGGCAATCTTCCAATAAACGCCGTGACAGCTTTCATCGGCGCTCCAATTGTGATATGGGTCATTTTGAGAAAAAGATAAGGTGTTTGATTTTAATGATATAAAAATGGAAGTATTAAAAACCAAGGATTTATATATAGGTTATAAAAATAAAGCCATCCTGCCTCCTATCAACGTCAGCCTGAACGAAGGTAATATTATTGCATTGATAGGACCTAACGGAGCTGGAAAATCAACGCTTTTCAAGACTTTGACGGCATATATAAAACCTATTGATGGGAGCGTCGAACTGATGGGAAAAGAGCTCTCTTCGTATTCGGCTAAAGACAAAGCTAAGTTGATAGGACTTGTGCTTACTGAACGACCTGACGATATGTTTCTAAAGGTATATGATGTGGTAGCAAGCGGCCGCTGTCCTTATACAAACTTCTTCGGAAAGATAGAAAAAGAAGATGAAAATATTATTCAAGAATCACTTGAAATAGTTGGTATAAATAAATTGAAAGACAGATATTTTAATACATTAAGTGATGGGGAAAAACAAAAGGTTATGATAGCAAAGACATTGGCGCAAAACACTCCTATCATATTCATGGACGAGCCTACTGCTTTCATTGATTATCCTAGCAAAATTGAATTGTTTCATCTGATGAAAAAGCTTGCAAAAGAACGTAACAAGACCATTGTTTTCAGTTCCCACGATTTGGAATTGCTGTTACGTTATACTGATGACATTTGGGTTATTTCAAAAGGCAAAGAGCTGATTTCATCAAAGAAAGATGACTTATTAAAAAGCGGAATTTTGAAAGAATATTTTAATTTAAAGGAAGACATTTACATCTGATGGAAAACTATATTTTTGAACTTAAAATGAAGGTTCGCGACTATGAATGTGACTCGCAAGGCATAGTCAATAACGCTAACTATCAACATTATACAGAACATACACGTCATGAATTCATAGAATCTAGAGGTGTGAAGTTCGCTGATTTACACGAACAAGGCATCGACCCAGTCGTGGCACGTATCTCATTGACATACAAAACACCGCTCAGAGGCGGCGATGAATTTATATGTAGGCTTAACGTCAAGAAAGAAGGAATAAGATACGTTTTTTATCAAGACATATACAGAGCTTCAGACGAGAAATTATGCGTCAAAGCCGTCGTCGAATGTGTCTGCGTTATCAACGGTAAACTCGGAACACACGAGATGTTCGACGCAATGTGTGAATGATTAAAGTCGAAAAGACACAGAGACACAAAGTCTCAAAGTGATGTCTCTGTGTCTTCACTTAGTTAGTTATCACTGAAAACTCCGCTATGCCGCAGTTTTTGCTTCCATCCGTGTTTCTCGTAGGAACAAATGTTACAGTTTTTCCTTTTATACCATCAAATCTTACGACTTGCTCTATAGGATTGTTCTTGATGTTGCCGAATGTTCCGGATTGGACTTTCTTTCCGTCAATATATAATTCATAATCAACGATATGACGTGAAGCGTCTCTGCTCTGGTTTGGAATATATCTAAATCCAGAAATAACTTTATCATCTTCAAAAGTCATCTTAATAGAATCATTAAGATTGAGATAGAATGCAACGTTTAGATTTCCATCAAACAACTTCTTATATCCATCAACAAAGCTAGACATCAAAAAATATTCCTTCGGTAAATCTAATTCTTTAACAGCTACTGCACTTTTCTTTTTAGTTATAGGATCAAAAGCAATAGCCTTAATAACGCCTTTATCATTATATACGAAAGGCTTTTCATATTTCATTGACTTCTCATCAGGATCAGAACCGTCCAGAGTATAATAAACATGAGCATCGCTATCAAATGACTTTATCTCAACAATATTGTCATAATTTCTAGTAATGTTAGGTTCTGCAAGAAGCACTGGCGCACAATATGCTTCTATATTATTGATACATAAAGGACCTCTGCTTTCTTCAAAGTATATTATCAGTTTATCAAGTTCCACAGTGTTGAAACGAACTATGCGCTTATAACCAATCGTTGACAATGTGTCGAAGGCATTGATTTTAAACCATTCGCCATTCAATTCACCTTCCATGTAGAAATCGCTTACTCTTTGTCCAAGAGGAATATATTCCTGAAGCACTACCCTATTCATTTTCACAGGCTTATCGAATGTAAATGAAATAGTTCCGAAGTTATAATCGTCTTCCGTAGCCCAATAAGTTTCCCAATCACCATCGATGACATTTTCCGCTTTGAACTTACGACCTCTTTCATTATCGACATTCACTTTAGCATCTTTCAAGATATTATCTTTCAAATCGTTAGTAATAACGTCATGCCATTCTATAATTCTAACAGAATCCTGTGCAGGGATTTTTCCGTCAAGGTTTATTGGGAAATTAAGGAGAAGATTAGCGTTATGACCGACGCTGCGATAATAAATATCAGTGAGTTGCGCAATGCTTTTCACCTGATGATCTTCGCGTTTATGATAGAACCAACCCGGACGAATCGAGACATCCACTTCTGCTGGAATCCAATGAGTTCCGTTTTCAGAACCATGGTTAAGATGTTTCGTATTATTATCCTGTTCTGGATTTATCATACACCAATCGGTGTCGCCAGCCCAGCCTTGTTCATTGCCAACCCAACGTATTGTCTGACAAGTACCTCCGAATATCATAGCGTTTGGATGACGTTTTAAGATAGTGTCACGAGCACGTTCATAGTCATAATATTCCTTTGCGTTTATTGAACGAGATTCGTTAGTTCCACCATAGTAACCATTACCGCCGTTAGCACCATCGAACCAGAATTCAAACAACTCACCGTAATTGCTTGTAAGTTCATCAATCTGATTATGATACACTTCAACATAATCTTCATAACCATACTGAGCATGATTTCTATCCCAAGGAGAAAGATAAAGACCGAATTTTAAACCATGTTTCTTACAGGCATCCGACAGTTCTTTCACCATATCGCCATTGCCGTTTTTATATGGAGAGTTAGCGATGCTGTAATCGGTAGTTTTTGTCTGCCAGAGACAGAATCCGTCGTGATGTTTTGCGGTGAGAATCACGCCTTTCATGCCACATTGTTTAAGAGTGGCGACCCATTGATCGCAGTCGAGATTCGTCGGGTTGAAAGTTGACGCCGGAGTGTTACCGTATCCCCATTCCAGGTCGTTGTAAGTATTTAATCCAAAATGCACAAAGGAGTATGTTTCAAGTTTATGCCAATCGATTTGTTCTTGAGTTGGTATCGGTTCTATAGGCGCAGGAGCATGATTTGTCACATTCGAGCAAGATGACAATATACTGATTGTCAATATGTAAAGCAATATTTTTTTCATATTTATGCTTAATTATGATTTTGTACAAAAGTAAGAAAAAATGCAATTGAATTCCTATTTTGCACAATGGATTCTCTTTTGAATTGATAGTTCTGTAATTTATCAATCAAGAATTACTCAAATATTTTTTCATCTCTTTATCAAAGTCGCTTTCGAGCATTTCCATTTCGCGTTTACGATATATCTCAAACTCTTTCTCTGCTTTTTCTATCGCCTGCTGATGTGATATATTACCCTTACCAATCAATACTTTACGTTTATGTGCAATAATCTGATTATCGAGAGCGTCAATCCAGTCTTTCATTGTCATAGGATTCATTTCCAAAGCCCAGCGTCTAAAACGTGTAGCAACTTGAGATTGAACACGATAACCCAAAGCAATGATCATATCGAGATTATAATGAGCGATGTTTCGTTTCACTTTACGATTCCCTTCCTGTCGAACTAATAAGAAATCCTTATAAGTTCGACTTTCATCTAATTCCTGATCAGCATAGATGTTGCTTATATGCATAGAAATGTTTTCTTGCGTTGTGCAGTAAATCTCTGCCAATTGACTTTGTGTCAGCCATAAATCTTCATCAGCGAATCTCACTGATACTCTCGTTATTTCGTTATCATCCTGATAGAGAATAATTTTATTATCTTCTTTCATCATCGACCTCCTTCATTGCAAAAGTATAAAGAAAAATCTTCTGTTTTACAATTTTAACTATTTTTAACTTTCATGTGGTTATTTGGCAAGTTAACGGGAAATGAGCTTTAGTAAAGACGCAAAGTCACAAAGACGCAGAGTCTTAAAGTTTCTTTGTATCTCTGAGTCTCTGCGACTCTGTGCCTTTAATTTCTTAACGCTATTTATCCGAGGCGGCAATCTGAAAATTGAAAATTGAAATTTGAAAATTAACTTTCAGTTTTAACCTTTCAATTTTCAATTCAAAATAAGTCCCGTCAGGGACGGCAGTTCATCGGCAGGTATGGAGAGCGGAGCTAGGAATGCCTGCAAATATGACCAGACTAATATCAAAGTGCTGTAGGCACGGCAGAGGTTTCCTTTCTCTTTTTTACCGCAAAAAAGAGAAACAGAAAAAGCTCGCCGCTGCGGATAAATACGCTAAAATTATGATTCTTTCGTTAAACCAAAAGAACTCGCTGCGCTCAAACAGCTTTTTGTTCTTAACGCTTCAGTCTCATAATTTCTTAACGCTATTTCTCCGAGGCGGCAGGGATTACTGCCAAGAAAAAAAGATTCGATTTAATTCTAAAGTCTGTTGACTGCTGTCCGTTGTCCGTTGACTTCCCTACTTCGAACGTGATACGACTGTGGTATCAATTTTTTTTGGGGGTACTTCTGAACAAACTTCTCGTTTTTTAGTTTTTACAGTAATTTTTTTACGGCAAACGTTTTTTTTATCTATATTTGCACTTGTATTAACACTTTAATGGAATAAAAGCATGATTACAAAATTTGCAGTCAAAAATTACAGAGGTTTTGCAGATAGGATTGAATGGGACTTATCTCATCCTAGCAGTTACTCTTTTAATACTTTTGCAATCAAAGATGGAATTGTGAAAAATGGTATTATTTATGGTCCTAACGGATCTGGAAAATCAAATCTTGCATTGGCTGTGTTTGATATCATACTTCATCTCACCCAGAAAGCAAAAAATCCTCATCAATTTGAGGCAATCATAAATGCGCTTCACCCTAATGATTTTGTTTCATTCGAATATACTTTTCGCTTCGGAACAAACATTGTAGATTATTATTATTCAAAAAGCATCTATGGCATTGAATCTGAAAAAGTAGTTTTGGATGGAAATGTTGTCTTTGCATTAGATAACAATAATTTGACAATTGAGAGCTTGGAATTCCCAATGACTGAAGAGAATAAAAAACAACTTGCAAACAGTAGTAATAAAGTTTCCGTATTGGGTTATTTGTGGAGTGTATATCCTTTTAACTCTGATCATCCACTAATGAAAATGAAGGAATTTGTAGAAAGCATGTTATTATTCTGGAATCATGAAGAAAGAGGTTTCGCTGGATTGGATGAGGGAACAACAAACATTGAAGAATATATCATAGCCAATGATTTAGTTGATGACTTTAGTGATTTTTTGAAATCTGTCAGCGGGCAAGAGTTTAAGTTCAAAGCTGCCCCAAAAGGAGACAAACAATTAATTTGTGATATTGGCGATGGCGTTCCTTTCTACAAAATAAGATCTACAGGAACCAGTTCATTGACATTATTGTATTTTTGGACTCAAAAGATGTCAAAAGCCACTTTTGTTATGATAGATGAATTTGATGCATTTTACCATTATGATTTGTCATTTAAAGTGTGTCAAAAATTATTTTCATTATCAAATCAGATATTTGTCACTTCACACAATACCTATTTGATGACAAATGACTTGTTGCGTCCAGATTGCAATTTCATTATCAATAAGAATAATATTAAGCCACTCTGTCTCTGCACAGACAAAGAATTACGTTTTGGCAATAGTATAGAAAAAATGTATAGAGGTAATGCTTTTGAGGTATGATACTATTTATATTTGAAGGTGAAAAATATGAGCCTCCTTTATATGAAGGCATTAAATCTTTGTTTTTTCCAAGAAGCAAAGATCAGGTGTTATGTTCTTTCTGCAGCAGTATCTATACTTTCTATAAGCGCTTGAAAAATGATTTCGAAGGATTTGCTGATGTAGTCGATGTCTTGAAATTGGAAAAAGAGAAAATTGACCCAGAAAACGAAATATTCAAATACAAAAGCTCTGATTTTGAGTCAATATATTTGTTCTTTGATTATGACTTCTATAGAGGCGACTTAGATAATAAGAATTTGCAGATTATGGAATTGCTGGAATATTTCAATGAGGAGACTGAAAATGGAAAACTTTTCATCAGCTATCCTATGATTGAAAGTATCCAATATACAAAAGAACTACCTGATGAGCAGTTCCATAATTATACTGTACTGAGAGAAAACAGTAATGGTGATAATTTTAAGAAAACAGCCAGACAGTTTTGTCATTACAATGGATATGCATATCTGAAAGATGCAACAAACTGGAAGCATTTGGTTAAACAGAATGTATTTAAAGCCAATTTGTTGACAAAAAACAATCTTTCTTGGCCAGAACAAAAAGATGATATTGAACAAATGCCAGTATTTGAAGCTCAACTCAGAAAACATATTATTCCAAATAACGAAGTTGCAATACTTAATGCATTTCCAATGTTTTTATATTACTATTTCCCCAAAGAGCATTTTCAGACAGATAAATATTGATAACGGCCTTATCTCAATATAATTACAAACTAACAATCCCAGCAAATTTTATTGGAAATTGCCGGGATTGTTTTGGTATGTATAATCTGTAATTGTATTTACACTAAAATTATGGATGGAGCCTTTAAAAGTCAATTCTCTTTTATATTCTATGCGGTTGGTTTCTGACATATAATACATTGTTACATTGCATACAAAGGTATACACTTTTACATAACCATTTTATTATATAGGGTGTAATATGATATTCCTAATTAATTAGGAACTTAATTTCTTTATTACCAATTCCATATAGATTAAATTACTATATATCGCTAAAGACTCGTTGTCTATTCGGGTTACATCCAACCCTTCTAACCACTCATAAGGATATTTCTTTATACACTCAATAGATAAATTATCCACAATATGCTTTTCTTTGAAAATGATATTATCAACCTCATGTGCTAACACATTTCTCATTTCAATCAACTTAATAACAACATCATGAAGAGTATATGAAAGTTTTTTTGTTTGCACGGAGTCTATTGTAATTCCAAAATTTTCTATTAAATGTTCTTTTCTGTCAAATTTTATAATTTTATTAATATTTAGATTATTAAACAACTCATCATCTTTATATTTACGAGTACCATTTAGATGTAGCGACTCATTTTCGAAATCGTAATACACATCATTGCCAACCATACATCCATAAGCAAAATATAATTTACTTTTGTGTTTATGCTCCTTTATAACAATCTTTTCTTGGAATATTTGTTTTATTATCTTTTCCAGTGTAGAAAATGTTGAAACATAATGGACGATAAGCAAAGACTTTATTTGTAATTTTATTAATTCACTTTGATCCATTATTCGTTAAGTATTTCTTTTACTCGCAACAGCCTATTGTTTACACTACTTGTTGTTGCTGGAGATTTTTCGAAAGTATCTTTAATTGTTCTATCACTGATTATATCTGGAAGCTTCTCGTATATCTTTACCAAATTTGTATCAATATATGGAACACAAGAATTAATTATATAATCTATACCTTCAGTATTCCTATATTGTTCAAGGACTGACATAGTAAAATCTAGCACAGCTATTATGTTCTCTTTTGAGAGTGAAAGTTTATTATTCTGTATTTCCTGAAGTACATTATTAATCATATCTCGAGGTCGTGAATTATAGCCTATCACTACCCCGGTTTCTATATCAGAGCGCAACTTAAAAGCAATGCTAGTATAAAACCTACCATAGTCTTCGTATCGTTTTATATCATTAGGCGAGAATACTCTTTTATATTTTTGTTTTCTCGCTTCATTTCCTGTATCTGTGTATGACTTAACATATTCATCAATCCATTCCAATAGCGGAGATCTATAAATAGCTTTACGAATCTCATTAACTTTCAATTTCTCTGCGCCTTTGTTTAGACGTGAAAATATATCATATTTTGTAAACTCAGGAGAATTTGCGGTTATAACATATATATCAAGAACAGATGATAACATCTCTAATGTTTCTACTGGGTACTGTTCTTGTATATCGTAGTATGTCTTACCTCCAAACCAATCTTTATAATATTCCAATGATTTTTTAGACAATGCAAACCCTTTAGCGAGAAACTTCTCAATCGTAGTTAATCGTTGCTTACCATCTACAACCTCATATATGCTATCAGATAATAAGTCTGCCCCAGGAATTTCCACTACATATATAGGTGGAATTATAATACCCATATAAAGAGACTCAATAAAAGCAGTTTTTTTATCATTAGGCCAAATTTCATTTCTTTGATAATCAGGGGATAACACAAGTCTACCACTTCTAATTTTTTGATATATTTCTTGAATAGACCAAGTCTGTTTGACGATTTTTGTTCGTTTTAAAAGATCTCTCTTTTCCTCTGATGTCGGGTGTGACTCGTTGATGTCTTCTTCAATCTGCTGATTCTCTGCTAATTGAATATCAATCTCTTCTATTGGCATATTCTGCATCTCTTCCATAATTTTAAACTTTATATACTTGCACTATAAGGTAAACTTTTTATATATTTTTCCATAAATTTCCAATCGGGATCCCCATTTGCTTTAATTGGCAATTTAATCTTTGATTTCAACATTAGCTCCTTATCCCACTTTCTTCCGTAGTTAAATCTGTATTTCTCTATATGTATAAGAGTGGTCAAGAACATAGCAATATGAGCATTTAATGTATAATGTTTTAATGATAATACATTTACATCGTCAGTTGCCCAAAAAGGGTCTGCTTGATAGAATGCTTCTGAGATAGAACCATTATAACTTACAGTTATTTTATTACCTTCGTAAATATGTTCAGTATTGCCAATCTTTTCCGTAATACCATTATTAGTATCAGTCGCACCAATATAATTTGTGTTACCACTTATCATGTCAGCTTTGGTCAACCTCTTCCCCTTTTGAATGGTAAATATATCATCATATTTAAACCATTTCCACTGGACTACATCAAGCCCGACATAATCTAATATAGGCCGATTATCATATTTTTCTTCCCACACATCTTTTGATTTGGAAGGTAAAGATGGAGCTATATTTTGTTTCATATAGTTCTCTATCCAATTCCAATCAGGTTTTCCTTTTTTACATATCGGTAATTTAATAAGAGATGCCGGCATGCGCTTTGGCCTCCACTTTCTACCATACGCCCATCTATATTGCTCAAGCTCTATAAGTGTACACAAAAACATTGCGATATGTTTGTTGAGCGTATGCCCTTTGAGATATAACGGATTGACATCGTGACTGCATGTAAATTCCTTTTCCTGATAGAATGCAAAACCAATTGATCCATTATTAGAAACCGTAATACAATTCCCGGCAAACATCTTTTCCGAAATATCTTGGTTCGGATTATCTCCAGTTTTGCTTGCTGCTTCAATTTCTTCTAATGTATGCATAGAAGTTATACCATTATTGGACTCTGTGGCTCCAATAAATGGGATTGTGCCATTTCCGCTTTCCTCAGGTTTTTTATTGTAAAATCCCTTCTTTATATCAAATATTTCGTCATAACGAAACCATCCCCAATTAGTAGTCATAATTATATTTTATTAGTTAAGACTAGGAATGATGCATATTCTTTTAATTTTTCAATAAATATCTCGTCGCATAATTGCGAATAATCGGTTTCCATATATGCTTCGGCACACCATTCATCGTCATATTTCACTTCGTATTTAACAGACAAGCCTGCAATCTCATCTCCATTTTGATAAGCGGAAACCCATTTATCTCTAATCGAAGATTTGTATTTACCTCGTGCGTCAATACGGCCTTGATGTTTGCGTTTTTCAAAACCATCATCCTTGAAATAGCCAAACCAAGTCTTACGACCTGCATTAGGTTTGTTTGCCTCCCAAACCATTACGCATGTAACAACACCAACAGGATAGAATAAATCATCAGGCATTGATAAAACTGCTTTCAGATGATGTTTTGAAAGTAACTGTTTCTTCACAGCCTTCAAATCCTTCTCATCTTTAATGGCACAACTCATCTGTACAATCGCTACTACTCGACCATTTTGAGGTGCAACGACATCAAGAGCGTGTCCAATAAAACGCAACTGTTCCGCTGTGCCAACATCATACGGAGGGTTCAGAAATGCCACTGTTGGTTTATGGGTAGATACCGCACCTTTGGTTTGATAGCAGTCTCCGCAATATATATTAGAACGACCATCGCCTCTCAACATCATATTTGAACATGCATAAGTGTACATTGAAGGTCGTAACTCTACGCCTACCAACTGATTTTGTCTTATGTTCATTTTAAGGTCTTCGTTACTGCCTGCCTTTTGAAACATACGCTTCATACCAGCAATTAGGAAACCGCCAGTACCACAACAAGGGTCGTACAAAATATCGTGCTCTGTTAGATTTGCCAAGTCGCAGAATAAATCTGTAATATGAAACGGTGTGAGTACAAGTCCCTGCTTCTGCTCGCTACCGGCATAACGAATAAACTCAGTATAGAAGCGACCAAGAACATCGAAACCTGAGTGCTCCATCGAAACAAGAGGATATACATATTTATGAAGATATTCTATCATTTCTTTGATAACTTCCAGCGTTGTTCTATCCTTTTTACTTTTCTTATTTTTAATTTTCTTCTCTCTAAATAAAGGTTCGTTTAGGAGCTTGCTAAACTCGCCAATCATAGCATCACCATTTCGCACACTGCTTTGCTCTAATGTGGTTTTGATTGCTGCCATCATAGAATCACTTAGACTCTTAGTTGTTGGTTGTGCTTTGTAACCAATTCGGAATGGTTCGTGAATAAGAGATAGTAACATTGCACTAACCATAGTGTTTCGGGTCTGTTCTGGAATAGAGTAGTTATTGTAGTCTTCGTTTAACTCGATAGCTTTTGCAACAATATCTATATTGCGAAGATTATCTGCGAATTGCTCATTAGCAAATAAATGCAGATACGAGTCGATAGGAAGCAATGATTTATCCTCGGTCAGTTCCTCGTAAGTGTCAGCTTCTTTCTTCCACAAGAAGTGTGAAACAAGCATTTCTTCGGTTGTTTCGCCACTAACCGCAATGGCAATAATATCATAAGCAGAAGATAATGCTTTCGCATAGTGAAGCACGCCATCGACAGCATAATCTTTAACCTTGTTGCGTAATTTACTCTCATGACATGAAGCTTTCGCTTTACACTCAACAATAATCAGATAACGGCTATCTGTTGGAAACGAAACAATAAACTCAGGCGCACCACTACCCTTACCTCCTGTTTTGGACATTCCAACAAGAAGTTGAGATATAGCCTTATTAGACGATTTTTGTTCTTCCCATTTAATAGATTTAAACAGAGCATCATTCTTGAAATGATCTCTCACAATACCCTCTGTTATCCTTTCGTTTGCCATATCTTTATTCGTTTCTTTATTTTTTTCAGATATTATTTATTCTTTTTGTTGTTATGTTACATTTCCACTATGCCAATTTATATAATCTTCTAAAGAAGATTTTCATCTACAAATTTAAAAATATTTATCTGATTCTTTAAAAAATCGTTAAAAAAAATTATGTTTTTTTATCAACACTTATGTAGCATTCAATTTATATGGTTTGTTAATAAAATTAAATGTGCTTCCCTACATTCCAACAACGTAAAAAAATCCCGGATTTGAGGAATTGAGGAAATTAAAATTCATTCCTAACTCCTAACTAAAACTTGTGGTCTTGTAGTCTTCAAAAAAACTCTCCAAAGTTTTATTTATATAAGGTGTCTTTCGTATGATAATATTTTGTACTTTTGAGGGTTAAATAAAAATTGAATTTAAATTTGATAATTATGGATACAAGAATCATTGAAGAAAAGTTTAAGTCATTATTTGGCAATGATTATATGGTTTACACCTCTCCAGGCCGCGTCAATTTGATTGGCGAACACACTGATTATAACGGCGGTTTCGTATTTCCAGGCGCCATCGACAAGGGTATTTACGCTGCCATCAATCCTAACGGAACAGATAAGGTACGCGCTTATTCTGTAGATTACGAAGGACAAGTAGAATTCGGCATGAACGAAGAAGACGCTCCACAAGAGTCATGGGCAAGATATATCTTCGGCGTCTGCCGTGAGATGAAGAAAAGAGGTTTAGAACCAAAAGGCTTCGACACAGTATTCGTAGGCGACGTTCCACTCGGAGCTGGCATGTCATCATCAGCAGCGTTGGAATCAACATTCGCAAACGCTTTAAACGACATCTTCAACCTCAACATCGACCGTTTTGAACTCGCAAGAATAGGTCAGTCAACAGAACACAACTACTGCGGAGTTAAATGCGGCATCATGGACCAATTCGCTTCTGTATTCGGAAAGAAAGGTCACCTCATGCGTCTCAACTGCGCAACAATGGAATTCGAATATTTCCCATTCAACCCAGAAGGTTACAAAGTAGTTCTCCTCGACACAGTCGTAAAACACGAACTCGCATCATCAGCATATAACAAACGCCGTGAGTCATGCGAAAACGCCTGCGCTCATATCAAGGCAAGACATCCTGAGGTTAATTACTTAAGCGACGCTACAATGGCGATGCTCGACGAAGTGAAAGCAGAGATCTCTGAAGAAGACTATATGCGTGCTGTCTATGTCATCGGTGAGAAACAACGCGTCCTCGACGTTTGCGCTGCTTTGGAAAAAGGCGACTACGACACAGTTGGCGACAGAATGTTCGGAACTCACTACGGCATGAGCAAGGAATATGAAGTAAGCTGCGAAGAATTAGACTTCTTGAACGACGTAGCTAAGAAATGCGGCGTTACAGGATCACGCGTCATGGGCGGCGGATTCGGAGGATGCACAATCAACTTAGTTAAAGAAGACTTGTACGACAACTTCATCGCTACTGCTAAGAGAGAATATCTCGCAAAATACAATCGCGAACCTAAGGTTTACGACGTTGTCATTTCAGACGGAGCGAGACGTATTAAGTAATTAGGAATTAGGAATTAGTAATTAGGAATTAAGAATTAGGAGTGATTTGTAGAGACGCGTCAACGACACCGATGAAAATTACAATATGTTATTGCTGCGGCTCAAATATAGAAAATTAACTAATATAGTTTAAGGTTTAATGCTTAAGGTTTAAGGTTGATGGATTTTTTTGATAAACCATAAAACTTAAAACTATCAACTTTAAAACTGCTTTAAACTTTAAACTTTAAACAATAAAATAAAAATGAAACCAACATTATTAGTATTAGCAGCTGGAATGGGTTCACGTTATGGAGCTCTCAAGCAGATGGACGGCGTTGGTCCTAACAACGAAGCAATTTTAGATTATTCAATCTATGACGCTAAAAGAGCTGGATTCGGCAAGGTCGTATTCGTAATCCGTAGAGACTTCGCTGAAGCGTTTGAAAAAGTCAATAACACAGAACGTTTCGGCATTCCTGTAGAATATGTATATCAAAGCATCGACGCTCTTCCTGAAGGTTTTTCAGTACCAGAAGGCAGAGAGAAACCTTGGGGCACATGCCACGCTGTTTTGATGGCAGCCGACACAATCAAAGAACCTTTCGCAGTAATCAACGCCGACGACTTCTACGGCAAGGAAGCTTACGAAGTGATGGCTAAATATCTCACAGAATGCGAAGGCAAGAGAGGCGCTTACAGCATGGTCGCTTATAAATTGAGAAACACATTGTCAGAATTCGGAACAGTGTCAAGAGGCGTCTGCACCCAAGACGAAAACAATTACCTCCAGACAATAGTCGAACGTACTTCTATCGCAAAGACAGAAGACGGCGCTGCCTTCACCGATGAAGAAGGCTCTCACCCACTCGACTTAGACACTTTGGTATCAATGAACTTCTTCGGTTTCACACCAGACTTCTTCGAACATTCAAAAGAAGGTTTCAAGACATTCTTGGAAGGTCCAGCACAAACCAACATCAAAGCAGAGTTCTTCATTCCTTTGATGGTTAACAACCTCATCAACAGCGACGAAGCTAAGTTGAGAGTCTTGTCAAGCGACGCTGCTTGGTTTGGCGTTACATATAAAGAAGATAAGCCAGACGTCGTGGCAAAAGTGCAGTCACTCATCGACAGAGGCGTTTATCCTAATAAACTTTGGGAATAATCTGGTTTAAGGCTTAAGGTTTAATGTTTAAGGACAAATCAACTTTAAACTTTAAACCTTACACTTTAAACTTTAAACAATAAAATCATGAACATCGAGAAAAACGAATTAGAAAACACACAATCAAATGATATTAAAAATCAAATGATTATTGATGAAAATATCATTAATGGTATAAAAGAAATAGGAAGACATACTAAATTCTTTTCTATAGTTATGTATGTATCTATAGTTCTTATAGTTTTGGGTGGTGCTTTAATGTTAATTTATGGAAGAAGCAATGAAGAAATTATAGCTGGAGTTATATATATTGTATTAGCTGGCGTTACGTATTTCATAACAAAGAAATTATGGAAAGCATCTAAGTCATACAGAAGCATAGAAGAAAATAACAGCATTGACAATTTGGAATTAGGTGTCAAAAATATGACATCGTTTTGGAGGATGTCAGCAACATTATGTAAGCTTTATTTAGCAATATTGGCTTTAATATTTGTTCTCGCATTTTTTGCATATATTTTTAGTTAAAATTATAGTTATGAACATCGAAAGAATAGAACACGGAACATTGGAAGACGGCGGCGCTATCTATGTATATAAACTCACTAACGCCAATGGTGCGAGCGTGACATTATGTAACATCGGCGCTGGCATCGTTTCTATCGTGGTTCCAGACAAAGACGGCAAGATGACTGACGTCGTACTTGGTTATAAAGACCTCGCTTCTTATATCGGCGACGGTCCTTGCGCTGGCAAGGTCCCTGGTCGTTTCTCAAACAGAATCAAGGAAGGCAAGTTCAGCATCGACGGCAAAGAATTTCAGTTAGTGCTTAACACCGGCGACGGCAAGCATCACCTTCATGGCGGCAACGACGGTTTCGCCAACCAGCTCTGGTGCGGCGAAGTAAATGAAGACGGCAATGTCGAATTCACTTATTTCTCAGAAGACGGCGAATGCGGTTATCCAGGTGAAGTTGTCGCTAAGGCAGAATACAACTGGAGCGATGACAACGAGCTCACTCTCACCTTAAAAGCGGAGAGCAGCGAACCAACAGTCGTCAACCTCACCAACCACGTTTATTTCAACTTGAAAGGCGAAGGCAACGGCGACATCTTAGACCACAACCTGAAACTTTACGCAAGCAACTATCTCCCTGCAACAGAAGAATTGATTACCACTGGCGAGATCGCTACAGTGAAAGACACTCCAATGGATTTCACAGAAGGCAAACTCATCGGTCGCGACATCAAAGCCGACTTCCCTGCATTGGTAAACGGCAAGGGCTACGACAGCTGCTGGGCAATCGACAATTATAATAAAGGTGTGATGAATCCTGCCGCTACATTAAGCAGCGAAGCATCAGGCATCAAAGTCGATATCATGACAACACAGCCAGGCGTTCAGATTTATACAGGCAACTGGTTAAGCGGCTGCCCTGTAGGCAAATGCGGCAAGTCATACGAAGACTACGAAGGCGTTGCATTAGAATGCCAAGCATTCCCTGACGCTCCAAACAAAGCCAACTTCCCTAGCGCGGTCTTACGTCCAGGCGAAGAATATAAAGAAGTAATTAAATTCAAATTTTCAACATTATAAAAATTTAAAGAAATGGAAAAAAAACAAGGTAACTTTTTAGTAATCCTCGTGATGATTCTTTTGTTTGGTATGATTTCATTCGTAACCAACTTAGCATCACCAATGGGCGACATTTTGAAAAACCAATTCAGCGTTGCTAACTGGATGGGTACATTAGGTGTTTTGGCAAACTTTATCGCTTACGCAGTGATGGGTATCCCTGCAGGTAATATGTTGCAAAAATACGGTTACAAGAAAACAGCTTTGATTGCTGTAGCAGTCGGTTTCATCGGCGTTGGCATTCAAACACTTTCAGGTCTCATCGACAGCAGCACTGCTTTCGGTATCTACCTCCTCGGTGCTTTCATCGCTGGTTTCTCAATGTGTATGTTAAACATCGTTGTTAATCCAATGTTGAACAAACTCGGTGGCGGCGGTAACAAAGGTAACCAACTCGTACAAGTTGGTGGTTCATTCAACTCATTGATGGGTACAGCATGTATTTTCTTGACAGGTGTTTTCGTTCCTAGCATCGTTGACGCTAAAATCAGCCAAGTATTCCCATTGATGTTCATCGCTTTAGGAATCTTCGCTTTAGCATTCATCGTCATCTCTATGACTAAGATTCCAGAAAATCCAGTTCAAGCAGTTGCAAAAGGTGAAAAATCACAATACGGACCAATGTCATTCCGTCACTTCATCTTTGGCGCTATCGCTATCTTCATCTACGTTGGCGTTGAAGTTGGTATTCCAAACGTATTGCAAAAATGGTTACAAAACGGCGGTTTGAATGTTGCTACAGGCGCTGAAGCTATCGCTGGTACAGTTACAGCAACATACTGGTTCTTAATGCTTATCGGTCGTTTGTTAGGTGCAGCAGTTGGTGCTAAGGTTTCAGCAAAAGCTATGTTGACAACAGTATCAGGTATCGGTTTGATCTTCGTTGTATTGGCAATCTTCTTGAACCCATCAAACGTTGTCAACCTCCCAGTATTCAAAGGCACAGACGGTTTCGGTTTAGCACAAGTTCCTGTCAACGCTGCGTTGTTAGTATTATGCGGTCTCTGCACATCAGTCATGTGGGGCGGCATCTTCAACTTAGCTGTTGAAGGCTTAGGCAAATACACAGAAAGAGCATCAGGTATCTTCATGGCATTAGTTTGCGGTGGTGGTATCTTACCATTCGTACAAAACCTCGTCGTTGACTTAAGCGGCAACTACTTAGTAAGTTACTGGGTTGTAGCAGCAGGTCTTGCATTCTTGTTATTCTACGCTTTAGTAGGATCAAAGAATGTTAACAAAGACATTCCAGTGGAATGATTTTTAATGACTAAAGGCTAAAGGCTAAGGGCTAAAGTCTGAAGTAGATTATAGATTGGAGAGGATGAGAGTCCTCTCCTTTTTTATTTCCTATTCTCTAATTCCAATCTTTTCCGAGCTTTGTTTAGTTCTGTTTGCAGATCTTCTTCCGTTGGCAGTGTTAATTTATATTTGGATGCAAAAATCTGTTTGGCATCATTTAATACGGACTCCTCAATCCGATTCATTAGTTATATGTTGTTCCATGAAGAATTGTTTTTGTTGTTCAATTTCCTGACGTAACTCATCTTCCGTAGGCATATATGTCATATATTTTGCAGCGAATATTTGGTCGCTATCGTGCAGAACTGAATATCTAGCGATGGTGTTGTCTGTGTCAGTACATAGCAGTACTCCTATAGTTGGCTGATCATTTTTATCTTTTATCATATCATCATACATTCTAACATACATATCAAGTTGTCCGATATCTTGGTGTGTTAGTTTGTGTGTCTTTAATTCAAAAATTACGAATCTTTTCATTCTGAAATTATAAAATACCAAATCAATGAAAAAGTCGGCAGTATCAGTTGAGATATGTTGTTTACGTTCAACAAAAGCAAAGCCACGCCCTAACTCCAAAATGAATTTTTCAAGATTATTGATAAGAGCCTGCTCCAAATCAGATTCTGAATAGGAAGAGTCACGATGAAATCCCATAAATTCTGCGACCATAGGGTTTTTGATATAATCAAGAGGACCTTTGTCTGTTATTTTGGGTAAATCTTCAATATTGACTGTAAGTTGTGCAGCAAGTCTTCTTTCAAAATATTGTGTGGAAATATTACGGTCAAGTTCACGAACGCTCCACATGTTAGATGATGCATTTTCTAAATACCACAAACGAGCTTCTGGATTTGATACAGATAAGATGCGGCGTATGTGAGACCATTCAAGATTGTGAACACGCGTGTTCACAATTTCGACATTAGGAAATAGAATATAAAATTTTCTGTAATATTCTAGATTACGTTTATTATAGCTGTTTCCATATATAGGTGTAAGGACATGCGAAAGGTTTTTTATAAGATGTGTGCCATATCTTGCTCGAGTTTTTCCTTTTTGTTCTTCTTCAATAATGCGTTTTCCAACATCCCAAAACGTCTTAATGCTAGTTCTAATAATGGTGTCATACGCTTTCTTTCGACCGTTTTCTATGATGCTTCGTACATCCGTAATAAATTCATCCAGCAATGTTTCTGTATTATCAATAGGTTTCATATTTTGTGTTTTTAGTGTAGCTATAAATCATAAACTTTGGTTCTTACAAAACTACAACAAGCATCATCCTTTTGTCAAGCGTTTACGAAGGAAATGTTTCGCTTTTAACAATTTTTAACGTGATGTTAATGAAAGTGTGGAAAATATGTTAAAGAATTTTAAGCATAAACATGTAATTTATACCTATTTATATTGTCTTTTTATCTATATTTGTAAATCTCAATCCTGAAATAATGAAGAAACTACTACTTATATTATTGACCTTTATTTCATTGAATACCTTTGCACAGATGAAAGTGAAAGAAGGTTCTTTCAAGCATATTCCTAATGCCATAATGAATGACAAATACGACCATTTAGACGGAAATGACCTTCCTATGGCATTGATAAAGATATCAACTGAGAACATACCGGAGCAAGAAAGATTACGTTTGAAATTCAGTGGCAACCTTGCAACGCAAATAACCAAAACGCCAAAGACCGGTCAGATGTGGATATACATATCTGCAGAAAATGCCACCTTTATTAATATAATGCACCCAGATTATGGAACCTGTAAATATCACCTTCCAGAGAAACTATGCGATTTTTGTACATACGAAATGGTGTTGCAGTATGTGCCGATAGTAGCTAAAGAAGAAATTATGATGCGGCAAAACACTTATATGATAGTTAAATCTGACCAAGAAAATGCTGTAATTTATATTGATGACAAACCAATTGGCACAAAAGAAACATCCAAACTTTTTAAAGTCGGAACTACTCATACTTGGATGATTAAATGTAATATGTATCATACAGAAAGTGGAACTGTAACATTGAATGAAAGGACTGTAATAGATAAAAAACTGCGTCCGAATTTTGGTTATCTAGATATTTCAACATCACCAGAACAAGGGGCTAAAGTCTTTATTGATGAAGAATATATAGGACTATCTCCTATAAAAACTGATAAGTTGAAAAGCGGTACACACACAGTTAGAGTAATAAAAGATATGTTTAAAATGACAGAAAAGAGCTTTAATGTGATAGATGGACAAATTTCAAATGCAACACTTGATATGTTCGTGGACTATGTTAATGTAGTTATAAACTCTGATTCTCTGTCTGATATTTATGTTGATGAAGAATTTAAAGGTATAGGTCAATGGAATGGTAGACTTTCAGATGGAATACATATTTTAGAAGCCCGAAAAGAGAATCATAAAACAAGTTTGAAACGTGTAGAATTGAATTTGGGAGAGACTGTAAATATATGTCTTGATAATCCGAAACCTATAAACGGAATGTTGGACATTACAAGTAATCCTATAGGAGGAAACATATATATTGATGGAAAATATTATGGAGAGACGCCGAATTTTATTTCGGATATATTAGTTGGTAAACATGAACTTAAAATTATTAAGCAAGGGTGTGCAGAATTTAGGAAAACAATTGATATTCTTGAGGGTGTAATATTAACATTGAAAGAAACTTTACAATCTGGCAAGGAGATCACAATTACTACAGATATGCATGGTGATAGTGTTTACGTTGATGGTACTTTTATTGGATGTTCACCTGTTGTTTTTAATTTTTACTATGGCACACATGAAGTCAAGGCAGAACGGAATGGTAAAGATCTTATTAATACTATTACTATTGAAGAAGGTGAATCGAATGATACTATAAATATTAGATTTGATAAAAATGAAACATTTATAGTTAATGGTGTTAGTTTTAATATGATATATGTTGATGGCGGAACTTTTAGAATGGGGGCACAAAAAGAATTTGTTGGTGGGGATAATTATGATCCTGAAGCAGATTATGATGAATATCCTGTACATAATGTGACACTATCTGGTTATTATATTGGAGAAACTGAGGTGACGCAAGAGTTGTGGACTGCAGTAATGGGTAGCAATCCAAGTAAAAATATTGGCAACCAGAAACCAGTAAATGGAGTTTCATGGGATGAATGTCAAGAGTTTGTAAAGAAGTTAAATCAACTGGTGGGTAAAAATTTTAGATTGCCTACGGAAGCAGAGTGGGAATATGCAGCAAAAGGTGGAGATAAATCAAAGGGGTACAAATATAGTGGAAGTAATGACATTTATAAGATAGCACAAGTTAGCAGCTATGATAAAGAGGTATATATGGTAAAAACAAGAATGCCGAATGAATTAGGTGTTTATGATATGTGTGGAAATGTTAAAGAGTGGTGTCAAGATATAAAAAGAGATTATAGTGAAATATCTCAGGTGAATCCTCAAGGAGCACCTTCTTTTGGAACAAGTCGTGTAATACGTGGCGGAGTATATAAAAGTTATAGTTATAATCATTGTAGGTCGTCATCTCGTGATAGTCAATCACAAGGATTTGCATGGAGAGAAGAGGGTTTGCGTTTAGCAATGAGTGAAAATATATTTAAACCTGATTCTATGCAAAAAATAATCAACGGACATGAATGTGTTGATTTAGGATTAAGTGTAAAGTGGGCATCATGTAACATCGGTGCTAATAAACCAGAAGACAATGGATATTATTTTGAATGGGGTGCAATTACTACAAAATCATCAAGTAAAATACCAGATAATAAAAATGTAATTGATATTTCTGGTGATAAAAATTATGATGCAGCTCGAGTTCAATGGGGTGCAGCATGGAGAATACCGACAAAAGAAGAATTTATTGAACTGATTAATCGATGTATATGGATACGAACTATACAGAATGGAAAAAAAGGTTATATGGTAATTGGTCCTAATGGTAATAGTATTTTTTTCCCATACACAGGATATTATAGTTATATCAATAATTATGATTTGAATAATGACGATGATGTTTATCATTGGACATCAACATTTGAAAGATGGGGATATAGTAATGCAGAAGCTTATAATTTTTCATACAAATTTGGAGTGCATTATGGTAGCGATTGTAGATACAAATATCCTATTAGACCAGTTATAGATTGAGTACCATGTGATATTTAGATGATAAATAAAAAAAGTAAATCTGGCACCATCCATATTTTTGTGTAAATGAAAATTACAGCATACAAAATAAAAAATGTGGATAGCCTCATCTCCCTACCTCCTCCGTACTTTCCTCGTACCAAGTCCACTCTTCAGTTAGGAATTAGGAGTGGGTTGCTATGAAAATGGCAACCTTTATTCCATATTCTCTAATTCCAAGCGTTTCCGAGCTTTGTTTAGTTCTGTTTGTAATTCGTCCTCTGTTGGCAGTGTTAATTTATATTTGGATGCAAAAATCTGTTTGGCATCATTTAATACAGAATACTTAGCAATAGCTTCGTTTTTTTCAGAGCATAGAATCAGTCCAATTGTGGGGTTGTCATCTTCTTGTTTTGTTAAAGCATCAAACATTCTAATATAACTATCCATCTGTCCTACATCTTGATGAGTCAGTTTGCCTAATTTTAAATCGATTAAGACATAACATTTAATTATACTATTATAAAATACCAAATCGACATAAAAGTCTTCATCTTCAAATCTCATTCTTTTCTGTCGTGCGACGAAACAAAATCCATTTCCCAATTCCATCAGAAAGTCTTGAAGGTTGTTTATCAAACTCTTTTCAATATCGCTTTCTCTTAAGGCAGGATAATCTTTTAGATTGAGAAATTCCAATATGTATGGATCTTTAATGATATCTTCAGGAATTATCTTCTGTAGTTTTTCTTCCGCTTCATCAGTTACAATTTTCTTGTCATGACTGCCTAACAAACGATCGTAATATAAAGTAGAGATTTGTCTGTCCAATTGTCGTGTTGACCAGACAGAATTAGCGGCTTCGTTCATATACCAGATACGAGCTTCTGGATTCTCAACGCTTATTAAACGTCGATAATGCGTCCAACTCAATTCGGGACGCAGTGAGTCCCGAATTTCAAAACATTTATAAAATTGACACATTTTACGAAGTTCTCTTTCATCAAAACTTTTCCCGAATTCTTTAGTAAGACGTTTTGAAATATTATTTAAGATGTTTTTTCCATACTCAGCTCTTTCCCAATGTAGTTCATCTTCGACAATGACTTTACCAATATTCCAATAAGCCATTACCATTGTAAAATCAATCGCACGATATGCTGACTTACGTGATTCTCTGATAATATTCTCAATTTTGATTGCAAGAATATTTGCAATTTCATTGATGTTTTGTAATTTGCTTGACATAAATTATGGTTATTTAATTCTCATCTACAAAACTACAACAAGCATCATCCTTTTGTCAAGCGTTTGCAAAGGAAATGTTTCGCTTTTAACAATTTTTAACATAAAAGCGGTGAAAAATTAAGAAATGATGTTAAGGTTTGTTAAGACAACAGTCAACTGACAATTGACAACAGTCTGAGTTTGCATCTTATTGATAGCAGCCCTCCGCGTTAGGGATTGGAGCGGCATCCTTTGCGAAGCGAAGTGATAACGGAGCGAGCAAAGATATAGCGGAAAGCCCGACGGCGAAGCTGAAAGCGGAGCCGTAACGCCCGAGAGAAAGACTACAAGACTACAAGACAAAAAGTCTAAAGGCTAATGGCTAAAGGCTAATGGTTAAAGTACAAAGATTTTTTAATTGAGAGTTTATAGTCCGTTAATGTCGATAGGCTTGCCTAGTTTTCCAAGAGCAAGGAGAATTTTTATTTTACTAAAACCTCTCCTATTCTTATATTATTTTGTAACTTTGTAAACTATATTCAAGATGTTTTTGTTATATAAAGATAAGACATTTGATGACTAACCTACGAATTAACTAAATAAAAATAACAAACAAAATATCAATTATGGAAAAATTTGATGATAAATTAAAGGCTTTATTATTGCAGTATCTTCGTCAGGAAAATGTGGTTGGCGAACGCTTTCCTATCTGCCAAGACGTTGAAGATAAATGGCAAAACATCTTGACTGCTTATATGCCTGACGGCGTCAGAGAGTATAATGAATATCCTATGGTGTCTCTCGGATGGATCATGTTCGTCGGAATGGCGATGGCAAAATTCTGGGATGTCAACTGGGAGAAATATGCTTTCAAAGATAACATTTACGAGACACTCCGCGAAAAAAGAGGTTTTGATGAAATGGATGAATATATTCTTGAAGACGTTCTTAGATTTAAAGAAGATAAATGCCAGAAAGTCACTGATATCGTAGCAGAATGTGCTTGTATCACAAACACTTTCCTTCGTAACCAAAACATAGAGCCTGGAACAAAAGATGCCGTTGAGGCTTATCTTGAATGCTTGCATCAAATGTATCTCATGGGAATGGCAATGCAACTCAACGAGATGGGTTATAAGATGCTGGGACTTAACTAGAATTATATTATGGAAGCTTATATTGCTTCGTTATAAACAAAAAAAGACGATTTTTAAAATCGTCTTTTTTTGTTTGTAGGCTTATAATCACCTAACTATCAGTCTGCAATATCTGATTTCATTGTTGTCAACAACTTTAATGAGATATGCTCCAGCTGTTTCAATTCCATCGATGTTGTCAATATTTGAATATTCTGCGACTTTAACGCCGATTGAATTATAGACTTCTACTCTATCGTATGTCATGCCGAGATTGATTTCTGAATTGACGTTAGCTGGGTTTGGATAGATGTTAATTTCTTTTAATGAATTGTCATCCAAGCCTTCTGTGCCGAACATCATCGCAACTGGATTGTCGATTGAGCCGTAGGTAGCGTTTGAAGAGAAAATCACGTTTTCTTTTGTGAAGACATTTTCTTCATCGCCAGTATTTACATCATAATATCTAAATGTAAGTTCTTCATTAGCTTTACCGTAGATTGTCATGAAAATCATGTGTCTGTCTAAAGCTTCGATGTAAATAGGTCTTGCGCTGCCGCGTAATTCTTCACCGACGAATGCGCCGATTTCATAATCCATTTCT
>JAFYNK010000094.1 GCA_017548125.1 Bacteroidales bacterium | reverse complement strand
TTTGGGTTGTTTTGTTTTTTGGTTGGGGTTGGTTTGGTTTTGTTTTGTTTTGTTTTGGGTTGGTTTGGTTTGGTTTGGGAAGGATAATATAGGGTTAATGGGGATTTTGTTTTTTGTAGGAGAGGCGGGCGGCGGTCATTTTTTCTCGGATGCCACCTTCTTTAAGAAAGGATATTTGTTTTGTTTCTATTAGTCGGCGGAGAAATACGTCTTCTTGATGAATTAAAGTTATGGCGATATTTGCAATTGTTTCGTCATTTCGTTTTGTTATAGCATCTCTGTAATAGGCGGAGTCATTGTGTTTACTGCATGCTTTTCTAGTTTGAATAGCTTTAGTGGAATTGATGTCCCATTGTTTGAGACCATTAACTCGCAGATAGTCTTCGTAATCGACTAGAAGTTCTTGAAGACTAGCACGGGCTACGTTGAGGAGTTTTAATTCTGTCTCTAAAGAAGTTGTAGCAGCGCTATTACCTTCTGCTATATTTTGTTTTCCGCTTCTAGCGGCTTGTATCATTTGGTCGATGGTACGATCTTTTTTTGAAAGATATTTATGAGCAAAATAGTAAGTGATGTCATAGATGCATTCTGCTTTTTGGTATGCGATTAAGTCTTTGTAGTTGCCTTTAAGTTGGAGGAAGGTTTTCATGTTTTTTTTTGATTGGGTTAATTGGGTTAATTGGGTTAATTGGGTTGATTAGGTTAATTGGGTTGATTGGGGTAATTGGAGTGATTATGTGTTTGTGTTTTTCATGATTTATAAACTTTGGTTAATGTTGCAAAAGTAATAGCGTTTGGCTTTCTCTCCAAATAATTTCAGTTAATATTCATTAACATATATTGTTTTGTATCAATATGATAGAATTATTAACTTTTTTAGTTAATGAATTTTAAGTTGTGGTAATTAGGAATGATTTTGAGGTATTATATAATCATTCTTCGTCAAAAACTTTTATTTGCAATCTTTTTCTCATGTATATATGATCTTTGTTGTCATTTAAAATGGATAAATGACAGGATTCAATTCTTATTGAAAAGTTGGGAATGGATAAGGAAAGAGGAGTCTAAAAAGAATAGGATTTGAGATTACTCCATAAAATCAGGACTTCCGCAAGGTTTAATCCATAATCTTTTTCTGTGTCTTACCTTTCTTATTGCATTGAGTCTTTTCTGTACATCTATTTTGTATTGCATCTCAGGTGTCTTGTTTTTGCCTGTTATCATAAGATAGAAGGCTTTTCCTAAAGTATAAAGAAAAACAAGTGCAAACGGCGATAGAAAGGCTAACGATATGTACGACATAATCTTCATATGGCAAAGATATGAACATTTTTTTTGTTCAAGGTTCGCAACTTGGTGGTGGTAGCCCTTCTGCGTTAGGGATTGGAGCGGCATCCTTTGCGAGTGAAGCGTTAGCGGAGCGAGCAAAGATAGAGCGGAAAGCCCGACGGCGGAGCGGAAGCGGAGCCGGAACGCCCGAAAAAAGACTAAAGGCAAAAGGCTAATGACTAAGGTTTTTATAGAGTTACCAAGTCACCGAGACGCTGAGTCACCAAGAAAATTGACTAAAGGTAAAAGGCTAATGACTAAGGTTTTTATAGAGTCACCAAGTCACCGAGACGCTGAGTCACCAAGAAAATTGACTAAAGGCAAAAGGCTAATGACTAAGGTTTTTATAGAGTTACCAAGTCACCGAGACGCTGAGTCACCAAGAAAATTGACGAAAAGCAAAAGGCTAAAGATTTTGGTAATATTGACAAAAAAAGACGTACCAAAAATATTGATACGTCTTTTCTGTACTATGAGTGTGGGTTTCAACGTCTGTTGTCTGTTGACTGTTGACCGTTGTCTTCAAAGAAATAGAACGCCTTAGGGATGTCGCTCTCGAACTTCATGTCTTCGCCTGTGACCGGGTGTTTGAAGCATAACTTATAGGCGTGGAGTCCCAGACGATGTATTGGGTCGCTGCCGTCGCCGTATTTCAAGTCGCCGACAGCAGGGCAGCCTAAATCCTGGAGGTGGACTCTGATCTGGTTTTTGCGTCCTGTCTCAAGTTGCAGTTCGACGAGTGAGTAGCCGTTTCCTGACTTCAGTTTCTTATAATGTGTGACAGCATATTTGCCGCCGTTGTCTTCCTGACTTGAATGTGTCACGTAATGACTGTCGTCTTTCAGCCATGACGCCACTGTGCCTTGTGACTTTGGCAACTCGCCGTGAACTAAAGCGGCGTATCTTCTGTCATAGACCCTTTCTTTCCAGTCTTCTTCAAATTTAAGAGCCACTTTCTTGCTCTTTGCGAAGATAATCAATCCGGAAGTGAATTTGTCGAGACGGTGAACAGTGTGAGCGTTGGCATGCTGATGAGTGCTGTCGAGATAATAGTTGAGGATGCTCTTGACGCTCTCGTCTCTAGGACTTGTGCTGCTTGACAAGATGCCAGGTTTCTTGTCCACGACGATGATGTCGTTGTCTTCAAAGACTATCTTGATCCAGAAGTTCTTGAATCTGCTTCCTTCTGTCGATCTCTTGATGCTAACGCGCATGTTAGGTTTCAGCGGATAGTCGTGCTGTGAGACGACTCTGTCGTTGACATGAACAGTGTCGTGGCTGAGCATTTTCTTCACTTTGCTACGGCTGATGCCGTCCATCGCCTTCATTAAAAACTCCATTAAAAGAGCATCTTCTCTTACAGTAAAAACAGTCTCTTGCGACTTCTTTTGGTATTTATTATTATAGTGTCTTGCCATCGTAAAAACTTTTATGCAAAATTATTAAAAAAAAGTAAAACTATTACAAAATTCCTTACATTTGCAAAAAAGCTGTGAGCTATGAGCTATGAGCTATGAGCAGTGTTCTAAATCAAAGAAAATCAACTCATAATCATAATTCATTCTCATGGTAAAAAGAATAAGTCATTGGGCGATTAGCATTGAACTTTAAAAATAAGCTCACGACTCATAGCTCAAAGCCCTTAACAATAAAATAATTAACTTAAAAATACAATATATGGAAATCAATCAGTTAAAAGATGTAGCATCACAAGTTAGACGTGATATCATCAGAATGGTTCATGCTTGTCAGTCAGGACACCCAGGTGGTTCATTGGGAGCAACCGACATTGTAACAGCTCTTTATTTCGACCAAATGCAGATTAATCCTGAAAACTTCAGAATGGATGCAGCAGGAGAAGACGCATTTTTCCTTTCAAACGGTCACATCAGCCCAATGCTTTACAGCATCTTGGCACGTCGCGGCTATTTCCCTGTAGCAGAATTGGCAACCTTCCGTCGTCTTGGCACACGCCTTCAAGGACACCCAACAACAGCTGAAGGTCTTCCAGGCATCAGAGTCGCCAGCGGTTCATTAGGACAAGGCCTCTCTGTAGCAGTTGGTCTCGCTGAAGCAAAGAAACTCATGAAAGACGATCATATCGTTTACGTTTTGATGGGTGACGGCGAACAAGAAGAAGGTCAGATCTGGGAAGCAGCGATGTACGCTCCTGCAAAGAAAGTTGACAACATCATCGCTATCGTTGACTATAACAAGAAGCAAATCGATGGTTCAACAGACGATGTCATGAACCTCGGCGACCTCAGAGCTAAATACGAATCTTTTGGCTGGAAAGTCTGGGAATGCAACGGCAACAATATGGAAGAAGTCGTTGACACATTGACAAAGATGCGTGAAAACGCACACAAAGGTCAGGCACAAGTACTCCTCGCACACACAGAGATGGGTATGGGCGTTGACTTCATGATGGGCACACACAAATGGCACGGCGTCGCTCCAAACGACGAACAAGCTGCTAGTGCATTGTCACAACTCAAAGAGACTCTCGGCGATTATTGATTTATTAAACCTTAAAAACACATTATCATGGATTTCACAGTACAAAATTATAAAGATACAAGATCAGGTTTTGGCGAAGGTCTCTTAGAAGCAGCCAAACGTAATCCAAAAGTCGTTGGTCTCTGTGCTGACTTAATCGGCTCTCTCAAGATGGACGCTTTCCAAAAGGAATTCCCAGAGAGATTCTTCCAAATCGGTATTGCAGAAGCTAATATGATTGGTATCGCAGCAGGTTTGAGCATCGGCGGTTATGTTCCTTTCACAGGCACTTTCGCTAACTTCTCAACAGCACGCGTTTACGACCAGATCCGTCAAGTCGTTTCTTATTCAAACAAGAACGTCAAGATCTGCGCTTCACACGCTGGTATCACATTAGGCGAAGACGGTGCAACACACCAAACTCTTGAAGACATCGGCATGATGAAGATGTTACCTAACATGACAGTCATCGTTCCTTGTGACTTCAACCAAACAAAAGCAGCTACTATCGCTGTAGCAGAACACGAAGGTCCAGTTTACCTCCGTTTCGGTCGTCCAAAAGTAGCTAACTTCACACCAGCTGACGAGCCATTCGTAATCGGCAAGGCACAAATGATGCAAGAAGGCACAGACGTAACTATCTTCGCATGCGGTCACTTGGTATGGAAAGCAGTTCAAGCACTTCCAATCTTGAAAGAAATGGGTATCAACGCTGAACTTATCAACATCCACACAATTAAGCCATTAGACGTAGAAGCTGTTTTAGCATCAGCTAAGAAGACAGGTTGTGTTGTCACAGCAGAAGAACACCAACTCAACGGCGGTCTCTTCGACAGCATCTCACAAGTTCTCTCAATGAACTGCCCAACACCTATCGAACCAGTCGCTATCTTCGACGTTTACGGTCAAAGCGGTACACCAGACGAACTCATGAAACACTATCACTTAGATACAGAAGATATCGTCGAAGCAGCAAAGAAAGCTGTTGCTAGAAAATAATTAGGAATTAGGAATGATTGTAGGGACGTGATTTATCGCGTCCAATGTAAAGACTTGTCAATTACACCGAAAAAATAAACAATATGTAATTGCTGCGTCTTGAAACCCCAAATTTCCACAATATAAAAGTCTTCCGATGGAGCGATCCGTTGGGAGACTTTTTTAGTTAGGAGTGAGGAATGATTTTTTTGAATACCAGAACCTCAAAACCACAGAAAATTTTGAACTTTCCATTTGCAGTTTTCAACAACTATACACTTTCAGTCAGTGAATTTATCACTAAAACGCTAAGATTGCGCTGAATTTTAATTTCCTTGAATTCAGGGAGAATTGATTTCTGTTTCAGTGACAAGATTAATGTATGTTGTCAATTTACCACAAATTATTTCAGTTAATATTCATTAACATATATCATTTTATGTCAATCTGATAGAGTCATTAACATTTTTATTTAATGCTTTTGTGTAGAATCGAAAGTTTTTTACTACTTTTGCGCCCATACTCGAAAGGTGGTGTCCGGCAATGCCTTTTAGGCTGCCGTGTCTGAGATTATACACATTGCACCAGTACAGATAATGCTGACGCTGGAAGTTTGGAGTTCCCTATATAGGTACTTGCCGTACCACTATTTTGAGCAATTGTAATTTGTTAAAAAAAGTGGTATGGAATCAACAAAATCTTATCCAATCGTATTGTCTATTGCAGGCTCTGACTCCTCGGGAGGAGCAGGCATTCAAGCTGATATCAAGACGTTTTCAGCACTCGGAGTGTATGGCGCGACTGCCATCACTGCAATAACGGCACAAAACACATTAGGTGTTTTCTCTCAATTACATCTTAATCCGCAACTTGTCTATGAACAGATATGCTGCGTCATGGATGATTTGCATCCTTCCGTGGTGAAAATCGGGATGTTGGCTAATGCCGAAATCGTACATTCTGTAGCAGATGCATTAAGCAAATATAATGTCACTATCGTACTAGATCCGGTGATGGTGTCAACATCAGGACACAGATTGTTATCGGTGGAAGCTCGTGATGTCATTAAAGAAAGACTTCTTCCAATGTTAACAATCATTACACCTAACATTCCGGAAATGATAGAGTTAACTGGTATGAATCTTTTAAATATTACAGATAAAGAAACTGCAGCGAAACATCTTCTTGATTTCGGCGTAAGATATGTACTGCTTAAAGGCGGACATGAAGATGGCAATATAAAGACAGATTTCCTTTTTTATTATGATTCGGATAGCTTGGTGACAAAGACGTTTTCGTCTGAGATGATAGTCACCCCAAACACTCATGGAACAGGTTGTACTTTGTCATCAGCGATTGCCTCATTCATCGCAAAAGGTTTTTCTGTTGAAGAATCAGTGGCAAAAGCTAAACAATATGTTTCTGACGCGATATTTTATGGGGCGGATATCGCTATCGGCAATGGTCATGGTCCGATAAACCATTCTTTCAATCCTCAAAAAATGATAGTGTTATGAATCTGCAAAATATACATTTACAATTTATTACACATTATACTGAGAAATATTCCTATATAGATTCTGCAAAAATAGCATTGGACGGCGGCTGTCGTTGGATTCAATTGAGAATGAAAGATGTATCGGAAACGACATTGGAACATCATGCCTTGATAATACAGGAAATGTGTAAGGAATACGGCGCAACATTCATTATTGATGATAATGTTTTTCTTGCTAAGAAGATCAATGCGGACGGCGTGCATCTTGGTAAAAACGATATGCCAATAACAGAAGCACGCGGAATATTAGGAGATGACTTCATCATCGGCGGAACTGTCAATACATTTGAGGATATTTTGAAAATAACTAATAGCCTTAGATCAACAGCCAATAGCCCAAAGCCAATGGTAAATTACTTCGGTTGCGGTCCTTTTCGTTTTACGCATACGAAGCAAAAACTTTCTCCCATACTTGGCATTGAAGGATATAAGGAAATTGTCAAAAAGAAACTCGAACATAATATAGAAATTCCTATTGTCGCAATCGGTGGAATTGCTAATGCAGATATACCTCATATCCTTGAAACAGGCATTGACGGCATAGCGTTAAGCAGCACTATTTTGAGAGCTGAAAATCCAATTGAAAAAATGAAAAATATAGTATCAACAATTAAAAACTTAAAACAATGATTGAAAAGAATGTATCACAAGGTATTATTAGTACCTATTTCAGCAAGTTAGAAAAGAATTTGGAATTAGACGTCGCTATTGTCGGTGGCGGTCCTTCGGGTATTGTTGCAGCGTATTATCTCGCGAAAGCAGGTAAAAAAGTAGCTTTGTTTGACAGAAAAATATCTCCAGGTGGAGGCATGTGGGGAGGAGCGATGATGTTCAACCAAATCGTGGTGCAGAAAGAAGCACTCGATATCATCAAGGAATTTGACATCAACTACGAACAATACAACGATGATTTGTTTGTCATGGATTCTGTTGAAAGCACTTCGGCATTGCTTTACAAGGCTGTACATGCTGGCGCAACGGTTTTTAATTGCTATTCCGTTGAAGATGTTGTCTTTAAAGATGATAAAGTAAGTGGCGTTGTCGTCAATTGGACTCCTGTATTGAGAGAAGGACTCCATGTTGATCCGCTCAATATTATGGCAAAATGCGTTGTTGACGGCACTGGTCATGACAGTGAGATGTGCAAGACCGTGGCACGCAAGAATGGAATTCGTCTTGCAACCGACACTGGCGATGTGATTGGCGAGCGTTCTTTGGACGTCGTCACTGGCGAGAATGAAGTCGTGAATGGAACCAAAGAAATTTATCCAGGACTCTACGTCTGTGGTATGGCAGCATCTGCAGTAAGCGGCACTCCTCGCATGGGACCAATCTTCGGCGGAATGCTATTGTCAGGTAAGAAAGTAGCTGAACTTATCTTAGAGAGACAAATGGCTAAAGACTAATGACTAAGGATTTTGATTTAAATCATTAAGGTGATTTCTGTGAGGAAGTCACCTTAATTAAATATGACAAAAATGAAACTGATAGCAATAACACAACCATCGATAATAGAGGGCGAATCGAGTTACATTTGTAGATTGTTTGAGTCAGGAATTGATATTGTACATCTCAGAAAACCAGATGCAGACATCGAGCAATGCAGACGTTTATTGAGAGAATTGTCCGATGAAGAAAGACGAAAAATAGTGATACACGACCATCATGAACTGATAAATGAATTTGAGTTGAAAGGACTGCATTTTAATAAGAATATAACGATTGTACCTGGTGATTATAAAGGATTTAAGACACGTTCGTGTCATTCTTTTGAAGAAGTAATGAAATACAAAAACGATTATGATTATTTGTTTTTAAGTCCCATTTTCGACAGCATTTCAAAAGTGGGGTATAAGTCGGCATTCACTGACGAAATCTTAAGAGAAGCCAGTAGTAAAAACATTATTGATAATAAAGTCGTGGCATTAGGCGGCGTCACCATTGACAAGATTCCATATTTAAAAGAGCTGAATTTCGGTGGAGCAGCGATGATGGGGGCTTTAGTTACGAGATTTATCAAATCCAGATTCTCTTGACTTGACAATTCCGGTTGCGAGTTGATTGTACGACCGAGAATATGAACCAATTGAGAAAGTTCTTCATACTTTCTTTGAGTTATTTTATCGTTGATGACAAAACCTTTAATAAGATACTCCTTGAGAACTTTGTTTGCCCATATTCTGAATTGAGTGCCACGTTGACTTTTGACACGGTATCCAACGGAAATTATTACATCCAGAGTGTAAAATGCTATTGCTTGTTTTACATTATCAACACGCAAAAAATGCGTGTTGTTCTCTTTTGGTAATTCGCCTTCAAGGAAAACATTATTAATATGCTTTCTGATAGTCTTTTCATCTCTGCCAAACAAAACTGCCATCTGGTTTGCTGACAACCAAACCGTTTCTCCATCCAATCTCACGTCAATAGCTGACGCACCGTCTTTAGTCTGATATATTATGACTTTTCCTTCCACGATTTCTAAATTTTGGTTGATGCAATTCATTTTTAGAGTCGGATTCTATTTCATATTTCTTTTCTTTATTTCATTGGTGATCATTGTTTCAAGTTTGTTTTGTGGTAATAGATATTGAAATTCAGCGACTCCTATTGGTTTGTTGATGTCTTGTAAAGCTAGTTCTACTTCTAAATGATCCTTGCCAGCGCAAAGGATAATGCCAATGGAAGGATTCTCATCTGGCGCTTTTTCCAATTTGTCTAACAACGACAAATAAAAATTCATCTTGCCAATATATTCAGGTTTGAATTCGCCGATTTTCAATTCAATAGCAATCATAGAACGTAGTTTACGGTGGAAAAACAATAAGTCAACGTGATATTCCTTATTGTTATATGATAATGTGTGTTGATTTCCGATAAAGCTAAAACCGTTACCTAATTCCATAATAAAAGAGGTGATTTTATTGACAAGATGTCGTTCTAAATCCAATTCTTTTAGAGGCTCAATGGCATCAATGAATCCGAGATGATAGTGGCTTCTGAAAATCTCATTGGCATATTCTGCATTTTCTTCAGACATGGTAATTGCGAAATTGTTAGATTTTTCGCTAGCCTGTATTGAAAGATGATATTCAGATTTCAAAGCGAGAAGTAGCATACTACGAGACCAATTCTTTGAGATGACTTCGTTGGCGTAGAAAAGAATATGTTCGGATGATAAATCGTTGTTTAATAATAGTAGATTATGTCCCCATGGCAAAACTGCGACAGCTTGTCGCAGTTTTATATCATCTTGATAATAACGAAGATAAAATCGTTTCATATCCCATAGGTTTCTTGGAGATAATCCCATATTAGGATATCTTCCTTTCAGATCTCCTGACAATCTTTTGACAATTTGATCTCCGTGTTTGCTGTCGAGTTTGCGTTCTTCTAAAAGTTTTCCAATCTCCCAATGAGAAGATATGACATGCATATTGATTTGTTTGGCAATATGTATGCGTGAAGATTCTATAACTGCAATGGTATCGTGCAGTAATTCCTGATAATCCTTTTCATCGTAATTTTCAGATGAACTTAAAATGTTGTTTTCCACGATTTCTAAATTTTGGTTGATGCAAAACTACAATAACCAACATCCTTTTGTCAAGCGTTTGCAAAGGAAATATTTCGCTTTTAACAATTTTTAACATAAACCGACGAAATATTAAGAAATGATGTTAAGATTTGTTAAGTGTTTGCTTTTTGTTGTGAGCTATGAGTTGTGAGCAGTTTTGTTCAAAGCTAGCTGTTCGTTACTCGTAGCCGTCTGCGTTAGGGATTGGAGCGGCATCCTTTGCGAGTGAAGCGTTAGCGGAGCGAGCAAAGATATAGCGGAAAGCCCGACGCGTAGCGGAACGCCCAAACTTATTTCATATTCAATTGTTATCTGCTTGTTTAAATAAATACTATCATGCATTATCTCTTAATCTTACTAATTGTCTCTCTTGCTGTTTCGGCATTAGGATGGGTTTATTTCATTTATTTCTTCAGTCTGGGCTACGGCTTCGGCGTTTCTGCATTGGCTATCGCTATTGCTGTCATCTTCCGCGATGTGCTGACAATCCCGACAGCGCTTCTTTGCGTAGTTATGTTTATCTTCGGAATGCGTCTCGGTCTTTATCTCGCGACTCGAGAGAAGAGATCTGCCGAATATAAGAAGATTCTCTATGGCCCTGATGCAGCAAAGAAAAAACCTATTTTCGTCGTTGTCTTTGTGTGGATTTTCTGCGCATTATTGTACGTCGGTCAGGTAAGTCCTGTCGCTTTCTATCTTGCAAACGCCGCTGATGGTGTAGCTGTCAATGAGTTATGGACTTGGGTTGGCGCTGGTCTCATGGCATTGGGCGTCATCTTGGAGTCAGTCGCCGACGCACAAAAGAAAGCAGTCAAGAAGAAAAATATCAATCGTTATGTCGATACCGGCTTATACAGAATAGTTCGTTGTCCTAACTACCTCGGCGAATTGGTGATCTGGACCGGTTCTTTCGTTGTCTGCATCGGAGCGTCATGTTCTGCATGGCAATGGATCATAGCATTGATAGGTTATATCGGAATCGTGTATGTCATGTTCAGCGGAGCTCGCCGACTTGAATTAAGACAAGCAGTCACCTACGGCAACAATCCTGAATTTCAGGAATATGTCAGCAAGACCCCGATATTGATTCCATTCTTGCCGATATATAGTCTCGCTAAATATGAGTGGTTGCAAGCGTAAAGATAATTAATATTAAAATGAGCTTAATAATCCGCTTCGAGAAATCGGAGCGGTTTTTTTATTGATTTGGGTGTAGGAGATTCCGACGTATTAAGATATTGAATCAAAATATATATCTTTCTGTTTTTTTATTTCATTTGCCAATTCATCTTCTGTTGGTAAAATCAATTTATATTTGGATGCAAAAATGTGTTCATTCCCTTTTAATATTGAATATTTAGCAATATCTTTATCTGTTTGAGAACAAAGTAAAATTCCGATAGTAGGATTATCATCATTACATTTTTTTAATTCATCATACATTCTCACATACATATCCATTTGACCGACATCTTGATGAGTGATTTTGCCGACTTTTAAATCAATCAGGACAAAAGCTTTCAGAATATAATTATAGAAAACCAAATCGATATAATAATCCTCTGATTCTGTCCTTATAAGTTGTTGTCGTGCAACAAAAGCAAAACCTTTTCCAAGTTCCATAAGGAAATCGCTGAGATTTGACAAAATAGCTTTTTCCAAATCCTTTTCTAAATACGATTGATTATTAGGTAATCCTAAAAATTCTAAAACCGTGGGATTTTTGATGAATTCTAGTTTGTCATTCTGAAAAGAATTTGTTTTTGCTTTCATCTCATTTTCAACAACAGTCTTCTTTTGAGAAATCAACATCCTTTCATAATATTGTGTGTTGATGTTTCTATTTAATGTTCTGTAATTCCACATTTGATTTGAAGCTTCTCTCATATACCAATCTCTGATTTCTTTTTCTTTAATTCTCATAAGGCGCTCGTAATGAGTCCAACTCAATATAGCAGGCAATGCCTGCTGATTTTCGTTTTCCAATTTAGCAGACGCTGTCTGCTGTTTTGAGTTTTCAAATTTGGCAGGCATTGCCTGCCTTTTTGACTCATCGAATTCGGCAGACAGTGTCTGCCCTTTTGGTTTTTCGAATTGGTCAGGCACTGCCTGACCAATTGCATAATCTTTGAAAATCAAATAAAACTTTCTAAAACTTCTTAGATTGGTTGTGGAATATCCCTTACCAAATTCTTCAGTAAGAGATTCAGAGGCAATTTTTAAAATATGCTTTCCATATTCAGCTTTGTCGTTGCCTTTCTGTATTTGTTCAACAATACGTTTCCCTAATAGCCAATTCGATTGGACTTGTGCAAAACAAATAGATGAATAAGCAAGTTTTCTAGCTGACTTAACGATATCCTTTAATGAATCGAGGAAAATACTTTCCTCTTTGCTATTAATGACTTTTTTCATGTAACATAAATTTTGGTCCCACAAAATTACAACGCCGCTAATCATTTGTCAAGCGTTTGTAAAGGAATTGTTTCTATTTTAACAATTTTTAACATAAAAGCGGTGAAAAATTAAGAAATGGTGTTAAGATTTGTTAAGAAAATACCTTTCCGCGAGATACTAGGCGACGATGGAGACGCTCACTCGTAGCATCGCCCTTGAAGTGGCAAAGTACGGCATCACAGTGAATTGCGTGGCGCCAGACGCAGACAGGATGGATTGACGCCGACCTGGAAAAAGCAGTCATTCCTTTGATACCGATGGGCAAGTTGATACAGCCGGAAGACATTGCAGAGACGATATTGTTCCTCTCAAGCGAACAAGCGAGGATGCTCACCAGACAAGTGATTAAAGTGTCGGGAGGACATGCGATGTGATATACTTTTTTTCTTATCTTTGCCACACAACATTTAACACTTTTAACATTTAAACAAACACTAAAAAACAGAAATATCTTAAACTGACATATAATTATTAATCATAGCGTTTGCTATTTGTTCGGTAACGTCCTTGAAACCTGAGAAATTTCAAAAAATGCATTAACTCGAACAAGTCGTGAATGTCTGCGCTTATAGCGTGGGCGTGACTTGTTTGTTAATGCGGGCAGTTCTCAGGGCCTCAGGACGTGGACAAGATTATCGCCCACGTTTTTTTGTGCTCTGCAGAAAAGCCCGTTTTGCCAAATAAGTAGCCGCTCGCAAAAATATAGCGCATGAGTACCAAGTTCTTCAACAACGAACCTGGCAATACGCTCTTTGACAAACTCAAAGGCATTGCCAATGGTATGTCGTCGTTCGATAGTTTCCTCGCAGTGGTAGGTTTCTTCCGCTCGTCGGGTTACTTCAAGCTACGCAAGGAATTGGGCGACATATCAGAGATAAAGATTCTCGTCGGTATCAACATCGACGATATCTTCCGCAAACACAACAAAGCTCTGCTGATGCTCTCCAACCAGGAGAAGGCAAAGGAAATTTACAATAAAGACTTCAAAGACGACATCGTCAACGCGCAATATTCCCAGGAAGTAGAGGAGGGGATACTGCAGATGTGCATACATGCTAATTGAATAATTGAAGCATAATTAACCGTTCAAACATCTTAAAAGAATTAGAATAATTTTATAAATTTGCGAAACACAAAAACATATAACTATGGGATATAGAAGAACAGGCAGTAACATATTTAAGACAAGATCAAATAAAAAAATGACCTCTTTGGTGTCTAAAACGATGGCTTATGGATTGTTGGCACCATTTGCAGCATTAGATAGCATGAGCAGTTCTGGCCATTCTACATACATTCCAGGAGATCCTAAACATTATAGTTCTAAGAAACATAAGATTGGGATTATAATTGGTGGTATTTTAGATCTATTATGCCCTATTGGTGGTTTTGTTACTTTTTATTTCTTTGATTGGTTTATGTTCTTCTCTGTACTTGTTTTTGGTATTATTGAAATTATAATTTCAGTTATAATAATAGGATTGAAAGATAATAAATACATATATCAAGATGAAACAGATATTGTTTCCAATGAATATAATAAAAATGAAAATATAATTATTACGCTACTTATTGGAATGATAATATTGAATTGGAGTTACCCATTGATACTTTTCTTTACATGGGAATGGGATCCTGAATTTGGTGGAGGTATAGTATTAGGAATGATTGGTTTTAAAACATTATTAATTGGGGCTGGTGGTATTCCTCAATTATTTCAGAATAAAAAAGATGTGAAAAAAGATATAAGATCTATATTTTATGTTCGCAATCGTCCAAAAACAGATTTTGAGTCTAAATCAAAATCATCATTAACAAAATTTAGTAATGATAAAAAACATAAGCACAATGACTTAAATAATAATCAGCAATTTGACAATACACATAATTTAACTATTCCTAAAATAAATGGGGAATACACTGAAGAATTTATGGATAATTATGGTACATTGCGTATTGGTTCAACTCATGCATTCATAGAATTTTATTTTCCTGGTCCAGATGCCAGATATAAAGGTACATTCATTTCCATACAAGAAAATGAAATAGACAAATACATAAATGCTTATAAAAACAATTGGAAAACAGCAGAAGAACTTCGAAAGAAAGTATTAGGCACGAATACTGAATTTAAATGCGGTGAAATGGATATGAATATTATAGTTTCACAGAATAGCATAGAATTGTGTCTTAGCCATTATAAATTGCCAATATATAGCAAAGAAGAATGTGACGATATTATCAATCATTTAAATATTGCTAAACATAGAATTAAAGAAATTAGGCAAAGGTTGTTTGATAAATAATATAGATGATTTTATATCTGACATATTAATCCAGTTCCTGGCAAAGAGCTACTTCCTATGATGTATTTGTTAAATGGTAAAATATTAGAAGAGCGACCTCTATTTATAAATTTATTAAGTTCATGTAATAAATATTGAAAATTTCCACTTGGAACTTCAATAAAATAAATGCTATCTGCATTATGCTTGTCTTCTCTTATAAAATAATTATTTGTACAAGATGTATCTATATATACTAGTATTCCATCATTCAATGAAACTATAATATTGGGTAATAAATGTGCAGATGTATTTTTAATCAAATCAATACATTGGTTGGTAAATGTTTCTATTTTTAATTCTATTTTTTCACATAATATAAAACCATATATTTGATCAAAAGCATTCGCTTCCTGATTATAAATTTCAGATTCTGAACCATAAATAATTTGGCGTGAACAATATTTTCTCCAATACATATTATCAGAAGAATGTCTGATGCATTCTTTGACAGATTTTATTTTACTAAAAGAATCTTCAATTGTATTTGTATTTAATGTGCTTTTAATTTCTCCGATAGCAATTACGCTTTCGCATGGATAATATGTACTCTCAGGTGTATCATTTATTGAAAAAACAGGACATATATCTTTTTCATATATCACAATATCTGTTTGTTTGCTAGTATGTCCGTTTACATCAATTATACACCCAGTAGAAATTCCTATCGATTGAGGAAAGATCTTTTCCAATTTATTTCTAACAGCTTTTTCTTTTGCATTACCAACTAAAACGGGAGTTGTAGCTTTATTCGCTTTTTTAAAACTGTCTATCAGTTCTTCAGAAAGTCCCTTTACATATTCTATAGAGTTGAAATGTTTTTCCATATAATTGGATATAGAGGTTATAAATATTTGATTTATACAAATGCTACCTTATATTGTCATAATCTAAATGCTCACTTAAGATTTTCTTTCAAAAAATCTTTTAAAGGCTGTAATACATCAACATTTAAGTTCCAATAGTCTTTGTTGTCAAATAACCAATTACCACCGCTCATTTTCTTAATTAATGGTTTACGCTGTTTTTGTTGTGTGTCGTAAATTGTTTGTGCTGCTGCATAAGCATACACTTTTCCTTTTAAGTTTGGGATATTATATATAGATTCACCATTGTCGTCTTTTACACCTCTAAGACAGATTTCGTAATCATTATAACAATCAAAAAAAACTTTGTTCGGAGCATAAAGAGCAGCTGCTTCCATTAAGGTTTCTACATCACCATTGTCGTTATTATTAGGATAAATAAAATAAGAAAATGATATTGAATTAGTTGCCATTCCTTTTTCTATTTCTTCTTTACGCTTATTATATCCATATCCTTTAGCAACAGTATCTGCATCAACGATAACTATGACCTGCTCACCCGTTTCTTGTGCTAACTTTATCTGATTAATGATTGCTTGATTAAATAGATTGCCAATTCCTTTCATATATATAAAATCCACATCTTTTTCTGGAAAGAAGACATTTATAATACTTTGAAGAAAGTAGTGTTCTGGTGTATCTCTTTTTTCGGCTTCAATAAAAATCTTAGTCATATTACCTAACTTCTATTTCTTGGTTAATAGAATAGTCCAAACTTTCTAAAGAATAGTGATATGCTTTTAATTCATCAGAAGAAGTTTTCAATAATTTAAAAGTGGCAACAATATCTCTATAATTCTCAAGTGCAGCATCTCTTAATCCTTTTATAGAATCAACATCGTGAGTTGTCACAAACAATTGTGTATTATTTCTAATCGCAGCATTTATAAGGACTTTCCATAAATCACACATTACAGAATAATGGAAACCATTGCTAATTTCATCAATCAACAATGCACTATCTTTACAATCATATATTGCCGTAAGGAGTGAGACCATTTTTCTTGCACCATCACCCATCATATTTACAGGTATACGCTTTTTGAGGCCTATATCAACAAGTACATCATTATCTGTAAAAATAAAATCCTTAACACGTGGCTCTATTATCCTGAGACCATCCACAATGAAATGTTCATCCTTGTTTTGAAGAATTTTATTTAGTCCTTGTATTGATGCATTAAAATCATATTTGGGATTTAAATATATACATTGTAATGATTCTACATAATCATTAGGTACATTGCGAGTTATATTTTGGGAATCCGAGGAATTAAAGTTTATTTGTGACTCAAAAGGTTTGTCATCAATCATAAAATCAAATTTCAACCCATACTTTCCTTCTTCCACATTCGACAAAATATTTGCATCACTTGCATTCAAAGATATATTGTTTTGATTTTGTTCAATTAGGCTAATCTTCAAATCTCGCTTTTCTTCATTTTTCATCATAATATGAATTGGCAGACTTGAATCTAAATTGTAGAAATCTAATTTAAGGTCATTTAAACGAACTTTGCCGTAACCACGCATTATATTAACATGTATTGGCAATAACGGATTCGACAAACCACTAGCTAAAAACAAAGATTCCAACAATGAAGATTTGCCGCAATTATTTTTCCCAAAAAATAAATTAATCTGCTTGAATCCATCAATAGAGGCATAACGTATTCCCCTAAATCTCTCTATTTCAATTCTATTAAACATTGTTACTGCGACCTTGTTGATTATAATGTAAACTTTGCAAAGTTAAAAAATATATCATTATAAGTTTAATTTTTAATTTTTAATTTTCAACTAACTTTGATTACAATTATTCGTTAGTATATCATCTTAACAAACAAAAACGAATGTATGTTCGTACTAATGGGACAAATCACTGCTCGCCGAATGGAGCGACATACCATATCTCAACGGCGGACTCTTCGAGCGTGACGAAAACGACGAACCCGAGAGCAAGTTCCCTGCGGAACTCTTCAGACGATTGTTTAACTTCTTCAGCGAGTATAACTTCACCATCGACGAGAACGACCCTAACGACGCTGAAGTAGGTGTTGACCCAGAGATGCTCGGCAAGATCTTCGAGAACCTCTTGGAAGACAACAAAGACAAAGGAGCTTTCTACACACCGAAAGAGATTGTCCGTTACATGTGCCAGGAATCCCTGATAGCATATTTAGACACCGCCACTTCCATCGCTGCTGAGAAGATACGCAAGTTCGTCATCACACCAGAAGAAGGCGTATCCGACATACCCGAAAACAAAAAAGGCAAGCTCCTCGACGCATTGAAAGACGTCAAAATCTGCGACCCCGCCATCGGCTCCGGCGCATTCCCAATGGGATTACTTAACGAATTATTGAAATGCCGTGAAGCATTGCTGGGAACGAGAACAGGGAACGGGATTATGGAAACAAGTATAAAATATGAGAACGAGATAAAAAACATACAACCATCGTTTCCATCCCCATATCTCGTCCCCAATTCCCGTTCCCAAATTAAAAAAGATATCATCCAAAACAACATCTATGGTGTTGACATAGAGAAAGGAGCCGTCGATATAGCACGTCTGAGATTCTGGCTCTCCATAGTGGTAGATGAAGAAACGCCATCTCCATTGCCAAACTTGGATTACAAGATTATGCAGGGCAACTCGCTCATAGAGAGTTATCGCGGTCTCGACCTCAGTAAGCTGACATACGCCAAGAAAGGATTTGATATTGTGATAGGAAATCCGCCGTATGTGGTTGTAAATAAAAAGGATTATCCACAATATGAATGGAATACTGATTTATATAAAATGTTTTATGAGTTAGGTGTTAAGAAACTACTAGCTTGTAATGGATGTCTAAATTTTATAACACCCAAATTTTGGATGTTGAATTTAGAAGATGAACTAATGCGAAAATATTTTTCGAATAATATGTTTATCAAACATATCTCATTATGTAATCCTTTTGAAACAGCAGTTACTGAAAATAGTATAATATTATTTACCAATAAACACGATATTCAAAAAGAAATTCCATTGTACAAATACAACAATGAATCTCGATTATTTGAAGAAAATACACCTATTGATATTGAATATTGTTTAACGAATCTTCATTATGAATGGACAATAGGTATTGATAAAAGTATTATAACCTTGTTATCCAAGTTGAGCAATAATATAAAACTCAAAGAAATATCAACATCCAAAAGAGGAGCTGAAATCTCAAAAAAGAATATGCGAGACACTATGGTGGGAATACCTTCACTTATTGGACAAGATATGAAGAAGTATTCTATTCAATGGGATAACACCTATATTGATATAAAGCACAAAGAATTTGGCAGACTCGCATCTTTTTTTAACAACGAGTTGATTTATCTTAGGAGAGTAGATGTATGTTTAGAAGCAACGGTATCAGACATTCCATACGGATTTAATAAAAACGTATATGGAATAAAAATAGATGAAAAGAAAGGATTTAAAACAAAATTCGTTTTAGGTTTGCTTAACTCAAAACTTTTGGATTTTTATTACAAAAAGAAATTCTCTACAAAAAAGGAAGATGTATTTCCTGAGATACAAACGTATTTATATGAACAGTTGCCAATACCGCAAACAAGTCAATCTTTACAAAAAGAAATCATTGATATAGTAGATGATATTCTTCAAATCAAGAAAAACGATAGTGGCGCAGACGCTTCATTATTAGAACAAGAAATTGACAAATTAGTCTATAAATTATACGGATTGACGGAGGAGGAAATTAGGGTAGTGGAGGGGAAGTGAGAAATATTAGTTTGATGTATATATAAGTTAACACTATTAATATTTAAACAAGTTTTATGAAAAAAATTACATGTTAAAATTTATGTATATATTTGCGATATATATAAATGAATGATTTTAAATTTCTAATTTTGTAAATTATGATATCTGAAATACTATTAGAAACGGCAAAGCCCGCTATTTCAGCATTAGTGAATGATTTTATTACTCCTAAAATAAAAAAATTTGCTGACAAACTTGAAATTAAATATAATGAAATACTAATACCTCGCGGGGAACATTTTGAAGAATATTTACATAGAACATATAAAAAATATAGTATCATCAATACTATTGCCTTAAAAAATGAACAAAAATTATTAAAAGATCTGTATTTACCATTGACATTAGTCAAAAAAAATGAACATGATGGAACTCATGAACAAGTTAAAATAACATCTTTCCCTATAGATGTGTTGAAAAAATATAATAAAATACTAATAACTGATACTGCAGGTATGGGGAAATCAACATTAGCAAAACGTTTGTTTTTAGATGTTATTGATAATGGCGTTGGTATTCCAATTTTTATAGAATTACGAAGGTTAAATAGAGATAGAACAATATTACAAGAAATTATTGAACAAGTAAACTCATTAAATAAGAATTTTGACATAAGATTATTATATGAATTTATAAGTATTGGGGGATTTGTCTTTTTTCTTGATGGTTTTGATGAGATTGCACTAAATGATAGAAATGTTGTTACAACTAATATACAAGATTTTATTTCTAGGACTAGTAACAATTATTTTATTCTTACATCTCGACCAGAGCAGGCCATTGCAAGTTTTGGAGATTTTCAAAAATTTAGTATAAATCCACTCAACAAAAAAGAGGCATATGAATTGTTAAGAAAGTATGATAAACAAGGTAATACATCGAAATTACTAATTGATACATTAAAAAATGGACAATATTCGATGATAGATGATTTCTTAAAGAATCCTCTTCTTGTGTCTTTACTATATGCTGCATTTGACCACAAGCAAACCATTCCTTTAAAAAAACATATTTTTTATAGACAAGTATATGATGCTTATTTTGATTCTCATGATTTATCTAAAGGAGATAGTTATGTGCATGATAAGAAATCAGGTCTTGATATAGATGATTTTGATAGAGTTTTAAGACATATAGGTTTTCTGTGTTTAAAACAACAAAAAATTGAATTTGAAAAGTCTTCCTTGTTAGGTATTATAGAGGAGGCAAAACAATTTTGTAAAGATCTTGATTTTCAATCTTCAGATTATCTTCATGATTTATTATTAACAGTTCCATTGTTTTGTAAAGATGGACATTATTATAAATGGGTGCATAAGTCATTACAAGAATATTTTGCAGCACAGTTTATTTTTAAGGATGCCAAAAAGAACCAAGAACATATATTAAAAAAAATGTATGAAAGTATACATATGGATGAATACATAAATATTTTTGATATCTATTACGACATTGATAACATTGGGTTTACTAAAAATATCATATACCCTCTACTTGAAGAATATATACAATTTTATAATGACAACATATTTGAATCATCCGTAATTGATAAACAATATGTTGAAGAACGAATAGGCCTTTTATTTGCGCAATCGATATGTGTCGGAAACATTGACACATCTGAAGAATTTGACATAATGGATTTTACATATTTTAAAAAATTGAAAAAAAATATAGAAAAAGTAACAGGTCTTACTTTTAGTTCCTTAATGCTCAATATGAATAAACGTTTTATTGCAACAAACATTAAACCATGTCGAAAAATAATAAATATATTAACGAGTCGTAATAAAAATTTATTCAACATAATATCTCAAGAGAGTCATGTGGATTCAAAGAATAATCCATTTGATCAAATGAAAGTTATAGACGTTCTATCTGGAGATAATAATAAAGAACTGTATATTGAAATAAATTATTTATTGGTTACAGCGCAAAATTTAAATTATTTATATTTGGATTATCAGAAATGTTGTGAAGAGGTAACACGAATTAACATTATGATTAAGAATAGTGAGGACTCATCAATATTATTGGATGGAATTTAATTTGCAATTGGATATAAATTATGTACACTATCCATGATTTTGTGTAAATGAAAATTACAGAGTTTAAAAAGGACTCTGTAATTTTTTTATTAATAAATTTACAACAAGTACGATACTGTCAAATACCAGATAACCATTTTATATATTCAACTTTGATTGAGCATATAATTCCATACCTGGTATATCGTCATAACGAGATGCTATCTTTTCTCTAAGACCAAACATTCTTCTTTCGGCAGTATCAACTAATTGATCATATGTTGTTACATAGAGGATTCCACGTCCTTCTCCAACTGTTGTAGAAAAAGTTAAATTATCAGCTATCGAATCTCCAACAACATATGCTGTAATTTGACAATCTGTTCCTAAATTTGAATTCAACAAATCTTCAACATATCCTTGAGCTTGATTACGTTCATCTCTCTTTATTTTATATCCGCCTTTTTTTAATTCTACAAGTAATAATTTGCGGACTTTAACAAGTCCTAAGTCAGAAGGAATGTCTTCTATTCCGGTTACACTCATAGTACTTTGAGGCAAACATATTAAATCAGGTCTCTTTTTATAATTTGCATCAGTAGTTAAGTATTTTATATCTTTAAATATTTTTTCTACAGCACTTTTCATCTGTTGGTTAAATATATATTCTGAAGATTCATACTCTGGTCCGAATAACCATCTTGACTCTGCAATCATAGGATGCAAAACGTGTAATTCATCTTTATTTTTGTCTCTTCCAAGTTTTTTAATTGCAGTTATAATTGACAATCTTCGGTCAATTTCATTAAGTACGACTAAAGCATCACTTACAGTCCATTTACTTAATAACTTGTTCAATCCCTCAATATCGTCTGAATTTAATGTGGATAATTTTTCCAATAGTTCATGTCCATTTTTAGAATTTTCCAAATTAATGACGGTCTGTACTACTAAGTCTACAGATTCTTGTTTTACCTTTGGATTATTTTTTACTATTTCATTAATAATATTCTTAACTTCTTCTCGAACTAATGGATTTGATTTTTCTAGAGATTGCTTGATGGGAGTGTCAAGATTTTCTGTTATATTTGTAATTGTAGTGGATGAGATGCTGTCAAGTGATTTGTTTACAAAATCTTCAACGGCCTTGTATACTTTTTCCATATCTTCGGATATTTTAAAACCACTCCAATCTTCTTTTATGAATTCGTCTAAATTATTAGATTTTATGATGAAAGTATATCTTTTTGCTAATGTAGTTCTTCCATCTAAAATTAGATTTTTACCTAAAGACCAAGATGGCTCTCCAACGAGTCTGCCTGATTGCCAAAAAGCAATACCTTGAAAAACACTTTTTCTACCAACTTTTGTAGTATCAATAAAATAAGCTGTCAAATGTATATTAGTTCCTTCTATATCAATTTCAACAGGTTCATTTTCGCCAATAAGATCGTTTAAGCTAAGAGTTACATGATTTACAGTTATTACAAATTGAGGGTCGTGTAAAAATCTGGCAGATAATATTTCTGTAATTTTTTCTGTTTTTGGAAGGTTTTTTGTTACTAAAACTTCCAATCTAGTACCTGTTTCTGTAGTACTTTCCTCACTTTTTTCAACAACAGCAAATGGTTGTGAATTAACATTAGGTTTCACTATTAATGTTAGTTTTTTCCCATCTTTAGATGTTATTACTTTATATTCGGAGCCAAAGCAAAACAAACCATGTCGTCCAACACCATTGCGACCGAATGCGTATCTATTGCCATTAGTTCCATTAGGAAATATTACTTTACGGCCTTGTTCTTTTAAACGATTATAACGTAATCTCATCCAATGATTCTGAAATTCAGATTCTGACATTCCTATGCCATTATCTTCAATGTAAAGAATCTGACCTTTTTCATCTGGTATGAATATATTAACATTAGAAGCACCAGCATCCCAGGCATTTGCAACAAGTTCTGTTAACGCTATATCTGGTTGATTTACTATACTTCCTAACGATCGAAGAATATAATCTTCCTCATATAATGATGGAAATAAGACATTGTCCATAATGTTAGTTCTTAAAAAACAACTTTACAAAGTTACATATTTTTTAATATTAAATTTTGTTCGTAGTTTTTTTTCTGAAAAATAAAAAACAGCCTAACTTTGGGTATATATATTCAAATAAGTGGACATATTTTTACGAACATTATATCTCTAATGCAAATTAATAGTAATAAACAAAGGCCTCAGTACTTAATTCAAGTACCGAGGCTTTGTTGTTTTAATGCAAGACGCTAGCCGTCTTTTTCTCCCTTTATTGCTATTTGTGAAATGTAAAATTGATAGTATAAAAAGATCAAAAGGTCCTCATTATCAATTTATCTTTTTCAATTTCTTTCTCCATATAATTTTTCCAAATATCAAGGAATGTTTTAATCCATTGTTTAATGCGTTCCTTTTCATCAATGTCTAAAGAAAAGTCATTTTCAATCTTGTAATCTGCTAAAGATTTTAAACATTCAGTTCCTAATTCTAGATCTGTTTTTGCAATCTTGGCATTATTATCATTTGCAATAATCCTAATACCAAATGTACAAAGTACAAGACCATTGTTAACATATGAAATATAATCTTTTAGACTCAGTATGTCAGCGGCAATATTCGCCCATCCCCATATGCCTAAAATTCTGATTAAAGGAGATACAATGATGTTGGTGTTGATAATTCTATTAAATATAATCTGCGGTGTTTCTGTGTATTCTTGTTTTATACAATGGATAAAATTATTCATAAGATAAATATTTTTTTATTATGTATTTACATATGATTAACAATCATTTTTTGTAATTGTTTTATTCAAAGTTAATAAAATTTTAACATTTTTTTGTAAAAACTCCTCAAACACTCAATGTTTCTTCTCATATTCCCCCTCCACACCTTCCTTGTACCTGCTCCGTACCAACTCCACTGTTCAATTAAAGAATAGGAGTGGAGGGATTAAAAAGTTTTTTAGTCAACAAGCAAGTCTTCCGTTAGATACTCGAGATACGTGGAGACAAAGCTTCAAGGCAAGACCCTACGCCGTCTTTTTCTCCCTTTTCTTGCCGTATTCATTCTGTATTTCAAACCTCACGTAATTCCGAGCAAGCATATTCTGTATGTCCTGTCGTCGGTAGTAAATCTTGTTCCCAATGCGCGAGAACGGAATCTTGCCGTTAGACCGCAGCGTCTGCAACGTCCTCCGGCTTATATTAAGCATCCTCATAACATCACTGTTGTCAATCCAATCCTCCAAAGGCGTCATCGCAACCTCACCGCCATATTCAACATTAACACAATCTTCTGCTATCAATTTATCATCACTGCGCATAACAAGCCTTTTTAATAAAGTTAGAAAATAATAATAGAACAATACTCCCTTAAATCCTGCAGAGAAAAACCTGCCGCCACAACGCCTATGAAACTCAAGCCCAAAATAAACCGTCAGCACATAGTACAGACTGCAAACCTTGCCATAGACACCCTCAACATCCTTAATCCGCTCCAAAAACAAATCAAGCAAATCACGATAAGGATCCCTAAAGGAAACCGCATTGTCCAAATACATAATAGGACTCTTTCTTACAATCAAAGAGTCTTCTAATTCAATAATTTCTTTCATGATGAAATAAATTAAGTTTATAAAATGCAACTCGGCTATCCGTCTTCATCTCAATCACATAGATCGAGACACATGACACGAAACCAATTAAAAAACCAACCTCAAAATATGCGCCACAATTAACAAATTCCACTAATTTTTTTTTGCTTTTTTTTAACATAAAATTGTTTAAGTTTTTTTAAAAAAGACAAATCGCTTTTTCAGTTAGGAATGAGGAGTTAGGAGTGATTTTATCTCCTCAAATCCTCAGTTCCTCAAATCCCAAAAACAAGCCTCAGCACCCGAAAAAAAGCGAATGCTGAGGCTTAGCCGTTTTAAGTAAAAGCAATAGCAAATGACATATTACAATCATTCAATAACCGCCTCACCCAAATAAACAGAATCCGAGACTAAAGAACCATTCTCCGACACAAAACCCAAATACACATGGACAGTGTCGCCAGACCAGTTTGAAGGATAATTCAAACTGACACCCTCATCACCTCGGCAAGCTGACACCATGTCATACACAACCTCATGTTTGTCAGCATTATAAGCCAACGGCATAGCGAAGTCAGTATCAAGAGCATTGCCAACGCCACTGTTGTCACTCCACGAGATTGCAATCTCACCATCGTTATTCAACCTATGGATATTCAGAGGCAGCACTAGACTGCCCCCTAGAAACCATAACTTTGGCATAATCGATAGAAAAATTTGGCGACATACCCTTGATGCAGTTTTTCAAAGTGTACGACATTGCCGCATTAAAAGCAGTCTGACGTGTAGCATACATCTTAAAGCCAACACGCACAAACGACTGCAACGACCTTAGAAAACCAAGCGTAAGCACAAACTTCTCACGCTGAGCCAACTGCTTTGCAGTACGAGCATCCTTCACATTAGGAGCGATAGCCCTCATATAAGTGATACCCTTCCAACTAGAACCTATCACAGTTCCGACCTTTCCTGAGAATCCGCCCAGGATACCTTGCTTTATGTTACCCATTGCTAAAAAATTAAAAAGTTATTAAAAATCCAAATAGAAACAATGTAAATCGTTAATTATAAACCAATAACAACCAATTCCACATTGAATCTTACGATGCAAAAATAACCACCAAAACAAGCCCTTTTCAGAATAAGTTTTAAAAACCTTATGTTGCGCTATTTTGCTCCACATTGCCTAATCAGACTAAAAAACAATATACCAACAAAAACGGAATACCCTTCCTGTCAAGTTCCTATCACAGTCCTATCAAGTTCGTATCAAGTTCGAAGTGTGTAAGACTACAGTCAACGGACAACAGACTTTTGAACTGAAAATTGAAAATTGAAAACTGACAGTTGGCAGTTTAAAGTTATAGATTCAAAACTCAGAACTCCGTGAGATACTCGAGATACGTGGAGACAAAGCGTATTTCCCTTTGCGTTCTTTGCGTCTTTGCGAGAAATTAAAAACAACATCTCTGTCGTGCCTAACGGGACTTGTTTAGAACTACTCTTAATAAATTTTAACAATAGTTAAAAAGTGTTAAAATTGTAAAAACTGAGATTTTTCTTTATACTTTTGTGGTGAGACCAAAAAGAGAATTTATGGAGACTAACAAAGATGATTTTAGTTTAATACATATTACTGAAGACTCTTCTGATTGTAAAAATATAGAACAACTAATAGTAAATGTTAGATGTCGTCAGGTTATGCTAGACAGAGACTTGGCATCGCTTTATGGTGTTGAAACTAAAGTCTTAAACCAAGCAGTAAAACGTAACATAGAGAGATTCCCTGATGATTTTAGATTTCAGCTTACAAAAGAGGAGTGTATAAGGTCACAAATTGTGACCTTTAAGTATCTTCCTTATGCTTTTACAGAAAATGGCATCGCAATGCTTAGCAGTGTGCTTCGTTCTCAGACAGCAATAGAAATGAATATTCGCATAATGAGAACATTTACTGCAATGCGGCATTTCGTCGCTAATAATGAGATGCTTTTCCAAAGAATATCAAATTTGGAATATCATCAAATAGAGATGGATAAACGCATTGATGAAGTCCTTGAGAAACTAGAACCAAATCAAACTCAACAAGGAATATTCTTTGATGGACAAGTCTTTGATGCCTATCATTTTGTTTCAAATTTGATAAGAAAAGCCTCTAATACTATAATTTTGATAGATAATTACATAGATGATAGCGTATTGACATTGCTAGATAAACGTAAGTTAAATGTTAGTGCAACGATATATACTCAGAAAATATCAGAACAACTAAAACTTGATATTAAACGACATAATGAACAGTATCCTGAAATTTCAGTAAAATGTTTTTCAAAATCTCATGACAGATTTTTGATAATTGATGAAGAGCTTTACCATATAGGAGCATCAATAAAAGATTTAGGCAAGAAATGGTTTGCCTTTACATTGATGAAAGACATTTCACCAGATGAGATACTGCAAAAAATTTGAAGTGTTTTTTTGAATCAATAGATTTTTTAAGGCAGTGTGAAAAATCCAGTTCTTTTGTTAATATATTTTAAGTAAAGATGTTAATAAATCCTTAAAATCTGTAAAATATTGATAATGTTAATGATTATTAACTAAAAATATTTGGAAACCAATATCAAAGAACTTAGTTTTGCAGCATGAAACCTGTAAATAGTTCTAAACTATTTTCAAATTAACGTAAACGAGAACTTTTTTGAGTTGAAAATTGAAATTTGAAAACTGAAAGTTAATTTTCCACTTTCAATTTTCAAATTTCAACTATCAGATTGATGCTTTGGAGAAATCGAATTTCAAACTTCAATCTAACATCAAGCTCATAAACGCTGCTTGCTTGTTGAACGCTTGGAGTTTTTCAGGAAGGTTTTCGATGTTATATCCGAATAATGCTTGTGTGAGTTGTTCAATATCAACGACATTGGCGCCGATGGAGTTTCTCTTGTCGAGTTCGCCGTTGCTGATATAATATGTGCCGTTGTTCTGTGTGATGATAGGGTCAACGATAGAAATCTCAATCTTCATCTTTGGATGTGTCATGGCATATATACGAAGCATTGTCTCTGCATCGATGATTCTCGCCATGCCAAGTTTATGTGTCTTTTGTCCTGGTACTGGTGGGATGATGATGTTGATGGTCTCGTTGTCGAAGATATTTGCCGCTGCTGTTATCAAATCGCTGAAAATGGCAGTGGATTCTGCAAAGACATCTTTGATGAAGATTTCGCCGTTTCTTAAATAACAGAATGCCAATCCGCAGATGTCTTCACCGTATTTCGCGACAAGAAGATGATTGTCAAACAATTCAAGGTCTTCAGTGATGACGCTGAAGTCATATTCGTCATGCTGAACACAACAGTTACGAGCTCTCATCTTAGTGTTGAAATATTCATATACTTGGTAAAAGTCAAGTTCTCCATCTTCTTGGAGACTCGGTGACTTGGAGACTCGGTGACTTATAATCTGACATCCCGAAGCAGTCTGTTGTCCGTTATCCGTTTGTTGTCTCTTAATTCTAATCTTAGAATAGTCGAATGTCGGGATAAAGTTGGTTCCTTCGTAATAGTTGAAGAGACTTTCCGATGCTGGGATGAGCGCAGCGAAACAAGCACCGTTGTTCTTCGCCTGATTTAATGCTTTGATAATTAAATCGTTCATCAATCCTTGCGAGCGATAGTCTGGATCGGTGCAGCAGCCTGAGAAATAGGAGCAGCCTATTGTCTTTCCATAATAAGAGAAAGGGTAGGAGATGAGCTGCATCGCTGAGACTACCTTGCCGTCTTTTTCGATATGAATATTGTCTTGTTCGTTATATCGTTTCTCAAAATAAAAATCAACGAATCGTTTGTCTTCTTCGCTGAAGCATGTATCCCAAAGCGTTTTGGTCTGATTCTTTATATTGTTATCCATAAATTATTTATCAAATGTTAATTTTTAGACGCATCAATTACAGGTTGTTTGTTTTATTGGTGTAATTGATGCGTCTCTACATTCATTCCTAATTCCTAATTGCATCCACAAATTCCAGATTAAAATCGATTATCTCTTGATTCAAAATGCAGATCTGGAATTTCACGTCTTTATATCTTAACTGTTCGACAGCTTCTTCTGCAGTGATATTGTTATTTTCGTAATCTGCGACAATATCAGCGATTTCGTTGTCTAATCCGCCAGCAATAACGATGTCATAATCAGCAGCGACGTCTTTGCCTTTGCGACAATCGACGACAAAATTCAGCCATTCTTTATTGTAGGTTTCAAACTCGTTGAAACGATATCCTACGTTTTTGGTTTTGAAATAGTTAAATTCATAAACGCTTATAACAGATTTGTCAGCTGTTCTTTTAGTCTCAGCTTCGACTTTTGAATTCGTAAGATAAAATCCTTGTCCGAAACCAAGATTTTCGCCGTTGGCATCAACTGATGGTTTCTTTACTTCCGCACAAGAAACATGATATACTGTAATGTTCATTTTTATATTAGTTAAAGTTTTTTAAATATTATATTTGGTTCTTTTATCATATCAATCAAGCGTTTAGTAATTTTATTCCAATTAAAATCACTATTGAGCATCACTATTGATTCGTTAAAATTAATATCATCAAAATATGTCAATGCTTTGATTGGCATCAAGATGTTGGAATTGGTGATTTTCTTGACAAAAAACTGAAGCATTTCCTCTAATGAAAACTGTGATGATAAATAAGCAATGTCAATAAAATCTTTGATTCTTGAACCGTTATCTGTGATACTTAATAACTTCATCGCAATTATATCTGGAATACTTTCTAATCGTATATCGTCAATAATATCACAATTATATAAATGAGGGTAATCAAATTTAATAAAATCGACTTTTATGCCATTGATAAAACCTTTAAGTGTCTGTAATCTTGAGTATGAAACTTTAAAATCGTATTTTTTAATTAACATCGTTTTAACCTCTTCCAAATCAAATGTTTCGGATGTAAAGAAATCAAGGTCAATACTTTTACGATGACCCAAATGTAAAGATAAGGCTGTACCTCCAACAAGATTGAAAGATGATAATAAAGCTTCTTTCTGTAAATCAATTAAAAGTTCCAGCGTTTTTGGTTCAATTGTCTCTTTGTACAACATCTCAATTCTTCTCTTTTTAGATTAAAAAATATGCATACAAAATTTATATCGATATTATTAAGATAAGGTACTGTTTTGATAATTTCTCTGAAACCTTCTATACCTCCATACAAATCAAAAGCCGCATAATAATCTTCTGGCGTTCCTAATTCTATAATTCTTTGAACAACTAATGATTTAGAATTATGCCAATCAAAATTATCAATGTCGTATTCCCATAGTAGAGAACGATTTATACTATGATTTCCTGATTTATATTTGTCTAAAAATACCATAATGCAAAAATAACAAAAAGTCTAAAGGCAAATGACTTTAATCATTCCTAATTCCTAATTCCTAACTCCTAATTGTCAACAATCCTTTTGTAATCATAAACTCTGGATTGTATGACATCTTCGCTTTTCTAAGTCCTTCAATTCCGAGGTCTTCCTCACGATTAATATATATGAATTCTTCTGGAATGTCTTTCGCAAACATATTGTTAATCATAGCGAACGCTCCTGTGTAATTGATGTCGGCTTTCTCAAAATGAACGCCGAATGTCTTATGGTTTATAGGAAAACCGAAAGTGAAAGCGACTACATTATTATCCACAAACAAAACGCCTCCTTTGATGCCTATTTCTTCGGCATGATTCATCGCATACAACAGCGCTTGTCGTTCGCTGTCAATGTTTTGATGTCTGTAATCCTCGTTTGATTCGTACCACTCGTGTTCTTTTTCTATACATAATTTAATGAGTTCCGGCGTCGCTGACTTATATTCCCAGTTGGGGTATGTCTTCATGAATCTGTTGACGTGATTTCTCTTCTGCTGGAACTTATTGCCTTTCAATGTTGCGAGGTCTTCTCTAAGATACACATAATCAAAGAAGTCGCGGTTTGGCATGAGGTTGAATCTTTCTCTCATCTCATCGCTGAGTTGGTTCTCTACGAAATGACAAGCTGCGTGCATCGCAAAAGGAATGTCTTGTGACTCAGCGTCTTTTATCAATATCTCCACGATATGATCAGCGTTGCCTTTGCCTATAGGCATCATGAAAATCTCTTTGCCTTCGCTTAGATATTTAAGCACCAGGAAATCTTCCACGATGGCATATTTCGTCTGATACAGAAATCGCCACGACACATGATTGGCAAACGACAGCTCACAATTACAGCAGTCGTTTGGGAATATACGAGATGTTATTATCTCTTTGTCTTCTAATGTGATATCTTTAAAACAAATCATATTTTAAACTTTTTAGACGTGTCAATGATTGTTTATTTTTAAGGAATCATTGACGCGTCTCTACTTGTTGTCTTGTTGTCTCGTAGTCTTGTCGTCTCAACAAAGCGCATTCATGCTTGGCGTGAAGTCGATCTGAATCATCTGTGAGAAAATCTGTGCTGTTTCAACGGACGAGTAACCGAGTTCTGTCGCAGCGATGTTGAATATCAATTCCACTTCGTTGACGCTTATGTCTTTGTCGGCCAACGCAATCGACATCAGATAACGCAGCATTCCTTCGCGTGTCTCTGGATTTATCTCAATCAATCTCTTGATGGAATCTTTAAATATTTTAACAATGTCTTCTTTAACGATTTCTTCCATGAAACTCTTAGGGAATATTTCCAATACGGACAACTCGCTGAGAATCATTTCCATTTCGTCTTCGGTTATCTGGCTGTCGCTGTTGGCGATAATCAAGCCTGCAGTGGCTATGAAGTTAGCCATGTTGGAATCTAATTCAGAGTTTCTTACTTTTAACAAGATGTCGATGAGGTCGTTCATGCCGTTTTCCAATTCTTCTTTGCTTTCGCCATTTTCCTTAAAGAACACACTTTTTGAAAATTGGTTCAAGGCCTCGACTCTTATTGGATTTATTGGATGTGTCGCGAAGTTGATTCCTTTGTCGTTGCGGAAATATTCAAGACGTTTCTTGTTGTCTTCCAGAAAAGCATCTACTTTCATATCCATCTTATTGAAATCCAATCCTGATGACATCTTGAAGAAAGCAGAGATGCATACGTTTAAGTTAGGCATTGCCATGAATCCGAAGCGGTCGGCGACGAGTTCGGAGAGCTGTTGCCATAATCTTATCTTATATTGTAATGTGATTGGGATAGGAGCGCCGTGAGGGAAAACGAAGTTGATGAGTTTCACCAAAGTAGCGTTTTTGTTTATCAGGTGTCCCATCTCGTGGCCGATGACGAAACGAAGCTCGTCGTCGCTCATCAACTGGATGAGAGAAGAGTTGACGTTGATGATGTTAGGCTCGCCTTCTTCCTGAGAAGCGATTGCGAAAGCGTTGACGGAAGGGTCGCCGGTGATATAGAAATCGATAGGTTCAGTGAATTCGAGGGCTTCCTTTATCTCGTTGAAAATTTTGTAATAACGAGAGAGTGTGCCTTCTTCAACTTTAAAGCTGTGACCTTCGAGCATGCTGCGATAATAATTGTCGGAGAATGGAATCTTTGCTAGTTTTATTATTTCTTCAACAACGTTGCCTTGTAAAGCGTTATAAATCTGTGTGCTGAGTTCTACTTCCAATGGAAGTCCGTACTCGGATATCATTTGTTTTGTTTCCATATCTAACAAAATTATTGGTTTTAATTTAGACTATAAAGATATATCTTTTTTACAAAACAATGACGTGAAAACGCTATTTTATGTTAAAAATATTTCTGATGCTTCGATGAAGCCGGAATGTCGATGTTTTTTGCCTTTAAAAGAAAAGGAGTCCTGCTATTCCTGACAAGGCAATCAAGAGCATTGGGTTTGTTTTGAAGAAGAAAACGCAAACGAACGACGCCGCGCATATCAAGACGCTGATGTTGTTGTCGCCCAAGCCTGCGTCAGGGAAATTGGCAGCGTTCATCATCATCACAGCGGCTGCGAAAATGAGTCCGGCTATGAATGGCTTGAGGTTTTTTAATGTTGTCCTTACAATGAAGTTGTCGTTGTTCTTGAACAGGAATCTCAAGACGAAATATAATAAGACTAGTGATGGTAATACTATTGAAAATGAAGCTAATAGAGAGCCTAATATTCCGCCGACCTGATAGCCGACGTATGTGGCGCAGTTGATGGAAATTGGACCTGGCGTCATCTGTGATAAGGCTACGACATCGGCAAATTCGCTCATCGTCATCCAGCCGTGTTTTTCGACGACTTCAAACTGTATCATCGAAAGCATGGCGTAGCCTCCACCGAAACCTAAGAGACCGATTTTTAGATAGACAAGGAATAGCTGTATGTATATCATAATTTATTCGTGATTTTTTTGAGGTGTAGTGAATGTCCTATGCAAATTGCGATGGCCGACAAAATGATATACGCAGGCGATACCTTGAGCCAGCATATCAGTATGACCGTCGCTATTGGTAATATGGCTGTCTTCCAGTTGACTTTTGCAGAAATGCACATCTTTATTGCAGGTGATAATATCAATGCAACAACGCAAGGACGTATCCCTCTGAAAATTTTTTCGATGGTGGAGTTGTCTTTGTAATCGGTGAAGAACATCGCGATGAGCAGCATTATCACGATTGATGGTATCATGGCGCCGAGGCATGAGGCGATGGCTCCTTTTGTGCCTTTGATTTTGTATCCTGCATAAAGCGCGCAGTTGACGGCAAACACTCCAGGGAGCGACTGCACTATTGCAATTGATTCCCAGAACTCGTCATGCTCGATCCAGCGGCGTCTTTTTACCACGGCACGCTCTATCATGTCAAGCATGGCATAGCCGCCGCCGATGGTGAAAGCGCCTATGTTTAAGAATGTTACGAAAAGTTGCCAGCAAGTCTTCATAGTGTGAATTTTCCTATGCAAAGATACATAAAAGACTGCGAAATTTGATTGTATTATCGTTCCTTTTGTGAAATTTTTAGGTGAAAAATAATTTTTGGTTAAAAGCCAAATTACTCGTTTTTTATTCTTCATTCCTAATTAAAAAAATGTTATCTTTGCCAAAAATCATTCGCGATGAATTATATTTCTATTGACAATATATCTAAGGCTTTTAGTGATAAACTTTTGTTTGAAAATATCAGTTTCGGAATAGAAAAGGGGGAGAAGACGGCTCTTGTCGCGGCTAACGGCACAGGTAAGTCAACGATGATGAAAATTCTGGTTGGTAAAGAAGAGAGCGACAAAGGATCAATAGCTTATAATGAAAATATCAGAATTGGTTATCTCGAACAGCTTCCTCAGTTTGATCCGGATTTGACGATTCAGGATGTCATTTCGACTGGCCATACGGATATTATGTCAGTGATACAGAGATATGAGAACGCCTTGCTCGAACATGTTGACGATAATAATGTCGTGACGAAGAGAGAGCTTGAGCAAGCCATCGCCCAGATGGACGGACTTCAGGCTTGGTCGTATGAGCAGCGTCTTAAACAGCTTCTGTTCACTTTCGAAATAACAGATCTCTCGCAGAAGATTGGGACATTGTCTGGCGGTCAGGTGAAACGTCTCGCGCTGGCTCTCGTCCTTCTCGATGACCCTGATATTCTTTTCCTTGATGAGCCGACCAACCACCTCGATATGGGGATGATTGAATGGCTCGAAAAATATCTCACTCAATCAACCAAGACTCTGTTCATGGTGACACACGACCGTTATTTTCTTGATAGAGTGTGTAATAAGATTTTTGAGCTTTATCAGGGAACGATGTATGTGCATAATGGAAATTATGATTATTATGTCAGGAAAAGCCGTGAGAGAGAGGAGAATAAACGTGTGGCAGCTGAACGTGCAGGACAGCTTCTGAAACATGAGCTTGAATGGATGCGCAGCACGCCGCAGGCTCGTACAGGTAAGGCGAAGGCTCGTATCGATGCGTTCTACGACCTTCAGGAAAAGGCTAAGATGCGCCGCGATAACAGCGAACTGCAATTCGGTGCCGATATGCAGCGTCTCGGAGGTAAGATTCTTGAAATGGACAGAGTGTCAAAATCTTATGGCGATATGACCGTTCTTAAGGATTTTGATTATATATTCAAAAAAGGAGAACGTATTGGCATCATTGGTAAAAATGGAATAGGAAAGTCAACTTTCCTTAACATGATTACCGGCAATGAAAATCCTGATTCTGGAACTATAGTGACAGGACAGACTGTCGCTTACGGATATTACACTCAAAAAGGAATCAAATTCGATGAGCGTAAAACGGTGATTGAAACAATAAAGGATATTGCGGAAGTCATTCATTATGGAAAAGATAGGGTATATACCGCTGACCAGCTCCTGGCTCATTTCATGTTCCCTTATTCAATGCATCGCCAACAGGTGGCTTTGCTTAGCGGCGGCGAGAAAAGACGCCTGTATCTTCTTACTGTGCTGGTGTCTAATCCTAACTTCCTGATTCTCGACGAACCAACTAACGACTTGGACTTGTTGACATTACAGAAACTGGAAGATTATCTCCGTTCTTATAAAGGTTGCTTGCTCGTGGTGTCTCACGATAGGTTCTTCCTGGACGAAACAGTTGACCAGCTGTTCGTTTTTGAAGGCAACGGCAGAGTTAAAGGCTTTATGGGTAACTATTCTCAATATCATGATTATCTGGAAAATAAAGCTAAAGAGGAAAAAAGAGAACTGGCTGCTCAAAAACAAGAGGTTCGTGTTGAACGTCCAACATCGACGGAACGTAAAAAGAAAAGAACTTATAAAGAACAGCAGGAATACGAACAGCTTGCCAAAGATATTGAAATGCTTGAGAATGAAAAACATGAGCTTACAGCTAAATTGGAACAGCAGCTCGACTATCAGGAAATTGAAAAAATCGGAAATAGAATAGCTGAGATAACTGATCTTGTCGATGAGAAAGAATTGCGCTGGCTGGAACTTGATGAAATATCTTAAATGAAACGTAAAAAAAACAGAGTCGTAAGATTTTAATTTACATAGATTTAAACTTTAAAAAATATAGAAAATGGAATTTTTAAAAAACTTTATTTCAGAAGTAAGACAAAACGATTTGTTATGGTTGCTTGAAGCTAAACCTGGACTTTTTGCTATGGTTGAAGATGGTGAAGAAAATTCTTATATCCCGGTGTGGAGTAATGAGGCTGATGCTGTGAATAATCTCAGCGATGACTGGGAAGAATATTCAGTGACAAACATGAATATAGAAGAGTTCGTCGGATGGATGAGAGAACTTCATGAAGATGAAATAGGTATCGCTGTGTCAACAGGCGACGGAGGACAAATGCTGCCAATCCCAGCTCTCACAATGAAACAGCTTTTCGTTGGCGCTGATATTGACGTGGAAGAGGACAAGAAATTAGTCGGTGATCATTATGATGAAGATTGGGCAGAAGGTATTCCTGATAATTGGGAAGAGGATTATCTCGACAGCCTTACTGATGAAGACTAATAAATAAATATAAACTATCTGCTATGAAAAAAATATTTGCCTTTTTTTTGCTTGTTGTAATATGTCTTAGCACTCTGTTTATAAGTGCAAAAAATAATAATCTGTTGAAAAACAGTGATTTGCTTAGAAATGAAAGTGATGGATTTAAAGAAGTCGCGACAGATACTATTAAAAGCAAAAAGAAAAAATCTGTTGATATAGATGAGTATGAGGAAATGATGGCTGAACCAAGCTCTCTCGTGGTGCAGACTGTCCCCAAAAAGGCAAAGGTTTATATTGATGAAGAGTATAAAGGAACTACTCCGTTGAAAATCAAAAATATAGTTCCTGATAAATATGAAATAAGAATAGAAAAAGAAGGCTACGAAGAGATAAGTGAAACCATATCTATTGATGAAGGCGAGGACTTCGTTTTTGATGAGATATTGCAAAAAATCATTGTGGCAGAAGCTGAAAGCGTAGTGATGGAAACAGCAGAAGTGCTTGTCGAAGAAGCAAAATCTAAAAAATCAAAGAGCTCTCTTTATGTGGAGACAACTCCTAAAAAAGCTAATGTTTATGTCGATGAAGAGATGAGAGGAAAGACTCCGCTGAAAATCAAAGATATAGTGCCAGGCGAATATGAAATAAGAATAGAAAAAGAAGGCTACGATGAAATCTTTAAATCGATATCAATAGCAGAAAACGAGGCCTTTGAACTTAACGAGACTTTAAACGAAGTCGTTGTGGCTGAAGATGAAAACGCAGATATTGCAGCTCCAGAAGAAATCGCAGCAGAGGAAACAAAAGAGACAAAATCGCCAAAATCAAAGAGCTCTCTTCATGTGGAGACAACTCCTAAAAAAGCTGATGTTTATGTCGATGACGAACTGAAAGGAACAACTCCGCTGAAAATCAAAGGCTTGATGCCTGATGAATATGAGGTGAGAATTGAAAAGAAAGGCTATGAGGAAATAAATAAAACTATATCAATAGCTGAAAATGAATCCTTCAGGATTTCTGATACTTTACAAAAAATCGTTGGTGAAATGGCTTCCGATGATATGATGAAATCTAAGGATTTACAGTCATATCTCACAATCAAATCTTTGCCTAAAAAGGCTAATGTTTATGTCGATGATAAACTTAAAGGTAAAACGCCATTGAAAATCAAGAATGTAATGCCTGGTGAATATGAAGTTAGAATAGAAAATAACGGCTATTTTGAACATAAAAAAACGATAGTAATTTCTGAAAACGAGACCTTGGTGTTATGCGACACATTGTTAAAAGTATCTGATTATGCGGAAGAACAATTCGTGTTGGGAAAAAATCATTATGAGGGAAATGACGTTGATAATGATTATGTAAAAGCTCTTGAATATTTTAATGTTGCCGCTGGATATGGACATGTCGAAGCTTGTGTTTATATCGCTGATTGCTATTATCACGGCCAAGGCGTTGAGAAAAACTATGACATGGCAATTGAATGGTATTCAAAGGCTGCTGAACATAACAATAGCATCGCTCAGGAAAGACTTGCTCTGATGTATTCTGAAGGTAAGGGCGTGTCGCAGGATGATAGCAAGACAATAGAGCTTTTGAAAAAATCTGCTGAACAGGGTAACGTAAAGGCACAGAAGGAATTGGGCGATATTTATTATGAAGGCAGAGACGTCGAGCAAAATTATGAGTTGGCAGTGTTGTATTATCAGAAAGCTGCCGATAACGATTATTATGATGTGATGAATAATTTGGGTCTATGCTATTACAACGGATTGGGCGTGAAGCAAAATTATAAAAAAGCATTTGAGTATTTCCAAAAATCAGCAGAACAGGGCGATGTCGATGCTCAATATAATCTTGCTAGCTGCTACTATAATGGACACGGAACAGAACAGGATTATGGAAAATCAGTTCAGCTGTTCTTGAAGTCTTCAGAACATGGTAACGCAGATGCTCAGTGTTGTCTCGGCGACTGCTATTTCTATGGATATGGAGTTGAGCTAAGTTACGATACAGCAGTGATTTACTATGAGAGATCAGCCGAACAAAATAACGCCAATGCTTTGTATATGTTGGGACATTGCTATTATAATGCTTTGGGTAAAGAACAGAATTACGTGATGGCATTAAGCTGTTTTGAAGTGTCGGCAGAGGCTGGCAATTCTGACGCTCAGAACGCCTTGGGTAATTTATATTATGAAGGTGTTGTGACGGAAAAGAATTATGTACAAGCCGTACAATGGTACTCAAAGGCTGCTGCTCAAGGAAATGTATCAGCTCAAGGAAAGCTAGGTCTTATGTATTATCGCGGAGAAGGCGTTGAAAGAGATTATGTTAAGGCTATCGGCCTGTTGACGCAATTCGCCGACGAAGGTAATGTCGAAGCGCAAAAGTCGTTGGGTGACATTTTCTACGAAGGCAAAGGCGTTATCCAAAACTATGAATTAGCAGTGGAATATTATCAAAAGGCAGCTAAAACAGGACATGCTGGCGCTCAATATGGCCTTGGCTTGTGCTATTATTATGGATATGGCTTGGAACAGGATGTCAACAAAGGAATGGAACTCTTAAACAAAGCCGCTGAACAGGATGTCGTTGACGCTCAGAATACATTGGCTACGATATATCTGAAGTCAGATAATGATGCTGATAAAGCGATGGCGGTCGAATTGTTCACAAAAGCAGCTCAAAAAGGTAATGTCGTTTCACAGTTTAATTTGGCTAACAGCTATTTCAATGGTGAAGGCGTTGAGAGAAACTATGAAGAAGCTGTGAGTTGGTATGCAAAAGCTGCTGACCAAAACCATGTGAAGTCTCAGTATATCCTCGGTAAATGTTATTATAACGGTCAAGGTGTTGACACGTGTTTTGTGCAGGCTGTGGAGTGGTTCACTAAAGCTGCCGAACAAGGTAATGCTGAAGCTCAATATGACTTGGGTAATTGCTATTTTAACGGTCATGGCGTTGATGAAGATATTGAAATGGCTTTGAAATGGTATTCTGAATCGGCAGAAAATGGTAATGTTAAGGCTCAGACAGCTCTCGGTATTTGTATGGAAAAAGGACTCGGTATGGAGATGGACTTCTTCAAGGCTTTTGAATTGTACAAGAAATCAGCTATGGGCGGAGATGATGTGGCGCAATATAATCTCGCTAGATATTATTATTACGGAATAGGCGTCGAAAGAAATTACGGATTGGCTGTAGAATGGTTTACCAGATCGGCTAAACAGGGCAATCCTGACGCTCAGTTCAAACTCGGTTCTTGTTATTACTATGGAATAGGCGTGGAACAGAATTATAAAATTGCCGTGGATTGGTTTAAAAAGACAGCTGAAAAAGGTAATATTGACGCTCTTTGCATACTTGGAAATAGCTATCAGTTGGGTCAGGGAGTGGCACAAAACTATGCAGCCGCAGTGGATTGCTTCCGTAAAGCTGCTGAACAAGGCAGCGCTAAGGCTCAGTGCTTGTTGGCTTACTGCTATCAGACTGGACAAGGCGTTGAGAGAAACATTAAAAAGGCAGTGGAATGGTACGAAAAAGCTGCAATACAAGGCGATGATTATGCTTTCCAAAAATTAAGAGAGTTGGGATATAACAAATAAGACAGTTAAATGATGATGAGAAAAATATTTGTGTTGTTTTTGATGTTTGTTTCTGTGTCTGTCAAAGCGCAGGATAAAGATCAAATAAAGAAAAGTAATGATTATTATTGGGGACAAAGTCAAGTTTATGACACTTATGAGAAAGCAAAGAACTCAGCTGTGAATTTGATGCTGAAAAATATTGCTGAAAAAACAAGCTTCTCTCCAGTAGAGCTGCAAGTGTCTGACCCTGAAGAGTATATGATGAAGATATTGCAAACTTTTGAAGTTAAAATATCATATAAACGCAAAATGATAAATGTTGTCAGAGATACCAAAAACGATGAGTATTCTTGCATGGCATATATCAGCAAAGCTGACTTTAAGTCGATTTGTGATGAGAGAGTTGACGAAATACAACGTTATGTTAATAACGGAAAACAAAAGGAAGACGATCATCTGATGGTGGATGCTCTTCGATCTTATTATTGGGGAATGATGTTGTGCGTGGCTCATCCTCAAGGTAAAAACGTGAAAATAGAAATAGATGATGAGACGGTGCTCGCTTATGAGTATTTGCAAGGAAAAGTATCGGAAGTGCTGGATTCTTTCACCTTCTCAGTGTCGAAAAACAACCCCGGTGAATTTAATGAAGAAGGTGTCTCTGTGATTCTTAATGTAAGAGCTGACGATAACGACGTCTCAGGATTGCAGTTCAGATATTATAACGGCGACGATTACATTAGGACGATGGCTAACAACGGCAAGGCTGAAGTGCAGCTGAGAGACAAGGGAATGAGAGATTTTGACATTAAAATTGAATATGACTTCTCTCATGAAATGATAGCTCATCCGGAAATTCATAATGTAGTTAATGTTATGGATAAAATAATTTTAAAGGAAAATACAAAAAGAGAAATTAACATAACTCCTTATGTTCAATATTTTAAAGGAAATAATAATCCGCCAGCAGCAAATCCTAATGCTTTGAATGAAAGTGAGAAGTATTATCTTAAAGTTATGCTGGAATTAGAAAAGGCTTTCCGTGATAAAAATTATCTTTCCGTGAAGAAATATTTTACGACAGAATCGTACGCTATGCTCGATACCTTGGTCAGAGATGCTAATATTTCTGTCGTTGGAAATCAGCAGTATGAATTTATTACATACGAAAATACAACTATATGCCGTGATATAGACCTTAAGTTCGAGTATAAGAATTACGCTTCCTTCATCAGAGAAGTGGTGTTCCGATTCGATAGCAAAACCAAACTCATAACATCTCTGGCATTTCGTCTGTCTTCCGTGGCAGAAAATGATATAGCAAGTAAAAACAGATGGGATAATAATTGCAGGCTCTCACTCATAAGCTTCTTGGAAGATTATCAGACTGCCTATGCTCTTAAACGTTACGATTATCTCGAAAGCATATTCTCCGACGACGCCCTCATTATCGTAGGACATGTCCTTAAAAAAAATAACGACGAGGTGAAAGACATAAAGAAATTTAACCTTTCTGAAAATGAAATACAGCTGCTCAGAATGAATAAGAACGCTTATTTCGAAAGATTGTCTAGAGTGTTCAAGTCGCAGGAATATATCAATATAAGGTTTACAGAGACTGACTTCAAGCGTCAGATGTATTCAAATGATGAAAGTAAAATTAATGGAGAAGACATCTTCGGCGTACGACTTCTGCAAGAATATCATTCAACGACTTATGGCGATGTCGGCTATCTTTTCCTTATGGTTGACCTTCGAGACAAGCAGCGTCCTGTAATTCATGTGAGAGCATGGCAGCCTGAAAAGGTTGATATAAACGAACTCGTTAATTTGAAGGATTTGGAATAAAAAATAAATAATATGGTTATGAAGAGAATTTTATTTGTGTTATTTGCATTGATTTCATTAAACGCTTTCTCTCAGCTTCAAGTGAAAGAAGGAAGTTTTAAGCATGTCCATGGCGGCGTTATTGAAGATACGGAAGAGTATAAAGATGACAACGAGATGCCGATGGCTTTGATAAAGATTTCTACGGAGAATATTCCGGAACAAGAAAGAATGAAGCTTTTGTTTAACGGTAATAGAGAAACGCAGATAAGAAAAGTGCCAAAGACAGGCCAGATGTGGATTTACATCTCAGCCGAAGCCGCTACTTTCGTCAATATAAAACATCCAGACTACGGAACATGTAAATATCTCTTGCCAGAAAGATTATGTGACTATTGCGTATATGAGATGGTGCTGCAGTATGTGCCGATGTCTTCTGTTTCAGAAAATGCGTATCTTATCATTAAGACGGATCAGCCAGATGCAGAAATATTTATCGACAATGAATATGCTGGAAAACAATTTGTGCATAAACAACTTGCTGTTGGTTCAACTCATACCTGGAAAGTGAAGTGCAATCTGTTTCATACAGAATCAGGAAGTCTTACCATAACAAATGAGGAAAAAGTCTTGGACTTAAGTTTGGTACCAGAGTATGGATTCGTTTATGTCACTACAGGTAAAGAGACTGGTGCAAAAGTATATATCGATGAAAATCTGGTGGGAGAAACACCGTATAAGTCGGATAAAATGTCCGTCGGTAAATATAAAGTGAAAGTAGTTAAAGACCAGTTTAAGACAACAGAAAAAACGGTGGATGTATATGATAAAGAAACGACAAGAGCTGATATGGAGATGTTGTCGGTCTTTGTTGATGTGACAGTGTCGGTGGCAGACAATTCTTCTGAGGTGTATATTGATGATGAGTATAAGTCAAAAGGCAACTGGACAGGAAAACTCATTGAAGGTAATCATGTCGTAGAGATGAGAAAGGCAAATTATAGGACGGAGCAAAAAACAATAGAACTTGTTGCTGGCAAAAAGACAAATGTGCTGTTCGGTACTCCTGTTGCGATAAACGGTATGTTGAACGTCAGCAGCTCGCCATCTGGCGCAACGGTCTATATAGATGAAAAGAATTACGGACAGACACCTATATATATAGATCCTATTTTGATAGGAACACATACCTTGAAGTTGGAAAAACAAGGCTGCGCTACCATTACAAAGACGATAACGATAAAAGAAGGCGAGACCTTGAACTTGAATGAGAAACTCCAGTCTGGAAAGGATGTGGTCATAAAAACAGAAATAAACGGCGATAAAGTTTATGTTGACGGTAAATATGTTGGCCTTAGCCCCGTGAAAGTCAATGTGTCGTACGACTATCATGACCTTAAGATAGAACGTGATGGCAAGACGCTCTTGAAAAGAATTAATTTAAGTAATGTAAATAAAAATGTAAATGTAGTTGATGTCAAATGGAATGAATATAACGGACACGAATACGTTGACTTAGGACTAAGCGTCATGTGGGCAACTTGTAATGTGGGTGCCAATATTCCTGAAGAATCTGGTGGCTATTATGCTTGGGGAGAGACTGAGACAAAAGAGGAATATTCGAAGGAAAATAGCAAGACTTGTGGTAAAAAAATGACTGATATCTCAGGAAATGCACAATATGACGCCGCTACGGCTAACTGGGGTGGAATATGGAGAATGCCAACAAGAACTGAGAAGATAGAACTGTATGCTAAATGTAATTGGGAAGAGGTTTTTTTAAACGATGTGAAAGGTTATAAAGTGACAGGACCTAATGGCAATAGTATATTTATACCGAAAACAGGTTATATTTCTGGAAGATATGTCCAAGGTAGGAATATATTATTTTGGACTTCTACAACTGATGATTATTTTAATGGAGATGCGTATGTATTGAATAAAGATAGCTATGTTGATGAAGAAAATAGAGAATATGGTATTCCTGTGCGTCCTGTTATTGATGCTTGTGGAAGCATTGAAGTGAAAAATGTTCTAGAGGGAGCAGATGTGTATATAAATGGCAAACACTATGGTACAACACCATTGCTTATACCTAAAATTAAAACAGGTGAATATGAATTAAAACTTATGAAAATTGGTTTCCCAACCAAGACTAAATCTATTACGGTAAAGAGGGATGAATGTTTGACAATAGAACAGGTGCAGGACTGGAAATACTATAAAGAAATTACTATAAATACCAACTATAATGGCGCTAAGGTATATGTTGATGGAAGCTATGCTGGTAATTCACCATTGAAAATACTTTTGGCATACGGTACACATGTTGTCAAGGTAGATCACAAGGAAGGTCTTCAAACACAGAATATATTGGTTGATCAACATTGTTCTGGTGTTGTAAATATGGAGCTAATACTTCGTAAGACAAATGGCCGTCAATTTGTTGACCTGGGTTTAAGCGTTAAATGGGCGACATACAATGTGGGTGCAAATGCTCCAGAACAATATGGTGATTATTTCGCATGGGGTGAGACAATGCCTAAGCGTAGATATACGGAAAAAAATAGTCTGACGTATTGCAAGACCATGGGTGATATTTCAGGTAATGTTAAGTATGATGCAGCCACAGCCAACTGGGGCGGCGACTGGCGAATGCCGACAATGGTTGAGATGCATGAGTTGTTGGGTAAGTGTAAGTGGGAAGAAACTAAACTAAACGGTGTGAAAGGTTATAAGGTGACAGGACCTAATGGCAATTACATCTTCCTTCCTGCTGCTGGCTGTATTGAATATGGTAATAAAAATTATAATATAGGTGGGGTGGAATTGGAATATTGGACATCAACTCCTTCTTCTCGATGGAATGGTGTTGCTTATAATATATATTATTCACCTTATAGAAAAGAGCTAGAAGACACATGGCGGTATGATGGTCTGAGCATACGTGCTGTTATGGAGTAGTTCTGATGAATGAATAATTGATGAAGAACCGTTTGCTATTGGTTGTATTAGTGCCTATTAGCTAACGGTTTTTTTTCACTCCTAACTAATCACTACCTGTTTCCATGTTGCTGTGCCGTCGCCCCAGTTGCCGACCAATGAAGGATGTTTGACGTATGTCTTCAATAATTTCAAGAAATCTTTTCTGGGAATTGTGTAGGCTCCCATTCTCCTGAAATGAGGCGTGTCTTGCTGAACGTCGATGATGTCGAAGTTGTTCCTGATTAAAAACTCGCACAGATGATTCAAGGCTACTTTGGAAGCGTCGGTCTTGGTGTGGAACATCGACTCGCCGCAGAAGACGCTGCCAATAGAAACGCCATACAAACCACCAATCAATTCGTTGTCGCAATAAGTCTCAACGGAATGAGCGAAACCAATGCGATGCAGCTCCTTGTAGGCGGCTATCATGTCGGAACAGATCCACGTTCCGTCCTGGTCTTTCCTCTCGACGCTGGCACACATCTCAATGACCTTGTCGAAATTGGTGTCGATGGAACATGAATATCTGTTGGAATCAATCATCTTTCTTAACGATTTCGTTATCTTTAGTTCCGTAGGTTTCATTACCATACGAGGGTCGAGCGACCACCATAGCAAAGGCTCGCCTTCCGAATACCAAGGGAAAATGCCTGATGAATAGGCGATGATGAGTCTCTCAGGCGACAAGTCTCCGCCTATGGCAAGAAGACCGTCTTTGGTGGCAAGGTTCGCAGACGGAAAATCAAAAACATCATCTGCTAATAGATATATCGACATGGCAATAAATATTTGGTTAATAAATATTTTGTCGTTACAAAGTTATACGATAATTTTCTAAAAAGCAACATTATTTTTATTATTTTTGTGTCAAAATATAATTATGCATTATGAATTGTGAATTATGAATTATGAAAAGGTATTTCTTGCATTTGGCTTACAACGGAACTCGTTATCATGGCTGGCAGATTCAGCCGGACGCTGTCTCTGTTCAAGAAGAGTTGGAAAAATGTGTCAGTTTGAAGATAGGAGAGAAGATTAGCATTACAGGCTGCGGACGTACCGATACCGGCGTCCATGCACGCAACTTCTACGCTCATTTCGATACGGAAAAGACGATAGCCGACTGCGAGTCGTTCGTTCATCGTCTCAATATATTCTTGCCAGAAGATATCGTGGTGTTTAAATGCTGGGAAGTGGATGCGGAATTTCACGCTCGCTTCGATGCTAAATCAAGGACTTATCATTATTATATCTCTCAATACAAAAATCCTTTCCATACACAGGATGCATATTATTATTACGGAAAACTTGATGTCGAACTGATGCAAAAGGCTGCCGATATATTATTTGAATACACCGATTTCACGAGTTTCTCGAAATTGCATACACAGGTCAAGACTAATAACTGCAAGATAATGGCAGCTCGTTTCTTTGAGGAAAAAGACCTTCTAGTGTTTGAAATCAAAGCCGACAGGTTTTTGAGAAACATGGTGCGCGCTGTTGTCGGTACCTTACTCGAAGTGGGAAGAGGCAAACTTACACTGCAACAGTTCCGCGACGTGATAGAAAACAAAAACCGCTGCTCCGCAGGAACCTCAATGCCAGCGCATGCGCTCTTTTTGGAAAATGTAGAGTATTGATTGGGAATTGAGGAATTGAGGAACTGAGGAATTGAGGAACTGAGGAGTTGAGGAACTGAGGAGTTGAGGAACTGAGGTTAATTTTTTATTTTTGATTTTATTTTACCGACAATAGTGACTAATATTTTAATAATTCTATAGCAGTCTGATAATAATGATTCGGATTCTTTTTCGGAGATATAGTTACAGTCCCTCAATAATAACAACCAAAATTTTGTTTCGTTAGCTTCTTTTAAGGCAATGCTTACTTTATTTAAATAATCAGCAGTCGATTGTGGATGCTCTGCTTCAGCTATATTTGCTCCAATACTTGTACCTGATCTTAAAATTTGTTTTGAAATAACAAATTCCTTATTGTCAGAAGTTGTTGTCAGATGTTTACGAAGAAAAACTATCCTTTTAGCAAAGTCAAATGATAACTCTTCGATTTTCATCTTCTTCTTTTCTTCTTCATTTGAAAAGATGGGTAAATAAATAGAATTCATAATTTTAGGGGATTTCTATAAATTGCTTTGCAAATGATTTATGAATTTTTCTTTGAGAAGATTTTTGTTTTTCTTGAAAGAACATAGCGAGCTATGTGATTGAAAGAAAGACGAAAAGATTCCAAGAAAAAACATAAAGCATG
>JAFYNK010000014.1 GCA_017548125.1 Bacteroidales bacterium | reverse complement strand
TTTTGTTTTTCTTGAAAGAACATAGCGAGCTATGTGATTGAAAGAAAGGCGAAAAGATTCCAAGAAAAAACATAAAGCATGCAAAAGTTTTAATTGTTACTGTCAAAAATTATTTAAACGGGGAATTTATAGAAGTCCCCTAAATTATTATTTCCTAATATAATAGCCGCTTCAATTACGTATTGTTCATTTTTATGGTGTAATTTGAAACGTTTTTACATCTTAATTCCTAATTCCACATTCCTAATTCCTAACTAAAAGAAATCTCATCACTAAGTTCGTTTACGTCATCGTTTTGATAAGGGAAATAAGTCTTGAGTTTCTCGCCGCATTTCAATATTCCAGCGATGAGGCCTTCAGCGAATCTGTTCTCTTTGAACTTGGTTGTCATCTCGTCTTTGATGTCGTTCCAGAAGTCATGTTCCACCTTTTTGTTGATGCCTTCATCGCCTATGATGGCGAATTTATGGTCTTTTACGGCGAGGTAGAACAAGATGCCGTTGCGCGCGGCAGTACGATCCATCTTTAAATCGTAAAACACTTCTGCCGCGCGCTCCAGAGTATCTTCTTTGCAATGATTCTCAATATGCACTCTTATTTCGCCGGAGGTGTTGAGCTCCGCTTCCTTGATGGCAGCGACAATGTCGTGCTGCTCTTCCTTCGAAAAGAATGTTCTTGATGTCATTATGTTTATTTTTTTAAATTTTTAAAACTCAACTTTAGGAGCGACTTCAGAACCAGCCGCTGCATCAAAATATGCTTTTTTGTCGAAACCGAACATATTGGCAACGATGTTGGTTGGGAATCTGCGTAAGCCAGTGTTGTATTCTTTCACTGCGTCGTTGAAGTTCTTGCGTTCCACTGAGATACGGTTCTCTGTTCCTTCAAGCTGCGCCTGTAACTCTTTGAAGTTCTGGTTCGCTTTCAAGTCAGGATATTTCTCCACTGTGACCAAAAGTCTCGACAATGCGCCTGACAACTGATCTTGCGCTGCCTGGAATGCCTTGATGTTTTCTTCTGTCATATTGTCGGCATTGAAGTTGACAGATGTCGCTTTGGCACGTGCTGCTACTACGTCAGTCAAAACTTGTTGCTCGTGTTCTGCGTAGCCTTTCACTGTTGCTACAAGATTAGGGATGAGGTCGGCACGACGTTGATAAACGTTCTCAACCTGAGCCCATTTTGAATTAACATTCTCTTCCTTGTTGACCAGACCGTTGTATTTGCCTATAAACCAAAAGGTAATCAAAGCAACAACGCCAACGATTAAAATAATGGTGTTTTTATTTTTCATATTTTCTCCTTTTTGTTAGTAATGTAGTAATTGAGTAATGTAGTAATTTTTTATTACTTCATCACTACATCACTACATTACTACATTACTTCATCACTATATCACTTCATTACTTCAAAACTGTTCTTGATAAACTCATTCAAATCCTTGCCTTTGAGGAGGTTTTTTGAAAGACGTGCCAAGTCGTATAAGTGTTTGATTGTGTTCTTTTGTTCTTCTTCGTTCTTGTCTAACAGACCTGCAATCACTGGGCTGTTGGCGTTGAGCATGAGAGTGTAGCTGTCTGGCATTGAGCCCCACATCTGCATGCCGCCGCCCATGGCGCTCATCTCTTTCATACGACGCATGAACTCATTCTGGATGACTTCTACAGGAGCGTCATCTTCGCCTAAGTTGCTGAATTCAATGTTGAAAGAAACTTTGTCGATGATGTTTTCAAATTCTTTCTTGATGTTTTCTTTTTGTTCGTCGTTGAGTTTTGACTCTTTAGAATCTTCATCTTTCTCGATGAGTTTGTCGATAGATGCTGAGTCAACGCGAGCAAAAGAACAGTCGCCGTATTTTTGTTCTAATGTGCTGATGAAATGAGAGTCGAGGATGCCGTCTAACATAAGGACGCTGTAACCTTTGCTCTTTGCATTTTCGATGTTGCTGTATTGCTCGTCAGCGTTTGTCGCATATAGATAAACGAGTCTGTTGTCTTTATTCTTCTGGTTTTCTTCGATATGCTTCTTGTATTCTTCTAATGTATAGTAGATGCCGTCGGTGTCTTTTACGAGCATGAATTTTTCTGCTCTCTCGAAAAACTTAGGATCTGCTATCATGCCGTATTCGATAAATACGCTGATGTCGTCCCATTTCTTTTCATATTCAGCGCGGTCTTTCTTGAAGAGCTCTTCAAGTTTTTCAGCGACTTTCTTTGTGATATAACCTGAAATCTTCTTGACGTTCTGGTCGTTTTGCAAGAATGAACGGCTTACGTTCAATGGGATATCTGGTGAGTCGATTACGCCGTGGAGCATTGTTAAGAACTCTGGCAAGATGCCGTCAACAGAATCTGTTACAAATACTTCGTTGCAATAGAGTTGTATCTTGTTACGTTGGAATTCGTATCTGTTCTTGATTTTTGGGAAGTATAAGATACCTGTCAAGTTGAAAGGATAATCGACGTTGAGGTGGATGTGGAACAACGGTGTCTCGAAGTTCATTGGATATAAGACATGATAGAAGTCGTCGTATTCCTTGTCTTCTATTGATGATGGTGACTTCTTCCAAAGAGGAGCAACGTCGTTGATGATCCAAGGTTTCTCTACTGACTGTGTCTTTGGTTTGCCGTCTTCGTCATTTTCGCCTTCGATGATTTCTTCAACCTTCTTTGTTCCGAATTGGATTGGCACTGACAAGAACTTGCAGTATTTGTTCAGCAACTCGCGGATTTTGCCTTCTTCGAGGAAGTCGGCGCAGTCGTCGGAGATATAGAGGATGACGTCTGTTCCTCGTGAGCCTTTTGGTATCTCGTTCATTGTGTATTCTGGGCTGCCGTCGCATTCCCACATAACGCCTTTTTCTTCTTCTGTCTGTCTGAATGACTTGCTGATGAGAGCCACTTTGTTTGACACCATGAATGATGAGTAGAATCCTAATCCGAAGTGACCTATGATGTTAGCTGCTTCTGCTTCGCTTTGTGTCTTGAACTTCTCTACGAACTCTGTCGCTCCTGAGAAAGCTATTTGGTTGATGTATTTATCGACTTCAGCGCTTGTCATGCCGATGCCGTTGTCGCGGATTGTCAATGTCTTCTTTTGTTTGTCAATCTCGACTTTTATGGTGAGGTCGCCGAGTTCACCTTTAAATTCTCCTGCTGAAGCGAGAGTCTTGAGTTTGTTTGTAGCATCGACTGCGTTACTTACGATTTCACGCAAAAATATTTCATTTTCAGAATATAAGAACTTCTTGATTACAGGAAAAATGTTTTCCGTTTTTACACCTATTGAACCTGTTTGCATATCTGTATATTTTTAAAGTTATTATTATTTTTTCTGACACTCGCGATGTCAAACAATATGCCACGAAAATGACACTGACAAAATGACTTTTTAAATGTCTAAAGGCTAAAGACCAAAGTCTAAGGTTTTTTGAAACCAATATACACTAAAATCTGCCTTTTACACTTTAAAGCTATTCTAAATTTTAACAACAAAACTTTAGTCATTTGTCTTTTGACTTTTGTCATTAGTCAATTTCTTTGGGCGTTCCGGCTCTGCCGTCGGGCTTTCCGCTATATCTTTGCTTGCTCCGTTATCACTCCGCTCGCAAAGGATGCCGCTCCAATCCCTAACGCATTGGAGGTAAGTTAATTAAGATATAAAATAGTTTCAATAGAATGTATCTGTTTTAAATTTTTACACTTAAATAAAAAAATAAGAAAAAAATAAGAAAATAGTTAGGAATTGTGTGAAATAATTATGATATTTGCAAAGTCGTATAGTCATTAAAAACAGATATAATGTGGTTCGTCTGTTTTTTTAATGAAGTAAAAATATTGAACCACCTAATTAAAACTTTAAAAAATGAAAAAAATTGTTGTAGTATTAATGGTTTGTGTTCTTGGCATGATGTCATGCAAGAGAGATTATTTGAATGTTAAAAATGGTTCTTATGTCCGTTTGTATCATGATGAAACCCATCAAATTGATGCGGAAGCAGAATCAATAATAACATACAGTTCCAACGATAATTACCATGCAGAAGTCAATGCACAAGGTTTAGTAACTGCAAATTATGTGGGTAAAGCTAATGTTACTTTGACAAACGAAAACGGTGATGTCGCAAATGTTGAAATTGACGTTATACCGGTAAGTAATATGTTCCCAGAACCAAATATTTCTTTGGGCGAATCTGAAAATTCAATATTGAGTAAATATGGAGTGCCAGATTTTGTCGATGAAGATTATTATTTTTATACAGACTATTCAGCAAAGGCTCCTTATTTGTTGGTTATGTTTGAAAATGAAAAGGTGGTGGCATACTCTGTATTAGTGGATACTGATTCATCAGATATCGAAGAGCTTGTGACATACGTTGATGAAAGATATAAATATATAGAATCAGATGAGGATTATTTATATTACATAAATGCATTATCTATCTCTGAGGCTACAATGGCCGTAGGTGTTGGCTTTACAATATTTGATAACGATGTATATGCTATGTTAGCATACATAAGCGCAAATGCATATAAAAGCACTTCAGGCTTGGATGAAATGATGACAATATTTAAGAAATATATCAGCAGTCTATAAACTACATAAATAAATAAAACCGAATTTCCCTCATTGAGTGACGAAAATATTAAAATCAAGCACTCATTGAGGGATTTTTTGTATATTTGCAAAAAAATAAGTTATGGTAGATATATCTCTATATTCTTACATGGACTCGATGCTTAAACAGACTCCTTTAAAGTTTAAGCGTTACATGTACGATAAAATAGCGTGGGACAATAGACTTGTTGGTGTGGTCGGACCTCGTGGCATCGGAAAGTCAACCATGTTGTTGCAATATATCAAAGAACATGGAAATGACAAGGAATATCTATATGTTTCAGCAGACCATATATATTTTACAAACCATAGTTTGATAGAACTCGTTGACGATTTCGTGAAATATGGTGGAACTCGTCTTTTTATTGACGAAGTTCATAAGTATAAGACATGGTCAAGAGAATTGAAACAAGCGTATGATGTTTATCCTAATTTGAAAATAGTTTTTACAGGTTCTTCGGTTTTGGATATAATGGAAGGCGAGGCTGATTTGAGCAGAAGGGCACTGATGTATTCAATGCAAGGATTGTCGTTCCGTGAGTATTTGGGATTGTTCTATGGCATAAATGTGCCATTGTTTGACTTACCCTATATACTTGAGCATAAGATTGAACTTAAAGATTTAGAACATCCGTTGCCACTTTTCCATGAATATCTGAAAACAGGTTACTATCCTTTTTCTAAAGAAGATGGTTTTGAAATTCGTATGGAAAATATCATAAATCAAACTATTGGGATGGATATACCGCAATATGCAGATATGAAGGCTTCAACTGCTAGGAAGTTGAAAAGAATGTTGGTTGTGATATCTCAATTGGCTCCATATAAACCTAATGCAGAAAGTCTGGCATCTGAAATAGGTGTAAGTAAAAATAATATCTCTGATTATTTGGTGTATATGGAAAAGGCAGGAATGATAGGAATGTTGAGAGATGAAACTGGAGGTCTAAGAGGTTTGGGTAAAATTGAAAAAGTATATGTCGATAATCCTAATTTGATGAATGTTTTGTCTGGAGGTAACCCTGATGTTGGTAATATTAGAGAAACGTTTTTTTATAATCAGATGCGAGTGATGAATGGCGTGATATCTTCAAAAAAAGCTGATTTCGTCATAGGTAAATATACATTTGAAATAGGAGGAAAAAATAAGAAGCAAAAACAAATATCAGATGTTCCGAATTCATTCGTAGTAAAAGATGATATAGAAATAGGACATGCCAATGTAATTCCGTTATGGTATTTTGGAATGAACTATTGATGACGAATGGCTAAAGACAAAAGATTTGATAGTAACATAATAAAATTCGGACAAAGTCTGTTGTCCGTTGACAAAAAAAATCGAATTATGCAGAATTTCATAGATAAACTACAATCATCATTAAAAGAAGGTTTATTTGTAAAACTGACTTTATCAAAGCCAAATGGCAAAAGTCTAATGGCAAAAGTTGAAGAGACTGAGAATGATAACTCAGCATCTCAGCAACTCAGCAACTTAGCATCTCTTCGTAACGTCTATGTGAGACCTATCATTCTCAAAAACGAGAAGATGTATTCTTTCACATATCGTTACGAAAGAAGAGACGAGACCAAGAACTATGACGCTGAGCAGACTCTTGAGGTAATCACGGAATTGCTTTCTGGAATATTCCTCAATGCTTCGCTGTTCACTCTTACTGAAGACGTCACTCTTCTCGTGAGCAAGAAAGGCAAGGCTACTGTCATGTGCAAGGCTGTCAAGGAACAGAGAGAACAGAACGTGCAGCACGACAAAGTCAAGAATCGTCTGATAAATACGGATAATCCTTGGTGGTTTAAACTAGGTCTGACAACACGCGAAGGCAAGGTCACTGCTGATATGCAGCATAAGTTTAAGCAGATTTGCAAATATGTTGAGATCGTTGACGGCGTGATGAAGAACGTGAAGTTCGATGGCAAGATTCGCATCGCCGACATGGGAGCAGGGAAGGGTTATCTCACTTTTGCCTTATATGAATATCTTACACAGAAATGCAAATACGACATCATGATGGAAGGTGTGGAGATACGTCCTGACTTAGTCGTGAAAATCAATGAGATAATAAAAGAATCGAATTTGAAAGATTTCCGTTTTGTGGAAAGCAGTATTGAGGATTATGTTACGCAAAGACGCAAAGACATAGAGACACAAAGTATAGATGACTCTGCGACTCTGCGACTCTGCGACTCTGCGACTTTAGATGTCCTCATCGCTCTTCATGCTTGCAACACTGCCACCGATGATGCTATTATAAAAGGTATAAAATCTGGCGCTAAGTTGATTATCTGCGCTCCTTGTTGCCACAAGCAAATCCGTCAGGAAATGGAGAAATCTAAAGTCGTTGACCCAATCACACGTTACGGCATTTTCTTGGAACGTCAGGCTGTGATGATTACTGATGCGATACGAGCCTTGATAATGGAATATTACGGTTACAAGACACAGGTTATGGAGTTCATCGAGATGGAACATACTCCAAAGAACATATTGTTGGTAGGAAGAAAAAGCGATGCTCCTGTCGATAAGGAATCGATTTTGAGACAGATAGAAGATCTGAAGAGACAATACGGAATAGAGAGACATTATTTGGAGAAGGTGTTTTGGGACTAAGGCTTTTGAGCTAAGGCCGTTGAACTACCAAAGTTCAAAAGCCAACAGCTTTAGTTTAGGAGCCTCCAAAGCGTTAGGGATTGGAGCGGCATCCTTTGCGAGCGGAGTGATAACGGAGCGAGCAAAGATATAGCGGAAAGCCCGACGGCGGAGCTGTAGGCGGAGCCGTAACGCCCAAAGAAAGACAAAAGTTTAAAGACTAATGGCTGAAGTCTTTTTGATAATATGTGTCAAAATGCACATCTCGCAGCTCGTGACTCGGAGCAAAAAAATAAATTAAAAAAACTCTTTCCATATAAATAAAAATGTTTATCTTCGTGGACTTGAAAGAAACAATAAGTATTAAACATTAAAAAAATAAATATCATGCAAAACATTGAATGGTCAACACTTCCATTTGGTTATTTACCAACTAATTACAATGTTCGTTGCTACTACAGAAACGGACAATGGGGTGAAATTGAAGTAAGCTCAGAAACAACAATAAACATCCACATGGCTGCAACATGTTTGCACTATGGACAAGAAGCTTTTGAAGGTTTGAAGGCTTTCCGTGGCGAAGACGGTAAAGTTCGTATTTTCCGTTTGGAAGAAAACGCAAAACGTTTGCAATCATCATGCGACGGTATCATGATGCCAAAATTCCCAATCGAGAAGTTCGAAGAAGCTATGAAGAAATGTGTTCAACTCAATGCTGACTTCATTCCTCCATACGGCAGTGGCGCTTCATTATATCTCCGTCCATTAGTTATTGGTACAGGCATCCGCGTTGGTGTTAGCCCAGCTGATGAATATTTATTCTTAGTATTTGCAACACCAGTAGGTCCTTACTTTAAAGGTGGTTTCCAAGCTAACCCATACGTTATCACACGTAAATATGACCGCGCTGCTCCTCTCGGAACAGGTACTTTCAAAGTCGGTGGCAACTACGCAGCAAGTATGCGTCCTCACACAGAAGCTTGCCAAGGCGGTAAATACGCTTGCGAATTCTATCTCGATGCAAAAGAAAAATGTTATATCGACGAAGCTGGTGCAGCTAACTTCTTCGCTATTAAAGACAACACATACATCACTCCATTATCAACATCAATCCTCCCTTCAATCACAAATAAGAGCTTGATGTTCTTGGCAGAAAAAAGGGGTCTGAAAGTAGAACGTCGTCCTATCCACGTTGACGAACTCGCTACATTTGAAGAAGCTGGCGCTTGCGGTACAGCAGCTGTTATCAGCCCAATCTCACGCATCGATGACCTCGAAAACAACAAGTCATACGTATTCGGCGATGGCAAACCAGGTCCACAAAGCGAAAAATTATACAATAAACTCCGTGGTATCCAATGCGGTACAGAACCAGATGAATACGGTTGGATTACAATGGTAGAAGGTATATAATCTAAGATTATATTGAAATTTCATAAATTGTAAAAAGCGTCGTTTAACGACGCTTTTTTTTGTTAAAAAAACTAAAAAAAATATCCCTTAACTATTGATTATTTGTGATTAAAAGTGTATTTTTGCGCCACAATAAATAGAGATATATCGAAATTAATAAATCTAAATTAAAAATTTAATCAAATGAAAAAATTTACTTTCTTAATGTGTGCAGTGTTAGCTTGCTTACTTCAAGTTAATGCACAACAATTCGTTTCTACAGAAGCTCAAAATAGAAACGCAATGATCGAAGAATTTACAGGAAGAAACTGCGGTTACTGTCCAGACGGTCACGTTATCGCTAACTCAATCGTAAAGGCTAACCCAGGTAGAGTATGGGCAGTTAACGTTCACGCAGGTGGATACGCTCCAACTTCATACCCTAACTTCAACACAGGCGTTAGTACAACAATCTGCAACGGTTTCCAAGTAACAGGTTTCCCAGCTGGCGTTGTTAACCGTTCAACAGCACAAGCTCAAGGCCGTGGCTCATGGCAATCATTAACAACACAACAACTTTCACAAGCTGCTGAATGTAACGTTGCTGGTCAAGCTATCATCAACCCTGTAACACGTACAGCAAAGATCACTGTTGAAGTTTATTACACAGCTAATAGCGCAGAGGCTAACAACTACCTCACAATCTATATGTTGCAAGACAGTATCTGGGGTTCACAATCAGGTGGCAACACAAACCCTGAACAATATGTAGGTGGCAACTACTGCCACATGCACATCCTCCGCGATGCTATCACAGCTGACTGGGGTGATGAAATTGCACCAACAACAGCAGGTACATTAATCACAAAAGAATATATCTATGAAATCCCAGCTTCAATCGGTTCACCAAACGGTGTTGAAGTTGACATCGACAATATCTCATTCTTAGCATTCGTAGAAGAAAAACAACAAGGCTCAACATACCGTCCTGTTCTCAACGTAAACGAATTATTCACAATGCAAGGTACAGAAGAACAATTGTTCCCATACGTTGTTAACGTAGCTCCAGCATCAGCTATCTCATGTTCAACAACAAAAACTCTCAAAGTAGATGTTGCTAACGGTGGTTTACAAGACATCACATCAATGAAATTCGAAGCTAAAGTCGATGGCGGCGCAGCTACAGAATATGTTTGGGAAGGTAACATCCCTTCATACGAATTATCATCAGTTGAATTTGACGTTGAAGTTCCTTTCGGTTCACACGATGTTGAAGTTAAGATCGTTGAAGCTAACGGTACAGCATACGAATTTGCTAAAGAAGCTACAATCAAGAGCGAAGAATGGGCAAATGTTGCTATCGAAGGTGAAACAGAAGAACTCTCAATCGAAATCATGCAAGATAAATACGGTAACCAAATCACATGGCAACTTCTTGCTTCAGACAATTCAGTTATCGCTGAAGGTGGTCCTTACACAATGTTAGTTGGCGGTTCAGCTGCTACACAATTACATATCGAAAAAGCTACAGTTAACAAAGGCGACTGCGTTAAATTCGTTATCAAAGACAACGTAGGTAACGGTATCTGCTGCAGCTTCGGTGAAGGTTACTATCAAATCAAAGATAGCAAAGGTAATGTTATTGTTGACGGCGACGGTGACTTCGGTTCAGAAGCTTCAGCTTTGTTGTCAATCGGTGCAGGTGAAGCTGTTGAAGAAATTGAAACAGTTGAAACTTTAAATATCTTCCCTAACCCTGTAAAAGACGTTCTTACAGTTAAAGGCGAAAACATGAGCCAAGTAGTTATCTACAACGCTTTAGGTCAAGTTGTTGAAACAGTAAATGCAAACGACAACGAAGTTAGAGTTGACGTTAGCGCTTTACAAAACGGCATGTACATCATCAACGTTATCGACAATAATGGTGAAATGACAACAACAAAAGTATCAGTTTTACATTGATATTTCCTTAAATAAATAATGAGACGTTGCTTCTTAGCAGCGTCTCTTTTTTTTCATAATAAATCTAAACCAAATGAAAAAACTTACTTTCTTAATGTTGACTGTCTTAGCTTGCTTGTTGCAAGTTAATGCACAGCAATTCGTTTCTACATCTCCTCAAAATAGAAACGCTATCATTGAGGAATTCACAGGAAGAAACTGCGGATACTGCCCTGATGGTCATGTTATAGCTAACAATATAGTTCATAACAATCCTGGTAGAGTATGGGCTGTCAACGTACATGCTGGCGGTTACGCTCCAACTTCTTATCCTAACTTCAATACAGACGTTAGCACAAATATTATGAATGGTTTCAGCGTACAAAGCTTCCCTTCAGGTGTCGTTAACCGTTCAACAGCTCAAGCTCAAGGCCGTGGTTCATGGGAGTCATTGACTAACCAACAACTTTCTCAAACAGCAGAATGTAACGTTGGCGGTCAAGCTATCATCAATCCTCTTACACGTACAGCAAAAATCAACGTTGAAGTATATTACACATCAAACAGCGCTTCTTCAACAAACTATCTCACAATAGTTATGTTGCAAGATAGTATCTGGGGCTCACAGTCAGGCGGCAGCTTAAACCCTGATCAATATGTAGGCGGTCAATATTGCCACATGCATATCCTCCGCGATGCAATCACTGCTGACTGGGGCGACCAAATCTCTCCAACAACAGCAGGTACTTTGATCTCAAAAGAATATATGTACCAAATCCCTGAATCGATAGGTTCTCCTAACGGCGTAGCTGTTGACCTCGATAACATCATCTTCTTGGCTTACGTTTCTGAAAAATATCAAGGAACACCAACACGTGCTATCCTTAACGTTAATGAATTGAATACAATGCAAGGCTCAGAAGAAGACTTGTATCCTTATATTACAAACGTCGCTCCAACAACATCTATCTCATGTTCAACAACAAAGACAATGAAGATAGATTTAGTCAACGGCGGTTTGCAAACTCTTACTTCAATGAAGTTGCAAGCTAAGGTCGGCAATGCCCAACCTGTTGAATTCGACTGGAATGGTAATGTTCCTTCTTATGGTTTGTTCTCAATTGAAAAAGATCTCAACGTTCCTTTTGGCGAGCATATCGTGGAAGTAAAAATAGTTCAGGCAAACGGTACAGCATTCGAATTTTCAAAAGAAACAGTAATCGATAGCGAAGAATGGACTGAAGTTCAAATCGAGGGCGAAAAAGAAGAACTTACAATCGACATCATGCAAGATAAATATGGCAACCAAACTACTTGGGAACTCATTGCATCCGATTACAGCGTTATCGCTTCTGGCGGTCCTTACACAATGTTGCTAGGCGGTTCAACAGCAACACAATTACACACTGAAAAAGCGACTGTCAACAGCGGCGACTGCGTTAAGTTCGTTATTAAAGATAATATCGGTAATGGTATATGCTGCCAATTTGGTGAAGGCTACTATCAAATCAAAGATAGCAAAGGCAACATCCTTGTTGATGGCGACGGCGCTTTCGGTTCAGAAGCTTCAGTACTTTTGTCAATCCAAGGTAATGATGACGGAGAAGACGATGACGACGATGATGACAACAACGGTGAAGTTAATGCAGATTATGTTTCAACAACACCACAAAACAGAAACCTTCTCATCGAAGAGTTCACAGGAAGAAACTGTCCTAACTGCCCAGCAGGTCATATCATCTCTAATGGCATCACACACGACAATCCTGGAAGAGCATGGAGCATGGGCATCCACTCAGGTTATTTCGCAGTGACAACATATCCTAACTTCAATACAGATATCAGCGCTGTCTTCACAGATCCTTACGATGATGTTCAAGGCGGTCTCGGTTATCCTGCTGCTGTTTTGAACCGTTCAACAGAAGAGGCTTTGGGTAGAGGCTACTGGGAAGCAGCTGCTGCTGAACAACTTCAAATCGCTGCTGAATGTAATGTAGGCGGTCATGTCACAATCGACCCTATCACTCGCAAGGCTTATATCACAACAGAAGTTTATTACACAGCGAACAGCGCTGAGTCAGCAAACTATCTCACTATCGTTATGTTGCAAGATAGCATCGTTGGTCAACAAGCATACGGTCATACCAATCCTGCTCAAGACCTCGGCGATGATATGTATTGCCACATGCACGTCCTCCGCGATGTAGTTACTTCTTCATGGGGTGATGAAATAGCTCCAACAACAGAAGGTTCTTTGGTTAAGAAAACATACGAATATAGCATTCCAGAAATCATCGGCGACCCTAACGGCGTGACCGTTGACCTCGATAATATCTACTTCATCGCTTTTGTTACTGAGAAGTACCAAGGCATGCCAACACGTCCAATCTTGAATGTTAACAAATTATCACAAGAACAATCGACAGGCATGGCAGTGTCACCTTATATCTCTGACCTCGTAATGGAAGAAGGTGTATTCTGCGCTAACTCAAGAACATTCAAAAACTACGTTAAGAACGTTGGTTCTTCAGCACTTACATCAATGAAGTTTGAAGTCGAAACAGCTAACGGTAATGTCGTTGAACATTCATGGGAAGGCAACATCGCTCCTGATGCAACAGAACGTATCGACATCACTTTAGATATTCCTTTCGGCAACAATGAAATAGATTTCAATATCGTTGAGGCTAACGCTCAATCTCATGACTATACTAAATCTGTCATGGCACAATGCGACGAATGGGATGAATATGACACAGGTTGTTTGGATGAAGTCACATTTACAATTGAAATCATGCAGGATAAATATGGCAACCATACAACATGGGAGTTCTTGTCATCTGACAATACTGTCTTGATTTCAGGCGGTCCCTATAGTTATTTGCCTAACGCTAACTCAGAATTACATACTTACACAGTTAATGTTATGGAAGACTGTTATAAATTCGTTATTTATGACAGCTATGGCAATGGTATCTGCTGCGGCGAAGACGGCGACGGATATTACAGAATCCTTGACGAAGGCGGCAATATCGTCGTCGATGGTAACGGCGAATTCGAAGACATCGCTTACAGCATTCTTTCAGTCAAGACATCAGGATCTGTTAACGATGTGATTGCATCTGCATATAATATTTATCCTAACCCAGCAAAAGATATGATAACTGTGAAAGGTGTAAATATGAGTCAAATCAAGGTTTACAATGCCTTAGGTCAGATGGTTAAAGCAATTGACTGCGACGCAAATGAAATGAATATCAATGTTAATAACATGCAAAACGGAATCTATTTCATCAATATCACAAATGATAAAGGTGAAATGACAACGAGCAAAGTCTCAATTCAACATTGATTTATGACGAAAGTCTAAAGACAAAAGGCTAAAGGTTTTCACGACCTTTAGCCTTTTTTATTGTAATACAACAAGAAACTTTAGTCTTTAGCCTTTAGCCTTTAGCCTTTAGTCTTTAGTCTTTAGCCCTTAAACCCTCTATCTCCTCTAACTTCTTCTCAATCCTATTAAGTTGTTCTTTAATATCGTCGTTATTATCTTCCGCCATAGCATCAACGAAGACAGAGTTGATGAACGACAATCCTATGATTCCGCCGCCGCATAGTAAAAGACAGAAATAGAGGCGAGATATTTTTCCGATGAATGGAGTTGTAGCAGCAGCTATAGAGTCGGGAATTTCGTACCATCCTTCTAATGTGAATATTCTAAATACGGTATAGATTGATTGGAGCGGGGTAGAGAAAAATTCCGGCGCTGCGTTCTTATACAGACAGCAGTTTATTAAACCGGAAATGAAAATGATAATCATGAAACCCAACAATATCGCTCTCGATTGTTTCAAGGCTCTGGCAAATCCTTTCGTTATCTGGCTTATGTTAGGGAAGAACTTGAAAACTCTGAAAATACGGAAAATCCTAATAAGACGCAGCGCCAGAATAACAGAGAGATTGGAGAGTGACGAGTTGATGAATAATGTTGTGATAGAAGGAACGGACAAAAGTATTATGATAAAATCAAATCTGTCCCATCCGTTTTCCCAGAATTTCTTGAAGCTGTATTTCCTGATTTTAACTATCATCTCTATGATGAAAAAGATAGTGATGAAAATATCGAAATGCATCAGTATGTAATTGTTAATGCCTGATTCTGTAAGGAATATTATCAATGTATTGATAATAATTATTGATAATATGACATTTTCGTTAAGGAATATTTTCTTGAATTTGGATAGCATAATGTATTATATTTAGGATACAAACTTACATAAATATTTCGATTCTTTATAATTAAAACAAAAAAAATAAGGTTTAAAGTCATTACAACCTTAAACCTTGATTTTTTAATTGAAAAGACGTTTCAATGTGTGTTTATTTTAATAGGAATCATTGATACGTCTCTACAATTATGCATTATGCATTATGAATTATGAATTACAAAAACGCTGCCATTTGTTCTTGTAATTTTCTTGCTTCTTCAGCTGCTTTTTCTGCGAAGTCTTGTTCTTTTGAAGCGTAGATGATACCTCTTGATGAGTTAACTAATAAACCACATTCTTTGTTGAGACCGAATTTAGCTACTGCTGCCAAGTCGCCGCCTTGTGCTCCAACGCCTGGAACCAAGAAGAAGTGATTTGGCAACATCTGTCTGATTTCGCCTAATTCTTCAGGGTGTGTTGCGCCAACAACGTACATCATCTTGCTGTCGTCTGCCCATGTGCTTGACTTAGCGAGAACTTCTTTGTAAAGTTCACGACCTTCAATGTTGAGGTATTGGAAATCTTTTGAACCTTTGTTTGAAGTGAGTGCTAACAAGATAACCCATTTGTCTTCAAAGCCTAAGAATGGTTCTACTGAATCTAATCCCATGTAAGGAGCTACTGTGATAGCATCGCTGCTCATCGATTCGAAGAATGCTCTTGCGTAGTTTGCTGATGTGTTGCCGATGTCGCCTCTCTTAGCGTCAGCGATGACGAAAATCTCTGGATAGTTAGCCTTGATATATTTTATTGTCTTGTCCAAGCTTTCCCAGCCTTTAGCGCCATATACTTCGTAGAATGCAGTGTTAGGTTTGTAAGCTACTGTATATTGAGCTGTTGCGTCGATGATTTGTTTGTTGAATTCAAAGACTGGATCTTCACATTCTAAAAGATGTTGAGGAATCTTGTTGATGTCGGTGTCTAAACCAACGCAAAGGAATGACTTCTTTGCAAATATCTGTTCTACTAATTGTTGTTTGTTCATGGTGTTTTTTTTTTAGTTTAAAGTTTAGGGTTTAAAGTTTAAAGTAGTTTTCAGTTGATAGTCTTAAGTTTAAAAGTTTATCATAATTCAACCTTAAACCTTAATCTTTAAACCTTAAACAAATTTAATTTTTAACTTTCAGTTTTCTATTATATATTTTCCTTAAGTCTTTCAGCGTTTTCAGCCATCTGGAGTTTTTCTATTATCTCGTTGATGTCGCCGTCGATGATAGCCTGCAAGTTATAAATTGTCAGGTTGATACGATGGTCTGTCACGCGTCCTTGTGGATAGTTGTACGTTCTGATCTTAGCTGAGCGGTCGCCTGTAGATACCATTGTCTTTCTCTGTGAAGCGATGCTTTCCAAGTATTTGTTGTATTCTTGTTCGTAGAGACGAGTTCTCAAGACTTTCATCGCTGTAGCGAGGTTCTTGATCTGAGACTTTTCGTCTTGGCAAGAAACCACGATGCCGCTAGGGATGTGTGTCAGACGGACAGCAGAATAAGTAGTGTTAACCGACTGACCACCAGGACCTGATGCGCAGAATGTCTCTTTGCGGATGTCTTTCTCGTTAAGTTCCACGTCAAATTCTTCTGCTTCAGGGAGAACTACTACCGACGCTGCTGATGTATGGATTCTGCCTTGAGTCTCAGTCTTAGGTACACGTTGAACGCGGTGAACGCCCGACTCGAATTTAAGGAGTCCGTAGGCGCCGTCGCCGATAACGTTGAATACTATTTCCTTGAAACCGCCTGCTGTGCCTTCGTTGAGTTCAACGACTTCTATCTTCCAGCCTTTTGTCTCGCAGTATCTGATATACATTCTGTAGAGGTCGCCAGCGAAGATAGATGCTTCATCGCCACCGCTGCCGGCACGTATTTCCATTACGGCGTTCTTGTCGTCTGTAGGGTCTTTAGGGATGAGCATGACACGAATCTCTTCTTCGATAGTCTCACGTCTTTGTTCCGATTCAGTGAGTTCTTCCTGTGCCATCTCACGCATATCATCGTCTTTCTCGTTCTTCAAGATTTCTTTGGCTTCTTCAATGTTAGCCAAGAGGTTCTTGTATTCCTTGAAAGCAGCTACGATAGGTTCCAACTCTTTGTAGTCCTTGTTGATCTTGACGAAACGTTTCATGTCGCCAATAATCTCAGGGTCGTTGAGCTGTTCACCTAATGTCTCCCATTTGGTTTTTATATCTTCTAACTTATCAATGATTTCCATCTTTGGTAGGTTATTTATTAATATTCGAATGTGCCGAATTCGCTCTTGATAGTAAGTTGTTTCTTTTCTGATGCTTCAACGTGACCGACAATCTGAGCTTCGATATTGAATTCTTTAGCTATTTGAATCATTTCTTCAGCAGCTTTCTCGTTTGTATAAATCTCAAGACGGTGACCCATGTTGAATACCTTATACATTTCTTTCCAGTCTGTTCCTGATGACTCTTGAATCATTCTGAAGAGTGGAGGAAGTTTGAACATATTGTCTTTCACGATATGGAGACTGTTGGTGAAGTGGAGCACTTTCGTTTGTGCGCCGCCGCTGCAGTGGATGATACCGTTGATCTGTTTTCTGAAGTTGTTCAAGATTGGAACCATCAATGGGAGATATGTACGGGTAGGAGAGAGGATGAGTTTGCCTACGTCAACGCCTTCTATCTCTGTTGGTTCTGTTAATGTATGTGGACCTGAATAGATTAAGTCTTCAGGAATTGAATGGTCGAAGCTTTCTTCGTATTTCTCTGCTAAGTAGTGAGCTAAAACATCGTGACGTGCTGATGTGAGACCGTTGCTGCCCATGCCGCCGTTGTAGCTTGTTTCGTATGTTGCTTGTCCTGATGAAGCGAAACCTACGATTACGTCACCTGCTTGGATATTGTTTTCAACTACTTCGTCTCTTCTCATGCGAGCTGTCACTGTGCTGTCAACGATGACTGTACGTACCAAGTCGCCAACGTCGGCTGTCTCGCCGCCAGTGAGGTAGATGCCGCAACCGAGTGAACGTAATTTAGCGAGGAATTCTTCTGTGCCGTTGATGATGGCTGAGATAACTTCGCCAGGAATGAGGTTCTTGTTACGTCCAATTGTTGATGAAAGAAGCATCTTGTCTGTTGCACCAATACATAAGAGGTCATCGGTGTTCATGACGATAGCATCTTGTGCTATACCTGACCATACAGAAAGGTCGCCTGTTTCTTTCCAATAGAGATATGCCAATGATGACTTGGTGCCTGCTCCGTCGGCGTGCATGATGTTACAGAATTCATCATCGCCACCCATGACGTCAGGTATGATTTTACAGAATGCATTAGGATATAATCCTTTGTCTAAATTCTTTATTGCATTGTGAATGTCTTCTTTCTCTGCAGAGACACCACGAAGTTGATAACGCTTTTCTACTGACATAGCTTTTATTGATTAAATATGAGTTTCATGCTTTCGGTGTCAAAGTTGAATTCTCCAAATTCCTTGAGAACCTTTTCACCGATAAGCCAATCTGTCCTCAAATTGTTATATACTGTTACTTTTACATTTTTTACTGTACGATTAGCAATCCACATGTCTTTGATAATGAATTGCGCACGGTCGGCCACTTCGCCAATTTTAATGATTCTTTCGATATTGTCTCCAATGAAGTCGTCTTTGGTGATGACGCCGTCGTTCAATAATTTCATGACTTTCTTTTGTGACACGCCAAAGCTGAAGTCTTTATCGTATGTTATGTTTTCTGTATATGCATTGACAATAGCGCTGAATGACAAATATCCCTGCTTATCAACGACAAAGCTTATCATATTGTCTTCAGGACGTGTGCTTACTCGCGCCATTTGATCGTCGTTGATATTTTCACGAGGAATATAATCCTTGCTGATAACTCTGAATTCAGATCTACGGTTTAGCTGATGAGCAAATTCCTTCGTTTCATCATTAGGCAGTCCTTTGATATATTCATCGGTAAGTGTTGTGCCAGCAGGAATTGTAAAGCCGTTATATGTATAGTCTTTCAATAATTTACGAGGCATGCGCTCTCCATAGCCTTTAGCAGTGAGACGGAATGGGTCGATACCTCTGATTACGAGATAATCGCAAACAGATTGTGCACGTCTTTGTGACAAAATATCATTTCTTTCGTGTGTGTCACGACTATCGGTATGTGAACCTAATTCAATGGTGATGTTAGGGTTGACTTGCAATAATTCTATGAGACCTCTGAGTGAGTCTTCAAACTGTGGCTTTAACTCCCATTTTGATAATTCATATAGAATATCTGGCAATATTATAGGAGCGTCTGGAATTACGCTTATTTGGTATTCTTCATTGAAATCTCTGCTGAACTCAAGTCCTACAGTGCTTATTGTATCTGTTAAACTGAAGAAGTTTTTCTTTTCAATTGTAAGAATGTATGTGTTGCCGAGTTTTATTTGTGAGTTTGTGAATAAGAAATTTCCTTTTTCACTGCTGTTTGTCGTATAATTTGAACCGTCAGAACCGCTTAGTCTAACGGAGGCACCTTCAACGAATTGCAAGCTGCTTTGGTTTTTGATAGTTCCGTTTATCGTGAATAAGATAGGTGGTTCTATAAAGTAATAAATATCGTCGTCAAGGCCGTTTTTTACGTCTCTGTTGCTGATGAAAAATCCTCTTTCTTCGGCAGGGTGGAATGTGATTCCATAATCATTGCCAATAGAATTTATTGGTGATTTGAGGTTTACTGGAGCTGACCATTCTCCTAATGAGTCTAGTGTAGTGACGTAGATGTCGAGTCCGCCCATTCCGCCATGTCCGTCAGAAGCGAAATATAAGGTGCTGTCGTTTCTCATGTATGGATATAACTCATCACCTTCTGTATTGATGATTGCTCCTAAGTTTCTTGGACGTCCGAATTTTTCAGATGTGCTTTCTCTTTCTGACATCCAGATGTCTTTGCCGCCCATTCCGTTTCTGCGTTCTGAGGCGAAGAACAATCTCAATTCATCGCTCGAAAGCGTTGGGTGACCAACAACGTCCAAGCTGTCAACGGATGTTATCTCAACAGTCACAGGCTCGCTCCATGTGCTGCCCGAACGTGTTGATTTCATGATCTGACATCCAGATTCTCTTTTCTTGTGATTAGGACAACGTGTGAAATACATTGTCGAGAAATTCTTGGTGATGAACGGTGTTCCTTCACTTCCTTCAGAATTGATGCCTTCTTCGTCAGCCAAGACTGGTTCTTCCCAGTTTCCTTGTTTGTTTTGACGGGCTATATAAAAATCAGCGAAATGTTGTCCGGTAATGGCGTCTATTTCTTTAATGATGCCGCCTTCTCTTGCTGATGATAAAATGACTTCGTTGTAATTGTTTGAAATCCAAGCTACACCGTATTCTGCCGATTTTGAATTAATCTTCTTCAGTCGCGTCACTTCATATTTTGATGGATATTCAATCCATTCTTCTATGTGCTGCATATCTTCTAATGCAACGAAACCTCTTTGGTCTTCAGGAAATAATTCGTTATATATAGTGTAATATTCAGCGGCAGCTTCATATTTCTGGTTTCTTTTTAAAACGTCGGCATAATGAAGATATATAATAGGGTTCTCTTTGGGAAATTCTGTGCGAAGCAATCTCTTGTACTGGGCTTCTGCAAGTTTTGTTGCATCTGTGATTCTATAACATTCAGCGAGTCTGTATGTTATATGTGTTCGTTCATCTTCATTTTTTTTCTTGCCAGATTTTTTGTATGCTTTTTTGTATCTTTCTATAGCCACATTATATTGCTTACGTTCGAACGCAATGTCAGCTGATTTACTTGCACTTTTGCGTTGCGCAGAAGCTTGTTCGGCTGTGCCTAAAATAATGACTATTAGTATGAGAAATATTTTCTTTATCATTTTAAAACCTTTTATAAGGTGTAACGTAATTAATGTTACAAAAGTATGAAAAAAAATGATTTGTCCTGAAACAAATTTACTATTACATAAACTTATTTCAGGACAAGTCAGTTCTGAAACACAAAAATAGAAATCACCTTTAAAAAGTAGTCAGTGTATATTTCAGTCCTAACTTCATTCCTACTGCAGGTGAAAAAATTAGATTTTTGTTAAAAATCAGTGAGCTTACATGTGTAATGGTATAATTTAGATATGGCTCGAAACGGATCGCGATTTTTTCATACAATTTGTATTCTATGCCAATACCGAGATCCATGTTGTAAATGTTTTGTTGATGATCAGATTGTTCTATGCACAGATCTGATTTGTATTTTTTTGTAACCACCTTGTAAGAGTTATTAAACCCGAGTTTGATACATAGGAAATTTTTTTTGTTGATGGAATAATGATAACCGGCATTTGCGAAATAACAATTAATCAGATTGTTTCTTCTAACTTCTGAGTTACTATAGCTTAGATTATTCCAACCACAACCTAAACTGAACGATAGGAAACTTTTTTTCTGATAAAGTTCAAATCCGAGTTTGTAATCCATTCCGTATGGAATTTCAACATCTAAGTGATTGTATTTTTCGTCTGTAAAATGATAATTTGTAATACCATTTGATTCAAAGAATAAACTTATAGATGGATCAAATATATTGTTGTTTGTTTCTTGAGAATATGTTTTTATAAACAAAAATAATAGTAATATCGTAATGCTTTTATTCATATTTTTTATTATTTAACAATAATTCTACTAAATTCAATCTTGTCCAATAAGATAAATTCTATTATGTATATTCCGTGTTTATCAGAAAAATCAATAGTAATAACATGTTCATATATGTTATCTTTATGAAATACCTTATTTCCATAAATATCATATATATTAATCTGTTTATAATTCTCTGGATGTTGAGAAAGTTTTATGTTAAAAAGACCATCACTTGGATTAGGATATGTTTCAGTTGTATTCATAGTGGATATGGGAATATTGTTACTATTGTACAGATCTGAAATATTTTTCTTCGTTTGATTTTCATTCCTTTTAGAATGTTCTATTTGTTGTTAATGTAGGTTCTTTTTATTATTATTTTCTACATCAATGGATAGAACCCATTTTCCATTTTTGTAGAGTTTAGAGAGTAGGTTTGGTGTAATTTTAAAGTTGAGAGTTGGTAGTTTTAAGTTTATAGTGTAATATTTTTTTCTTAGATCCTTTTATACATTTGAATCCAAGAAACTCAATATCGCAGAAGAAAGAGGAAATAAAGTTAAAGAGGGATTAGAGGTTTGAGAGTATCTTAACTCTGTTCCTCTAATCCCTCTTAACCATCTAAAACTTCTAAAGTTCTAAATTTCTAGAATTCTAAAATTCTTCATTTCACCCATTTTCCGCTCTCCACTTCCTTCATTCCTAATTCCTCATTCCTCATTCCTAATTTCCAAATATAAGTTCCACTTTGCCAATTAGAAGCATCTACCGAAGTGACGTCGTCTGTTATTTCCTGTTCATGGATTTTTCTTCCGTTAATATCATAAACACTTAAAACAGCATTTCTTAAACCAGTTCTTATGTTCATAATATCGCCACCTGGATTTGGATAAGCGACGGCAAGATGAAGATTATTAGCGTGGGCTTCTTCGATGTTGTCGGGATTGAATGCCGATGCTGGGAATTTGACCATGTACGGCTCATAATAAACCGTGCCGCCTTTCTCATGTCTCATTTCTCCCATAATTATTATATCGTCAGTCTTTGTATAATACATATTCTCAAAGAAATGATTATATTCGGGACTTTTTTGATAGTACCATTCGCCTTGACGTTTCATGTATTTGTCATAAACTCCTATATAGCAGACATTGGAATTATATGCAAAATATGGGTACCAAATATAGCTATATATTCCGAGTCCGTAAATATTTCCGTTTGGTGAAAAACACATATTATTTCCAGAAATAACCCCGTTAGTTATGCCATTTTCGGTAGTGCTGCATATATCATATTCAGCTACGTAATTGTCTCTGTCCAATTTAAACATAAAAAGCTCACTATCCTGCCATGGAGTACAAACCTCACCAAATCCATATATTTCGCCATCATACGGACTTTGTGTCCAATTTGTAATCACTGCATCAAATACCCCTTGCGGAGTGCAGGTATATGAATTACGATTTAGATAGTTCAAATCCAAATCCAAAACATATTGGGAGTTAAACGGTTTATTGAACGCTTTAGGCATAAAATAATAAGCGGAAGAATCTATGTTATAATTTAACGTATACGGATCAAAAAAATCAAAATGTAATTCTTCTATATCATACCATTTTTCTGCAATAACATTTAATTTTGAATCAAATTTTAGGAACATTGTTTTGGCTATAACATAATATTCTCTGTCATTTTCTGGATCGCTTTTATTAAACTTACTGCTGCTGTATCCGAACATTACTGTACGATTGCCTTCTTTGTCAATCAATGGAACATTGCCTTTTCTTGCTTGAAGTGGAGTAGCTAATGTTGTGTCAAATTCAACTTTGTATATTTCTCTTTTTTCAGAAACACTAAGATTATTGAACAAATAATTATGTATTATCTTTACACTTCTATTATCGTTGGCCATCAGATGAGTGAAAATATTTATTGTATCATTCCAAATGTCAACAGATATATCGTTAACTTTATACTCTTTGTCATATCTCATGATTATCTCATCCATAATTTCTCCGTCAGAGCTGACTTTAATAATTTTTGCTTCACATGCTCTTACATCGCTTTTCTGATAATCCTGTGTGCTGACAAGCGGAACTAGATAATTACCGTCATCAAGTTCAAGAAGATTCATCGGCATATAATCCCAATACGGAGTTGCTTCATGCAACGACAGTTCCCATGAAGGATCCGGTTCTTGAGATTTTAATGTTGTTGATAATAATAAAACTGCAGTAAATAGTAATGTTTTTTTCATAAGTCGTATTTTTTTATTGTACAAAAATATACTTTCCATAAATACAACCTAGAAAAATTATGTTACTTTTTGTGGCATAATATTTTATTTATATTTGATAGATAATGTTTTAACTTAAATCACTTCTACTGTTCTATCTTTTTAATTGATAAAATTCTTCATTATATAGATTAAAATATCATCGCCGTTTTCCAATCCAAACATATTTCTGATTTTGCCCAATCTATACCAAACCGTTTTACGGTTTTTGTCTAACAAATATTGCAATTTGCTTTCATCTGTGTTGAGCAGAATAAGACAAATATAATACAGGTCTTCTTTATTTATTTTAGGATATTTCTCCCTCAGTCTTGCTGTGATATTATTCAGATATTTGTCTGCTGCTTGTATTAACAATGCAAAATCTTCGTTAGTCAAGGCGGAAAAGTCGTTTGTTTTTCTGTTGACGATTTTCTGGCATATATCAGATTTATAATACGCCTCGATATCGGGAGTTTTTTCCATTCTCTCTATTTTATGCTTCATCTCATCAAGTTCCATATCCTTCGCCTTGATGATTTCCTCTTTCTTGCGAAGTTCCACATTCATCTTCTTTATCTTGCCATCAACCAAAGAATGTTTGAATTCGCTGTCTGCTATTATGCTATTTAAATGTTCAGATTTTTTGTTGTATTTTATCTTGTTTTTTCTGAAAATGAAATACAAAACCGTAACCAATATTATAAATGCTATCGCTATCAGTGATGTTTTCTTTTTCATCTCTTTAAGTTGGCGCAATTCGTTGATTTTAGCATCGCGTTTTTCTGCATAATCATTATACAACTTGAAAAAATTATTTGTATTTAATACTCTGTCTATTTCTGCTTGAGCATAAGGCTTGTAATATTTTTGACAAAAAGCTACGCTGTCTAAATTATTCTCTTTTTCATATATTTTTTCCAATAGCATCATTACCAAGCCAATAGTAACGTCATCAGACTCATATTCAAGTACTTTTAACAAATAAGGTTTTGACTGAAGCATATATGGTGAATGAAACATTTGTATTCCCAATGTCATAGAGTCTCTTTTTGCTTCCAATCCGCGTCTGCATTTGTATGCAATCATATCACGTTTCACCTGAAAACATGAATCGTATTTTTCTTGATAATAATATGCTGTAGATAGTATATGCAATGATAAAAGATATATAGAACCGTTATTATAAGCGCTATCAATGTATGGTTCAGCCATATTGAGATAATATAATATGGAGTCACTTTCATTTTTAGACTGAAATTGACCTGCTATATCTAGACATATCTTTGATAACACAATCGTATCGACTTCCTCAGAAATATTTTGATAATAGAGAGCTCTTCGTATTACAATCATGTTAATATTATTTTCTAATTTAGATAGGCAAAGACGTGAAATATTAGTGTACACTTTAGATGCCAAATGTTTCTCTTCTTCTGTCATATCTTCAGGCAATGTCTCTATCAAACTAAGGGCGTCAATGAATTTAGATAAAGATTGTTCTGGACTGTCGTTTTTGTAAAAGTCAACGCCCTCTCTGTGATAAGATTGAGCTTTCTCAAGTCGTTCCATAGAGTCCAGATTGGTATTTCTGTGGCATGAATTGGAGAATAACATAAAGAATGAAACAAAAACGATGACCGATATTATGCCGATGTGTCTTTCCATAAAAGATAGTATTTATTTACAAAGATAAGAAAAAAGTCAATAATACTACAGACTACAAGACTACAAGTTTTTTTAAATTAGGAGTTAGGATTTTTTTGAGTTCAGCCGCTGAGCTTGTCGAAGCGCCGAACATTGTGCCTTCGACAGGCTCAGCGACTGAACACCACAAACTCCTGAACTCCTGTTACCCTGAACTCCTATACTTCAAAATTCTCAAAAAAAAAGAGCCCCTGAAAATCAGGAGCTCTTTCAACTTTAGCCTTTAGACTTTCGTCTTTAGTCTATTTTATTATTTCTTTTTTGTATTAGCTGCTTCTAATTGTGCATCGTATTCTTTACCTTTGAAGAGTCTGTATGCCAAAGGTGTAGCGATGAACATTGAAGAGAATGTACCAGCGATCATACCAACTAACAATGCGAATACGAAACCGCGGATTGTTTCACCACCGAAGATGAAGATTGCTAACAATACGACGATTGTTGTACCTGATGTGTTGATAGAACGTAACAATGTGCTGTTGTTTGCGCTGTTGAAGAGTTCTCTCCAGCCTTTCTTAGGGAATAATGTAACGTTTTCACGTACACGGTCGAAGATAACCACTGTGTTGTTGATTGAGTAACCGATGATTGTCAAAACAGCAGCGATGAATGATTGGTTGACTTCCATTGTGAATGGTAATACATTGTTGAACAATGAGTACATACCGATAACAATCAATGTGTCGTGAGCCAAACAAACGATGCTTGACAAACCATATTGCCATCTTCTGAAACGGATTGCGATGTAGATGAACATAACAATGAGTGATACGATAACAGCAATGAAAGCTTTACGTGTTACGTCGTCAGCAACTGTAGCACCAACTTTTTGTGAGCTTAAGATACCGAGTAATACGTTGCTCTTGTCTGAGTCTGTTGTGAATTGTTCGTATGTCATGTTTGTGTTGTACAAGCCTTTGAGTGCGTTGTAGATGAGACCTTGGATTTCTGCGTCAACGTCTTGTGTGTTGTCGTTGATCTTATAGTCTGTTGTTATCTTAACTTGGCGGCTTGGACCGTATGTCTTAACTTCAGGAACGCTTTCAAATTCTTTAACGTTTGCTAAAGCGCTGCGTACTTCGTTAACTGTAACGTCTTTGTCGAAACGTACAACATAGTTACGTCCACCTTTGAAATCGATACCGAGGTTTAATCCACGTACTGCTAATGAACCAACGCTGACAGCGATGAAGATACCTGCGATGATAGCAGCTTTCTTGCCGAAACCGATGAAGTCGAATGCTGTGTTTTTCAAGAAGTCGCGTGTTGCGTTATTTGAGAAGTTGATGTCCTTGTCTTTCTTCAACCAGCCTTCAAATACTAAACGTGAGATGAAGATTGATGTGAACAATGATGTAACGATACCAATCATCAATGTTGTTGCGAAACCTTGAACAGGACCTGTACCGAATTGGAACAATACGAATGCTGTCAAGAATGTTGTGATGTTACCGTCGATGATAGCTGAGTAAGCGGCTTTGTAACCGTCAGCAATAGCTGTTCTTAATCCTTTACCTGCGCGTAATTCTTCTTTAATACGTTCGAAGATGATGACGTTGGAGTCAACTGCCATACCGAGTGTCAAAACGATACCAGCGAGACCTGGCAATGTCAATACTGTTCCGAATGATGCTAATACGCCGAACATGAAGAAGATGTTGACTAATAAAGCTGCGTCTGATGCAACACCAGCTTTATTGTAGAAGAACATCATATAAACAAGAACGAGGATGAAAGCGATGATGAGTGACCAGAGACCTGATTGGATAGCTTCTTGACCCAATGATGGACCAACAACGTTTTCTTCAAGGATTCTAGCTGGAGCTGGTAATTTACCTGCTTTCAAGATGTTAGCTAAGTCTTGTGCTTCTTCGAGTGTCATGTCGCCACCAGAGATTGATGAGCGTCCGCTTGGGATTTCATCGTTAACAACTGGATATGAATATACGTAGTTGTCGAGAACGATAGCAACTTGTCTGCCGATATTGTCGCCTGTCAAACGTTTCCAAGCTTTAGCGCCTTCGCTGTTCATTTGGATTGTAACTTCAACGCGGCCGTTTTGGTCGTAGTCTTGACGTGCGTCAACGATTACTTCGCCACCGAGAGCTGCTTTGTTGTCGCGTGATGTTTTCAAAGCTACGAGGTCGATGTATTCAATGCCGTTGCCAACGTTTGTTGGTTTTACGCTCCATGCAAATCTAACGTTGCGTGGGAATACGTTCTTAGCTTGTTTGAGCATTCTGTTGACGTTAGCTGTATCTTTTACTAATGCCATACCAACGCGTGCACCTTCTCTGTCAGATGGTCTTAAGTAGTTGTAAAGAGGATAGTTAGTTCTCAATTCTTCTAAAGCATCTTGTTGTGCTTTTAATGAGTCGTTAACTAAAAGAGATGGTTCATCTTCTTTGCTTTCTTTTTTGTCATTTGTCAAAGCTTCGTTTGCTTTGTTGATTTCAGCAATACGTCTGTTTGCTTCTTCGAAATATTCGTAAAGTTCTGAGAAGTTGTATGTTTCCCAAAATTCAAGTTGTGCTGTACCTTGTAAGAGCTTGCGAACACGTTTAGGATCTTTGATGCCTGGGAGTTCAACAAGGATACGTCCTGAGTTTTCTAATTTTTGGATGTTTGGCTGTGCAACGCCGAAACGGTCGATACGTGTTCTTAAGATTTGGTATGAACGGTCGATAGCGCTGTTTGTTTCGTCTTTGATAACGCTCAAAACTTCAGCGTTTGTTGAGTTGACTGTTATACCTTTGTCTTTGAATTCGAACAAGAAGATAGGAGCTAATTTTGCATTAGGATCTAATTGTTGGAAAGCGTCACCGAACAAGTCAACATAATCTCTTTGGCTGTTGAGGTGTTGTTCGTTAGCCATTTGGATAGCTTGGACGAAAACTGGGTCTGTGCTGTGGCCTGAAAGAACTTCGATGATGTCTGGAACTGAAACTTCCATCATAACGTTCATACCACCTTTAAGGTCGAGACCTAAGTTGATTTCCATTTCTTTTGCTTGACGATAAGTTTGTCCTAATGGATAAACTTTTACTGTGCTCATTGAATCTAAGTAGTAAGTTTCTCTAGCACTTTGAATTGAATCTAAATAGTAATCGTAAGCATTTTGATTACCTTGGGCAAGGACTTCTGCCATTTTTACTGCCTCTGCACTTGTAGCATATTCAGCTGCTTTCTTTTCAACGCGTCTTGTTACGAATGAAAAAGACAATTG
>JAFYNK010000013.1 GCA_017548125.1 Bacteroidales bacterium | reverse complement strand
TTTTGTTTTTCTTGAAAGAACATAGCGAGCTATGTGATTGAAAGAAAGGCGAAAAGATTCCAAGAAAAAACATAAAGCATGCAAAAGTTTTAATTGTTACTGTCAAAAATTATTTAAACGGGGAATTTATAGAAGTCCCCTTAATTAGATCAGAAACTCAAAATCTCAGAATATCAGAACGAAATTGAAAAACATTCTGAAGTCTTGAAGTTCTGAGATTCTGAATTTTAAAGAAATACTATTTCCTTCAAATCACAAACGACTTCACGGTCGTTTTTTTCTTTTAAGATGAGGCGTCCGAACTGGTCGTAACCTATAATCATCATTTCTTTAACTGAGTCTTGGTGCTGGTACGTCGCCCATTGACGGTAACGATATAATTTGTTATTATAGCTTTGGCTGTTGGCTGTTGGCTGTTGGCTGTTGTTCTTAAGCTCAAGGCTAGACGTTCGTAACTCAAAACAAATATCATTCAATATAGATTCCAAATCATAATCCTCACCTGTTATCATCTTCATCGATATTGGATTCGGGAGGCTCACATCAAATGAAGTCTGGTTTACGTTAAGTCCGATTCCGATTATAGATGTTCCTAACATCATTCCTTTTATCTCGTTTTTAATCAAGATGCCTGCGATTTTCTTGTTATTGAAATAAATGTCGTTAGGCCATTTTATGAAGAGAGATTCTTCAGGAAGATATTTCTTCAAGACATCAATCATAGCTACAGAGACCATCTGCGTAAGAAGAAACTGATTTTCCGCTTTGAGATAACTCATGTCGAGAGCAACGCTGAAAAGAAGATTCTTTCCCGATTCGCTTTCCCAAACGTTTCTCCCCTGCCCTTTTCCTGAAGACTGAAACTCAGCAACAACAACATTATCAATTATATCAACACCTTCTTCAAGAAGATTCTGAAGGTATTTATTTGTTGAGTCTATATTTTTAAAACGAGTGATTTTCATAACGCAAAGATAATATTTTTTAGTCAACAGACAACGGACAACAGACAACAGTCTTTGCCTTTAAACCCTCTCATCCTCAGTTCCCTCTTATCCATCTAAACTCTCTAAACCTTCTAAAAAAACTTTTGCCTTTTGCATTTAGTCTTTAGTCATTTTTTATTATCTTTGCACAAATTAAAATTTATTAAAATCATGAGAGTTAGACACGAGTCAGATAATCCTGAATTTGTAGTTTCAGCCGTTGTTGAAGCTATGCAAGAACTTAAAGCAAAAGACGTTGTTTCATTAGACTTAAGAGATATTCATTCAGCTGTGACAGACTATTTCGTAATATGCCATGCACAGTCAAAGACACAGGTTTCAGCTATTGCCGACAAGATTCTCGACGACCTTCGCGACAACCACAGAGTAAAACCTTATCACTATGAAGGTTTCGAAAACGCGGAATGGATTTTGATAGACTACATCGATGTAGTAGTTCATGTCTTCTTAGATTCCAAACGCGAATTTTACAAATTAGAGTCATTATGGGCTGACGCTGAACGGACTTCTTACGAAGACTAAGTTTAACGTATAAAACAACTGATTAAATGGAGAATAAAAATTCATTTGGAAATTTTTCTAACAACAACAAAAACAACAACACACCAAAAAAGAAATTTAATTTCTTCTGGATTTACGGTATTTTAGCTATCATCTTTATCGGTTCTACATTTATTGGAGGCGTTAAAACCGCTGAAGAAATCGACAAAGGCAAGCTGATAACATTACTTAAAGACAAAGACGTTGACAAAATCGAACTTGTCAATGGTGAAGTTGCTGAGATTTATCTCAACAGGAATGGTCTCAACAAATATTTCCCTAACCACAAACCAAGCGGATTTGGCCAGACGCCGAACTATACTCTCCGTATAGCATCGGTGGAACGCTTCGAGCAGGATTTAGAGACAGCACAAGAAGGCTTCGACAATCCGATTTACCCTACTGTGATAAAACGTCACAACTGGGGAGCTGAGATAGTCTCATGGGTACTGCCGCTAGTATTGATTGTAGGATTTTGGTTCTTGATAATCAGAATGATGGGACGCAACGGAGGTCCAGGTGGAGGCGGCAACGTATTTAACATAGGCAAGTCACAAGCCAAATTATACGACAACGACTCTGACGTTAAGGTAACATTCAAAGACGTAGCTGGCCTTGAAGAGGCAAAAGAAGAAGTCATGGAAGTCGTTGATTTCTTAAAGAATCCTAAACGTTATACAAGATTAGGCGGTAAAATACCTAAAGGCGTCTTGTTAGTAGGCCCTCCTGGTACTGGTAAGACATTATTAGCCAAGTCAGTAGCTGGTGAAGCCAACGTTCCATTCTTCAGCATCTCAGGTTCCGACTTCGTTGAAATGTTCGTGGGCGTCGGTGCTTCACGCGTTAGAGACTTGTTCAAACAAGCCAAGGAAAAATCACCAAGTATTATATTTATAGATGAGATTGACGCCATCGGTCGTGCTCGTGGCAAAAGCCCTATGAGCGGTGGCAACGACGAGAGAGAAAGCACTCTCAACCAACTCCTTACAGAGATGGACGGTTTTGGAACAAACTCTGGCGTTATAGTTATTGCAGCGACAAACCGTGCTGATATTCTCGACAAGGCTCTTATGCGTGCAGGACGTTTCGACCGTCAGATTTATGTCGAACTCCCAGACCTCATCGGACGTAAGGAAATATTTGAAGTACACATGCGTAAGCTTAAATTAGCTGACGATGTCAACATCGAATTTATGGCAAAACAAACTCCAGGATTCTCTGGAGCCGACATCGCCAACGTATGTAACGAAGCAGCTCTCATAGCAGCACGTCGTAACAAGGAATCTATTGAAAAACAAGACTTCCTCGATGCCATCGACCGTATAGTAGGTGGTTTGGAAAAGAAAAACAAAGTCATCACCGACTCAGAAAAGAAAGTGATAGCATTCCACGAAGCTGGTCATGCCACAACAAGCTGGCTCTTAGAATTTGCACATCCACTCGTGAAAGTGACGATAGTTCCACGCGGCAAGGCTTTAGGCGCTGCATGGTATCTCCCTAACGAGAGACAAATAACAACTAAAGAGCAGATGTATCACGAGATGATAGCAACACTCGGAGGACGCGCCGCTGAACAAATAATATTCGGCCGCATCTCAACAGGCGCTCTCAGCGACTTGGAAAAAGTCACTAAACAAGCAATGGCAATGGTGGCTTACTACGGTCTCGATGAAAAGATCGGCAACAGAAGCTATTACGACTCAACAGGTCAGCAAGACTATTCATTGACAAAGCCTTTCAGCGAAAAGACAGCTGAGATAATTGACGAACAAGTAAGCAAACTCATAGAAAGTGCTTATCAAGAAGCTCTCAGGATATTGAACGAAAATGTTGAAGGATTGAAACAACTCGCCAACAAGCTCATCGACAAGGAAGTCGTCTTCGGTGATGACCTCGAAATGATTTTCGGCAAACGTCCTTGGGTGAAAGAAGAAGTCGGTTTCACCAAGAGAAACCAACAGTCAACAGACAACGGCCAACAGACTGACAGCAATGTTAAAGATAATGACAATGTGTCAGAAGAGACAATTACAGAAGATAATAATTCTGACAACAATAATTAATAAATTTTAACAGCAATGAATTTTCCTTTCGGCGGATATAAAGATTGTACCAGTAAAGAGCAAATTCTTGCTAAGGTTCGCAGTGCCATCTTGGAGAAAGACGAGAAACATTTCTCCACCATAAATCTTCAAGATGACACTTGGATACCTTTCAAGGAAGAAGACGGCGATGAGTTCACCTTCATCGAGCGCTTCAAAGAAAACGGCGGCATCTTTATGTACTTCGAAAACATGGAACAATTCAAGGAAGCAATGAAGCAATTTACAGAAGAGAATAACTGGGCTCCATTGCTTACCACAAGTCCAAAAATCAAAGAGATATTTGCTGATACCGACATCGAATTTTCTGACGACTACAGAAACCCTGAACGCAAGAAGAACGTCAGCATCATCGACTGCGAATGTATGATAGCGCAGATTGGCAGCATCATGGTATCGGACAGCACTGCTGGATCAAGAGCTGCCTATTCATTTGCCGACACATTACTCATCGTCGGACATCCGTCACAGATAGTAGCAAAGATAAAAGACGCATTCTGGCTCATGAAAGAAAAATACTGCGACGACCAGCCAGCTGGCGTTACTATAATAAGCGGAGCCAGCAGAAGCACCGACATAGAAAACCAACTCGTCATAGGAGCCTTCGGCTGCAAACAAGTAGCGCTTTTCTTGGTGGAAGACTTTTTTTAAGACTTAAGGAACTGAGGAACCAAACTTCATTACACCATTTAAAAAAACTTGTATAGTCTTGTTGTCTCGTATTCTTGTAGTCTTTTTTTTCCTATCTTTGCATCTATGAGAATAATTCTGGTTTTTATATTGTTTCTTTTGTTGGGAGTCACCGAGACACCAAGTCACCAAGTCGCCGAGAATTTGTCGGTGACTTCTCCCCAAACGACCTCGGAGTCTCAGTATCTCGGCGACTCTGCGTCTTTCCACGAATCCCAGATTCG
>JAFYNK010000093.1 GCA_017548125.1 Bacteroidales bacterium | reverse complement strand
TTGAATTGAATCTAAATAGTAATCGTAAGCATTTTGATTACCTTGGGCAAGGACTTCTGCCATTTTTACTGCCTCTGCACTTGTAGCATATTCAGCTGCTTTCTTTTCAACGCGTCTTGTTACGAATGAAAAAGACAATTGATACAAAGAAAATACAGCTAAAACAATAGCTAAAAGTTTGATAACTCCTTTGTTTTGCATTGTAAATCTATTTTTTATAATTATTAATTTCGTTAAAATCCAATTTTTGGGGTGCAAAAATACGATTTTTTTATTTCAGATACAAGTGTTTTTTTAAAATCTGTAAGCTAATTTATTGTCAATACCTCAGCCACTTCCAGATTTCTTTCCAGCTAGGCTTCTTGCCGTACATCAAAATGCCTGTTCTGTATATCTTTGCAGCAAGCCATGTCACTGCTACGAAACTGCTTATCAGTATAATTAACGATAGTCCAACTTGCCAATAAGGAACGCCGAATGGAATTCTTAGCATCATTGTAACTGGTGATGTGAATGGTATCATCGATAACCATAATACTAGACTGCTGTCTGGATTGTTGATTGTTGTTGAAGCACATATAAGCGACAACATCAGTGGCAATGAAATAATGCTGATGAATTGCTGACTGTCGGTTTCGTTGTCAACCATTGAACCAATGGCTGCAAAGATAGCTGCATATAATAGATATCCAAAGATGAAATAGAATAAAAATCCTAATATTATAGCTGAAAAGTTGATGGACTGTATCATGTTAACCGCTTCAAGCATAATGTCTTGGCTTTTACTCATTTCTGTTATCTGGCTTATCTGTTCTGTCATTACAGTACCTGATGGTGATAATATCTCTGGTCCTAATATGATGCCGCTTGCTACAAAATATATCGCGGATGACAAAATGAGCCATATTGAAATTTGAGTTAGTACAACTAACGCTATGCCTAATATTTTGCCCATCATCAATTCGAATGGCTTGACTGAACTGATTATGACTTCTATGATTCTGTTGGTCTTTTCTTCTATAACGCCGCGCATTACCTGATTGCTGAAGATGAATATCACAATATAAATCACTCCAGCAAGCAATAATCCAATGATGTATTCCAACTCGGCGTAACTTGTCTTTTCTTCTGTCTCAGAATCCATCCTTATGGTAGAAACGTTGATGTTTGTCTGCACAGATTTGACTATGCTAGGGTCGATGCCTGAAGCAAGGAGCTTTTTATGTTCTATTTCCTGCTTCATTGTATTCCTGATATGACTGCTTAATGTCATGGGTACCTGCTTGTTGCTGTACAACTTGGCATTTACTGGGATATTAAGCGATGTCATTGGAATGTATAAAACAGCGTCGTAAACACCATCAAATACAAGCTTTTTTAAACTGTCGATATGTTCGCTTTCATCATAATATACAAAGGTATTTACATCAGTGTTTTCAAATTTTCCATAAAACCAAGAGGTTTCATCTAAAACAGCAATGGCTTTCTTGCTTTCCATCTTATCAGAATTAATCATGAGTAGGGAAGGGGCAATCATCAATGCTGCAAATATTATCGGTCCTAATAACGTTGCTATGATGAAACTGCGTTTCTTTACGCGAGTGAGATATTCTCTCTTTAATATGATGCTTAAATTATTCATTGTTCTATTTTTTTAATTTGTCAACAAACATTGTCCATGAAACCTTAAACCTTCTATAAACTATTGACTTTATTGATGAAAATGTCATTCATTGAAGGTAAAAGTTCTCTATATGAAACAATGGTTCCTTTTTCTGATAAGTGATTAATCAAAATATTAGGATTTATTTCTTTCTCCGCGCTAATGACTAATGTTGTTTCAGAATTTACGTCTTTATCATCAGCAGAAATAATAGAAAAACCATCTGGTAATACCCAGTGACCAGAATCCCTGAATTCCTGAATTCCAGAATTCCTGAGTTTGACTTCAAACTTATTGTCTTTATTATCTTGTTTTATCTGATAAACGCTGCCTTCGAGTATTTTCTTGCCTTTATTAATAAGCATGATGTTGTCACACAATTCTTCTACTGATGCCATGTTGTGAGTAGAGAAAATTATCGTTGCTCCTTTGTCGCGAAGCTCAAGTATTTCGTTTTTGAGTATATTTACGTTGATAGGGTCAAATCCTGAAAAAGGCTCGTCGAATATAAGTAGTTGAGGATTATGTATTACAGTTACTATAAACTGTATCTTTTGTTGCATTCCCTTGCTTAGTTCTTCTACTTTTCTGTCCCACCAATTCAAGATTCCGAATTTGTTGAACCATGATTTAAGTCTTTTTTCAGCGTCTTTTTGGCTGACGCCTTTAAGCTGTGCGAGATATATTGCCTGCTCGCCAACTTTCATGCTCTTGTAAAGTCCTCTTTCTTCAGGTAAATATCCGATTTGGGATATGTGGTTTCTATTTAATGTTGCTCCGTTGAATATGATGGAACCTTCGTCAGGAGCTGTTATCTGGTTAAGCATTCTTATGAGCGTTGTTTTGCCTGCACCGTTTGGACCGAGAAGTCCGTAGATGCTTTGTCTTGGAATAGAAATGCTTATATTGTCTAATGCTTTATAATTTCCATACGTCTTGCTGACGTTTTTTATCTCTATAAAATTGTTCATAGTTGGTTTTAGTTTATGATTAGAAAACATAAGGTTTAAGGCTTTTTTTGTAATTGTGAATTACTTTAAACTTTATGCCTTAAACCTTATACTTGTTTATTAGCTAAAGAATTTCTTGAATTTCTTAAATGGACTTTTGTCTTTGTCTGACGCAGGGTCCATATTTTCGCTTTCTAAAAGCGATTTCATGATTTTCTCTTCTTCTTTATTTAGATTTTTCGGTGTCCATACACTTACGTTGACGAGTAAATCTCCTTTTCCGTATCCGTTAAAATCAGGAAGGCCTTTGCCTTTTAATTTTATGACTTCGCCACTCTGTGTTCCTGCTGGGATTTTGACTTCTGTCTTGCCGTTTATGAGTGGGATTTCTACCGTAGTTCCAAGAGCTGCTTGTGGGAAGCTGATGAATAAGTTGTATATGAGGTTATCTCCGTCGCGTTCAAGATCTTTGTCTTTTTCTTCTTCAATGAGAATCCTGAGGTCGCCAGCAATGCCGTTTCTTGCACCAGCGTTACCTTTGCCTCTTACTGATAATTCTAAGCCTTCTGAAACACCTGCAGGAATGTTGAGTTCAATGATTTCTTCACTCTTTACAATGCCATTTCCTTGGCATTCAGGACATTTGTTCTTGATGATTTTTCCTTCACCGCCGCAGTTAGGACATGTTGACACAGTCTGCATTTGGCCGAAAATGGAGTTTTGAATCTTTACGGTTTGACCTCTGCCGTTACAGCTTGGACATGTCTCGTAACTGTTGTCCTTTGCGCCGCTTCCGCCGCAATGCTGACATGGGACGTATTTGTTGACTTTTACTTTTTTTCTGACGCCTTCGTTTATCTCGCTGAGATTGAGTTTTACTCTAATGCGAATATTGCTGCCTCTGTTGACGTGCCTTTGGGCTTGTCTTCCGCCGCCGCCAAATCCTCCGAATCCAAATCCGCTACCGCCGAATAGGTCGCCGAAAATATCGCCGAAATGACTGAATATATCGTCCATTCCGCTGAATCCTTGTTGTCCGTGTAATCCAGCATGGCCGAATTGATCGTAACGAGAACGTTTGTCGGGATTGCTCAAGACTTCATACGCTTCAGCTGCTTCCTTGAATTTTTCCTCGGCTTCCTTGTTGTCAGGGTTTTTGTCTGGGTGGTATTTGATCGCCATCTTGCGATAGGCTTTTTTTATCTCATCGCTTGTAGCATTTTTAGATACTTCAAGCACTTCGTAATAATCTCTTTTCTCCATCGTGTTTTGCTAATTAACCTCCAACGACAACGCGTGCGTAACGAATGACTTTACCGTTGAGTTTGTATCCTTTTTGAATTACGTCTAAAACTTTTCCTTTTTGACTTTCGTCTGTTACAGGAACGTTTGTAAGAGCTTCGTGTTCGTCAGTGTCGAATGTCGCGTCTTTTGCGTTTATTTCTTCGAGACCTTTTTGCTCTAATGTGCGTTTTAATTTGTTATAAATCAATAAGACACCTTCGTAGTTGGCATCGTTTTCTTTGTTTCCCATTGTCTGAAGCGCACGTTCAAAATCGTCTAAAATAGGAAGCAAGTCAACAATGATTCCTTCAGCTGCGGTTTTTGATAATTCTATCTTTTCTTTGGCAGTACGCTTGCGATAGTTGTCAAATTCTGAGAATAAACGTAGATATTTGTCATTCAACTCGTCATATTTTTCATTCATTTCTTCGAGTTGCTTGTCGTTTTTATTCTTCTTGCATTTTTTGCCTTTTGATTCTTCATGAATTTCATTTTTATTAACATCTTCATTTTCATTGATGTTAACATTCTTTTCTTCCATTTTTTCTTCCATGATATATAATATTATTATTTGCCAAATAGGATTTTAATCCGGCCTCATCAAATAATTTGCCAGTTTTAAATGATAAAAACGTTTGACAAAATGTCAGATTGGTTAAGAATTATATAATACAAACACCTAACCTTATAACCTTTCAATATCAACGCCTAAAGCTCTAAGTCTTCCGTCAATGTTTTGATATCCTCGGTCTATTTGTTCGATGTTTTCTATTATGCTTGTTCCCTTTGCTGACATGGCAGCTATCAGAAGAGCTACACCAGCTCTGATGTCAGGCGATGCCATGTTTACTGCATGAAGTTGTTGTGTGCGGTCTAATCCAATCACATTGGCTCTGTGTGGATCGCATAATATTATCTGCGCACCCATGTCGATGAGTTTATCGACGAAGAAAAGTCGGCTTTCAAACATTTTCTGATGTATTAGCACGGTTCCTTTAGCTTGTGTTGCAACAACTAAAATGATGCTAATTAAGTCTGGCGTGAATCCTGGCCAAGGTGCGTCGGCTATTGTTAAAATGCTGCCGTCGATAAAGGTTTCTACTTCATAGTGTTCTTGCGCAGGTATGTAAATGTCGTCATCAATAAATTCCATCTTGATTCCTAGACTGCGGAATGTATCCGGAATTATTCCGAGATCTTTGATTCCTGCATTTTTTATTGTCAGCTCTGAACCTGTCATTGCTGCCATTCCGATAAAGCTGCCTACTTCAATCATGTCGGCGAGCAGACGGTGCGTTGTTCCGCTTAATTTTGTTACACCTTTTATAATTAATAGGTTCGAGCCAATACCGCTTATTTCTGCTCCCATAGAAACGAGCATCCTGCATAATTGAACGATGTATGGTTCGCATGCTGCGTTGAAAATGGTGGTCTCGCCTTGTGCCATGACTGCTGCCATGATGATGTTGGCGGTTCCTGTTACAGAAGCTTCATTGAGAAGCATATACGTTCCTTTTAATCCGTGTTCTGGAGCCGTTGCTTTTTGGTATTTGTTCGCTTCTTCAAATGTGGCTCCTAATTTCTGAAGTCCGATAATGTGTGTGTCAAGACGACGGCGTCCAATCTTATCTCCACCTGGCTTAGGCAAAAAGCCTCTGCCGAAACGAGCCAACATTGGCCCTAATATCATTACGCTGCCGCGTAGGCGAGTGGCTTTCTCTGTGAATTTATCGGATTCAAAGTATGAAAAATCTATGTCTTTTGCTTGAAGCTCAACTGTGTCATGGGATATTCTGTTGACATTGACACCCATATCTCCAAGTATGTCAATGAGATTGTTTATGTCTGAAATGTCAGGTAAATTGGTAATGGTTACTTTTTCTTCTGTTAAAAGACATGCGCATAAAACTTGCATCGCTTCGTTTTTGGCGCCTTGCGGTATTATGCTTCCATGCAATTTATTACCGCCAACAATTTTGAATTTTCCCATGTTATATCTCTAAATAATTGTTTGTCAATATGTCTAAGAGTTGACAACTTTATGTTTATTTCTTGTTAGGTCTGTTTGGATTAGATGCCTTTTTTGTCGGCAATTTCTTTACTTTCTTCTTTTTAAGAAGTTGTTGTGGTTGTATTGGCTGAACTTTGTTTAGAATCTCATTGGTTGATGTTAGTTTTGTTTCCATCGACATGGCGAATTTTTCTCCAGACAATTTGTACAAATCATCAAGAATCAATAAATCATTAACAGTTTCACGATTCCAGTTAAGATAATCTCTCTTCATTTGGTTGGCTATCGAAAGTAAAAGTGCATCTTTCTTAGGTCCATCTTCGATTTCATCGATTTTGTTAAGAAATTCTTTTACATAATGTCCGTAATGTCCATGTTTAATGTCTCTTTTCTGATAGCCTACATGTTCAGGCTTTGCAACAAAACCTTCTTGTTGTGGAGGGGCAAAAGGTCCGTCAACATCCAATTTGTATTCTGATATAATGTAAAGATGATCCCACAGTTTGTGAATATAATCATTTGATTCCTTGACTTGAGGATTCATCTGTGCCATGACGCTAACAATGAAATGCGCAGCTTCTGTCCTTTTTTCTCTATCTTCTATTTCTAGAAGATGTTTTATCATTATCTGAATGTTACGTCCGTATTCAGAGATAATTAATTTTTCACGTTCAGTGTTGTATTTTAAGCCTTCTTTATCCATTAGTTTTGTATTGTAAAAATAGTAACGTAAAATGTAGATAAAATGTTTTTATTTTAAAATATTCAATTTTGCAAATTTAAGCATTAATTGTTTACTTCCGCATTCATCGAAAATAACTATAGCTTTTTTGTTTGGACCAACGCCTTCAACTTTATCAACTGTGCCTTGTCCGAATTTTTGATGCAGAACTCTTATACCTTCAATGATTTCATCTGGTGATGCTGATGTGAATTCTGATGAGTTGTTTTGTGTATTTGTTGTAGCCTTATTAATATAAGGTGTAACTGGAGCATTAGATGTAGCATTGCTTTTTTTCTGAAATTCTCTTGTTGATTGAAAATTTTTTGAAAATGGATTGCTGAAATTGATTCCTTCATTAAAGCTTGAAGTTCCTCTAAATGATGCTTTTTTTGTCCTTTCTATCAATGTTTCATCAATCTCGTCAATGAACCGTGACGGTTCGCTTAAAGTCATGTTGCCCCAACGGTAGCGGCTCTCTGCGTAACTTAAAACCAGTTTCTTTTCTGCACGTGTTAATGCGACATAGAATAAACGTCGCTCTTCTTCTAATTCTTCTCTAGTGCTTAATGACTGTATTCCTGGAAAAAGATTTTCTTCAAGACCTACAATATAAACGTATGGGAACTCCAATCCCTTCGCGCTGTGAATTGTCATTAAGGTTACATAATCGGCATTTTCATCGTCTTTTTTGTCTTGATCGCTGAGAAGTGCGACGTCTTCCATGAATTTGTTGAGAGTGACTTCATTTTGTTCGCCAGTAATTTCATCAACTTGTTTGTCTGAAAATTCCATGATGGCATTGAGAAGTTCCTCTACGTTTTCAACGCGTGCAGCTCCTTCTGGTGTGTCGTCTTCTTTTAAATCTTTTATGATGCCGATGGTGTTGCAAATATGTTTTGCTAATTCTATCGCATTTTGCTTGTTTAAAAGAGTTTGAAAACTCTTAATCATTGTTGCAAAGTTACGTAACTTTCCAACAGTACCGCTGTTGAAATCTTGTGGCATTGGCTCGTTGTCATTAGCAATTACATCCCAAATTCCAGTTTGACGATCGTTTGCTACAACCATCAAACGTTCAATCGTGGTTTTTCCAATACCTCTTGCAGGATAGTTGATGATACGAAGCAAGGCTTGCTCATCATGTGGGTTTATGACTACACGGAAATAGGCGAGGAGGTCCTTGACTTCCTTTCTGTCGTAAAATGAAAGTCCGCCATATATTTTATAAGGTATATTTTGTTTTCTAAGAGCTTCTTCTAAAGAACGAGATTGTGAGTTCGTTCTGTATAAGATGGCGAAATCTTTATTGTTGAGTTGTTGTGACATCTTGTATCCAAAAATTGAATTGGCAACAAGAGTTCCTTCTTCGCCGTCAGATGTGGCACGTAAAATTGTTATTAAATCGCCTTCTTCATTATCAGACCAAACTTTTTTCTTAATTTGATCTTTGTTATGGTCGATTACACTATTGGCAGCGTTAACAATCGTTTTTGTTGAACGGTAATTCTGTTCTAATCGAATCAGTCTCTGTCCAGGATAGTCTGTTTTGAAATTTAAAATGTTCTGGATATTTGCACCGCGGAAACCGTAAATGCTTTGTGCATCATCTCCTACAACACATATATTTTCGCGCATAGCTGCAATTCTCCTTATTATAAGATACTGCGCATAATTCGTGTCTTGATACTCGTCAACCAAAATATATTCGAAACGATTTTGGTATTTATATAAAATTTCAGGAAAATCTCGAAGCAATACATTAGTATAAAATAATATATCGTCGAAGTCCATTGCATTGGCGCGTTGTAATCTGGCGTTATAACTTTTGAAGATTTCACCTATTAATGGTTTGTTTGCTCTGATGTCTTGTTGCTGTATTTCGAAATTGTTGCAATAATCTTCTGCTGTATATAAGGCTGATTTCGCCATTGATATTCTGTGAAGAATGTGTTTGGCAGGATATGCTTTTGTGTCTAATTCTCTTTCCTTTAAAATAGAATTTATTAATTGCTTGGAGTCGTCTGTATCATAAATAGTGAAGTCAGGTGTGAAACCAAGGTGTTGTGCCTCTATTCTGAGAATGCGTGCGAAGATCGAGTGGAATGTTCCCATCCATACATTGCGAGCAGCATGTGGATTGACGAGCTTCATTATACGATCTTTCATTTCCTTAGCAGCTTTGTTGGTAAAGGTAAGTGCCATTATTGAAAATGGATTTACTCCTTCTTGTATCATATATGCAATGCGGTGGGTAAGGGCTTTTGTTTTTCCCGAACCAGCACCGGCTATAACCATAACAGGCCCCTCAATAGTTGTAACTGCTTCTCTTTGAGGGTCATTTAAACCGTTTAGAATATCTGTCACTGTGAATAATATTTGTTTGCAAATTTAATAAAATAAGAGGTAAATAGTAGCCAAATATTTTATTTTTTTTATTTGATTGATGTCTAATTACAAACCATGTTACATATTATATATATGTTTGCTGTTGTGAAAAAATGTATGAAATAAATGATAAAAAAACAAAATATAAAAAAATGAAAAAAAATATACACAAAGTGTTGGTAATTAAAGAAAAAGTTGTATCTTTGCACACGGAAAAAGTTAGAAAGAATAACTTTGTGAATGAGATAGTTAAGGGACCTGATAAGTTAAACGTTAGAGGTTTCTACATTGTAAGTAATTAAAAATCAGTTCTATGGGCTTACAGTGGGTTTAGCAAAATAAGTCACTGTCGTGGCTGTAACTCCCGAAACTATGTTGTTTAAAGAGTGAAATTTTTGGCTATTTGAGAGAAAATAAAAGGAATTTTTCCTATTGAATGGATAAAAATTAGTAATTTAAAGAAAAAGAAATGCCAACGATTCAACAATTAGTCCGCAAGGGACGTCAAAAATTGGAAGACAAGAGTAAATCTCCTGCCTTGGATTCGTGCCCACAACGCCGTGGTGTTTGTGTTCGTGTTTACACAACAACACCTAAGAAGCCTAATTCAGCTATGCGTAAAGTTGCTAGGGTTCGTTTGACCAACCAAAAAGAAGTTAATGCCTATATTCCAGGTGAAGGTCATAACTTGCAGGAACACTCTATCGTGATGATTAGAGGTGGTCGTGTTAAGGATCTTCCAGGTGTACGTTATCATATCATCCGTGGTGCTTTGGATACTGCAGGTGTTGATGGTCGTGCACAACGTAGATCAAAATACGGCGCTAAACGTCCTAAGAAACAAGCCGCTAAGAAGAAATAATTGTTAAACGGTAAACAGTTTAGAAATTAGAACATGAGAAAAGCTAAACCAAAGAAAAGAATCATCCTTCCAGATCCAAAATACGGTGATGTATTGGTAACAAAATTCGTTAACAACATCATGTTGAAGGGTAAGAAAAATCTTGCTTACGAAATTTTCTATAATGCTATGGATATCGTAGGTAACAAATTAAACGAAGACCCTATCAGTGTTTGGAAGAAAGCTTTAGAAAATGTAACTCCACAGGTTGAGGTAAGAAGCCGTCGTATTGGTGGTGCAACTTTCCAAATTCCTTCAGAGATTCGTCCTTCTCGTAAACAAAGTATCGGTATGAAAAACCTCATCGGTTATGCTCGTAAACGCCATGAAAAATCAATGGGCGAAAGATTAGCTGGTGAAATCATGCAAGCTTACAAAGAAGAAGGTGCAGCTTTCAAGAAAAAAGAAGAAATCCACAGAATGGCTGACGCTAATAAAGCCTTCTCACACTTCAGATTCTAATATATTAAAGGTGTAAATAAAGATGAAAAACGGTCAAAATAATATATCAAAACTCGCGTTCACTCGTAATATAGGCATCATGGCACATATTGATGCTGGAAAAACCACTACAACTGAGCGTATATTGTATTATACAGGCCGTAGTCGTCGAATCGGAGAGGTACATGACGGTGCTGCTACAATGGACTGGATGGTCCAAGAGCAAGAACGCGGTATCACTATTACCTCAGCAGCTACTACAGTTTTCTGGAATGTTAATGATACACCTTATAAAATTAATATTATCGATACTCCCGGCCACGTTGATTTTACGGTCGAAGTTGAACGCTCTCTTAGAGTTCTCGATGGAGCTGTAGCTTTATTCTGCGCAGTTGGTGGTGTTGAACCTCAATCAGAAACTGTATGGCATCAATCCGATAAATACAAAGTGCCACATATCTGTTTTATTAACAAAATGGATCGCTGTGGTGCTGACTTCTTTAAGGTCGTTGAACAAATTAAAGAACGCCTTGGCGCTAATCCAATACCATTGCAAATTCCAATCGGAAGCGAAGATAGTTTCATCGGTGTTATTGACTTAGTTAAAAACACAGCTTACGTATGGGAAGATGAACTTGGAATGCAAGTCTCAGAAGTAGAAATACCTGAAGATTTAAGAGAAATAGCAGCAGATTACCGTAATATGTTATTGGAAGGTGCTGCAGAGGATAATGAAGAATTGTTCGAGAAATTTATGATGGACCCTGATTCTATCACTGAAGAAGAACTTGTCGCAGAAATTAGAAAAGCTACTATTTCAAGACGTGCTTGTCCTGTATTATGCGGTGCTTCTTTCAAGAATAAAGGCGTTCAGCTTTTACTCGACGCTATCATTAATTATCTTCCAAGTCCAGATGATATTGACGATGTTGTAGGCGTTAATCCAAAGACCGAAAAAGAAGAAATACGCAAAGCGGACGTAAATGAACCGTTCTGCGCACTTGCTTTCAAAATTGCTACAGATCCTTATGTTGGTCGTCTTGCTTTCTTCCGTGTTTATTCAGGTTCGTTAAAATCTGGTTCATACGTGCTTAATGCAACCACTGGAAAGAAAGAACGTATATCACGTATCATGCAAATGAACGCTAATAAGCAAACACCGCTTGATGTAATTGAAGCTGGTGATATAGCTGCAGCAGTCGGATTTAAAACAATAAGAACAGGTGACACCCTGACCAGCGAAGACATGCCTTTATTGCTTGAGTCTATCTCATTCCCACAACCAGTAGTTCAAATCGCAGTTGAACCTAAAACTCAAGCAGAGATGGACAAGTTATCAGCTTCCTTAGATAAACTTGCCGAAGAAGATCCTACATTCCAAGTCACCACAGACGAAAATTCAGGTCAAACAATTATCGCAGGTATGGGAGAGTTGCACCTTGATATTATCATAGACAGACTGAAAAGAGAATTTGGTGTTGAAATAAATGTTGGTAGTCCACAGGTGGCTTATAAAGAGTCATTTACACAAATAGTAACTCATCGCGAGGTTTATAAAAAGCAAACTGGCGGTAAAGGTAAATTTGCTGATATCGAGTTTGAAATTGGTCCAGCAGATGAAGGTGTTGTGGGATTACAATTTATCAACGATGTTAAAGGCGGTAATATTCCGCGTGAATATATTCTCGCAGCAGAAAAAGGTTTCAAGAGTGCGTTGTCAAATGGCGTCTTAGCAGGCTTCCCAATGGATTCTGTAAAAGTACGTTTATATGATGGTTCAACACATCCAGTAGATAGCGATGCCTTATCATTTGAAGTTGCAGCACACTTAGGTTTCAAAGCTGCCGGTGTAAAAGCAAAGTCAGTTGTTATGGAACCGATAATGGATGTTGAAGTAAGAGTGCCATCAGAATATATGGGTGATGTATCAGGCGATCTTAATAGAAGAAGATCTATTTTACGCGAAGTAGAAGCTGGCATTTCTCAACAAATCATTAGAGCAAATGTACCGTTGTCAGAAATGTTTGGATATATCACAACATTAAGAACGTTGACACAAGGAAGAGCTAATTATAGCATGAAGTTTAGTCACTATGCAAGATTAGCTGACGACTTGGCTGATGTAGTCGTAAAGAAAGCAAAAGGAACATATTTCTTCTTTTAATTAAGAAGTATTGACAGAAAAAATTAGAATAAAAATAAAAAATTAACAACAAATTCTTATGAGTCAAAGAATTAGAATTAAGTTAAAATCTCATGATCATAACTTGGTTGACAAGTCAGCTGAGAAGATCGTGAAAACCATCAAATTGACTGGTGCTGTAGTTAGCGGTCCTATTCCGTTACCAACAGACAAGAAAATTTACACGGTTTTGCGTTCTACCTTCGTACACAAGAAATCGAGAGAACAATTTGAGTTATCATCATACAAACGTTTGCTTGATATTTATAACTCAACATCACAAACTATCGATGCTTTGATGAAGTTAGAATTACCAAGCGGTGTAGAAGTAGAAATTAAATTATAATTGTAAAACTATCTAGTAATTAAAAGCGTAGCATGTCAGGAATACTAGGAAAAAAGATTGGGATGACCAGCATTTACGACGAAAGCGGAAGAAACATTCCTGTAACAGTCGTTGAAGCAGGTCCTTGCGTAGTCACCCAAGTTAAGACAAAAGAAAAGGACGGTTACGATGCTATCCAAATGGCGTTTGATGAAAGAAAGGTGAAAAACACACCAAAAGCTTTACAAAAACATTTTGAAAAAGCTGGCACAACACCAAAGAAGATAGTTCGCGAATTTTCACGTTTCGAAGAGGGTCATAGAAAACAACTCGGTGAAACAGTTACCGTCGATGTATTTATGGAAGGCGAATTTGTTGACGTAACAGGTATCAGCAAAGGTAAGGGCTTCCAAGGTGTAGTGAAACGTCACAATTTTGCTGGCGTTGGACAATCGACTCACGGTCAACATAACCGTATGAGAAAACCGGGTTCAATCGGTGCTTGTGCTTACCCTTCAAGAGTATTCAAAGGTTTAAGAATGGGTGGCCACATGGGTAACCGTACAGTGAAGGCTATTAACCTTCAAATCATGAAAGTCGTTCCCGAGAAGAATTTGTTAGTTGTGAAAGGTTCAGTACCGGGATCTAAAAACGGATATTTAAAAATAGAAAGATGGAGTTAGAAGTTTTAAAGGTAACCGGTGAATCAACAGGACGCAAAGTTCAGTTGAACGAAAATATCTACGGAATAGAGCCAAATGATCATTGCATTTATTTAGATGTTAATTTGATCAGAGCTAATCAACGTCAAGGTACACATAAAGCAAAAACACGTAGTGAAATTGCTGGTAGTACACGTAAGTTGATCCGTCAAAAAGGAACAGGTGGTGCACGTCGTGGTGATATCAACTCACCAGTATTAAGAGGCGGTGGCCGTGTATTTGGACCACAACCACGTGACTATGGCTTTAAGTTAAATAAAAAAGTTAGACTTCTCGCCCGTAGATCAGCATTGACATACAAAATGAGAGATGCAGAGATTGCTATATTAGAAGACTTCACCTTTGATAGCATCAAAACTAAGAAGATGGTTGAAGTTTTGAATAACCTCAAAGTGAATGGTGGCAAGAACTTGTTTGTATTCCCAGCTACAGATACTAATGTAGTTATGTCAGCAAGAAACATTCAACGCACTCAAGTCACACTTGCTCGTAACCTCAACACTTATGATATTCTCAATGCCAAGAAAATTTTCATCTTGGAAAGCTCATTACCACAAATTGAAGAAATTCTTGGATAATTAACCTTAAAAATTAAAAACGATGATTATCATTAAGAAACCTGTAATAACAGAGAAGATGACCGCGATTACTGAAAAATTTAATCGCTATGCATTTATTGTTGACAAACGTGCAAATAAACTGCAAATCAAACAGGCTGTCCAAGACCTTTACGGTGTTCAAGTGGAATCAGTCAACACTATTAATTATGAAGGAAAGCTTAAGTCACGTTATACAAAAACTGGCGTTATCAGCGGTAGAAGAGATGCTTTCAAGAAAGCAATCGTGACTTTAGCAAAAGGTGAAACTATTGACTTTTTTAGCAATATTTAAAGATGGCTTTAAAGAAATATAAACCAACGACACCGGGTCAGCGCTTCAAAATTATTAGCGCTTTTGACGAAATCACAACAAGCAAGCCAGAGAAGTCATTGCTTGCTACAAAGAAAAGCACCGGTGGACGTAACCACGTAGGTAAAATGACTGTCCGCAATATTGGTGGTGGACACAAACAAAAATATAGAATAATTGACTTCAAACGTGACAAAGACGGTATCCCAGCAGTTGTTAAAACAATTGAATACGATCCAAACCGTACAGCACGTATCGCTCTCGTATTTTACGCAGACGGTGAAAAACGTTATATCATTGCACCACAAGGCTTGAAAGTCGGTCAGACAATCATGTCAGGTAAAGAAGCTACACCAAACGTAGGTAACACAATGTTCTTAAGCGACGTTCCATTCGGTACAATCGTTCATAACATTGAATTACGTCCAGGTCAAGGTGCCAAAATGGCACGTAGTGCTGGTGCATACGCACAATTGATGTCTCGTGATGGCAAATATGCAATTTTAAGAATGCCTTCAGGTGAAACACGCCTCATTCTTCAAGCATGTAAAGCTACAATCGGAACTGTATCAAATGGTGAACACAACCTTGAAAAATCTGGTAAAGCAGGTCGTAGCCGTTGGTTAGGCCGCCGTCCACGTGTTCGTGGTGTTGTTATGAACCCAGTTGATCACCCAATGGGTGGTGGTGAAGGCCGCGCATCAGGTGGTATCCCACGTAGCCGTAAGGGTATGCCAGCTAAGGGTTATAAGACACGCGCATTGAAGAATGCATCTAACAGATACATCATTGAAAGAAGAAAGAAATAATAACCAGGTAAAAAATTAAAGAAATGAGTCGCTCACTTAAAAAAGGACCATATATCCACTATAAACTCGAAAAAAGAGTTTTGGATAATGTTGAAACAGGTAAGAAGACCGTCATTAAGACCTGGTCTAGAGCTTCAATGATTTCACCAGATTTCGTTGGTCAAACTATAGCTGTACATAACGGTAATAAATTCATCCCTGTTTACGTAACAGAAAACATGGTAGGTCATAAGTTAGGAGAATTTGCTCCAACACGTATCTTCAGAGGCCATGCCGGAAATAAAAAATGATAAATAAAGAATAGTATGGGAGCAAGAAAACATAATAGAGCAGAAGCTATAAAAGAAGCACGTAAACATGTTGCTATGGCAAAATTGATGGACGTGCCTACATCGCCTCGTAAGATGCGTTTAGTTGCTGACATGATTAGAGGAATGAAAGTGGAACTTGCACTGCATGCCTTGATGTACTCACCCAAAGCTGCTGCAAAACCGATGTATAAATTACTTCGTTCAGCAATAGCAAACTGGGAAGCTAAAAATGAAGGAAAACGTATCGAAGACGCTAACTTATATGTTAAAGAAGTATTTGTAGATGAAGGTCGTACATTGAAACGTATTCAACCGGCTCCACAAGGTCGTGCACACCGAATCCGCAAACGTTCAAACCATATCACTATAGTTGTCGATAGTAGAATTGCTGACGTTAATGTCGAGGCAAAAGTAGAAGAATAAAAATTAATAAGAGTTTACAATGGGACAAAAAACAAATCCAATAGGTCTTAGATTAGGAATCATCAAAGGTTGGGATTCCAATTGGTATGGCGGTAGAGATTTTTCAAAGAAACTTGTAGAAGACGATCAAATCCGTAAGTATTTGAACGCACGTCTCGGAAAAGCAGGTATCTCAAAAATTGCTATCGAACGTTCACTTAAACTCGTGACCGTAACTATCTTCACAGCCCGTCCAGGTATGATTATAGGTAGAGGTGGTCAAGAAGTAGATAAATTAAAAGAAGAATTAAAGAAACTCACTGGAAAAGAAGTTCAAATTAATATCAGTGAGATTAAGAGACCTGAACTCGATGCTTATATAGTAGCTAGCACAATTGCAAAACAAATTGAAGGCCGCGTTTCATTCCGTCGTGCTATCAAAACAGCTGTGTCAGGAACTATGCGTATCGGAGCAGAAGGTATCAAAGTTATTGCATCAGGTCGTGTTGGTGGTGCTGAAATGGCTCGCCAAGAAACATACAAAGAAGGTCGTATTCCATTGCATACACTCAGAGCAGATATCGATTATTCATTAGTTGAAGCACATACAACTTACGGACGTATCGGTATTAAAGTTTGGATCTGCAAAGGTGAGATCTACGGTAAACCTGAATTAGTACCAACCTCAATTGCAAGTGCAACTAAAAAACAGTCAGCACCAAAGCAAAACGGAGGAGCTCCACGTCGTAATAAACGTAATAGTAGCAATAAGTAAGAGTAAATAAAAAATCTATAAACGATGTTACAACCTAAAAGAACAAGATTCAGAAGACCTCAGAAGAGCAAGATTAAAGGTATCGCTCACCGCGGACATGAACTTGCATTCGGAACTTTTGGAATAAAATCAATGGAGGACGCATTGATCACAGCTCGTCAAATTGAAGCTGCTCGTCAAGCTGTTACTCGTTATATGAAACGTGAGGGACAAATCTGGATTAGAATATTCCCTGATAAACCTATCACCAAGAAGCCTCAAGACGTTCGTATGGGTAAAGGTAAAGGAGATGTTGAATACTTTGCAGCTCGCGTATATCCTGGCCATATGCTTTTCGAAGCTGAAGGCGTGCCATTAGCAATTGCTAAAGAAGCTATGCGTTTAGCCGCTCAAAAGTTACCAGTTACAACAAAGTTTGTTGTAAGAAGAGATTATGTTGAATAATAAGAAGGAACAAGCACTATGAAAAAAGAAGCTATCAATGAATTAAGTACAGCTGATTTGATGGAACGCATCGAAGAGCAACGTACACAATACGTAAAAATGAAGCTCAACCATGCAGTTTCTCCGCTGGATAATCCACATAAATTAGGCGCTTGTCGCAAAGAAATCGCAAGAATGATGACTGAACTTAGAAAACGTCAGATCATTGAAGGTAAAAAAGACAATAAATAATAACGACAATAAGGAATTATCATGGAAAGAAATCTTAGAAAAGAGAGAATAGGCGTTGTTGCTAGCAACAAAATGGATAAAACCATAGTCGTTGTTATTGAACGTCGTACCAAACACCCTATTTACGGTAAATTCGTTAAGAATTCTACACGTTTTATGGCACATGACGAGAAAAATGAATGCAATATTGGTGACACAGTACGTATCATGGAAACTCGTCCGTTAAGTAAGAACAAACGTTGGAGACTCGTTGAAATAATAGAAAGGGCTAAGTAATGTTACAACAAGAATCAAGACTTGCAGTTGCCGATAACAGTGGCGCAAGAGAAGTTCTCTGCATCAGAGTTTTAGGCGGTACAAAAAAACGTTATGCCGGCATAGGCGACGTGATAGTAGTAACAGTAAAAGACGCTACCCCAGGTGGTAACGTGAAAAAAGGTGCTGTTGTTAAAGCTGTCGTAGTTCGTACTAAGAAAGAAATCCGCCGTGCTGACGGCTCATACATTCGTTTCGACGATAACGCATGCGTTTTGTTAAATAACGCAGGCGAAATGGTAGGAACTCGTATCTTTGGACCAGTAGCCAGAGAGTTGCGTGAGAAACAATATATGAAGATCGTATCTCTTGCACCTGAGGTACTTTAATTAAAGAAAGGGACAAGTTATGAGTAAATTACATTTAAAGAAAGGTGATAACGTTTTAGTTATCTCCGGAACCCAAAAAGGAAAAAAAGGCACAGTTCTTAGCGTTGATGTTGAAAAACAAAGAGCTATTGTTGATGGTGTCAATTTAGTCTCTAAGCATGCTCGTCCAAGCACAGAGAATCCTAAAGGTGGTATCGTTAAAAAAGAGGCTGGAGTTCATATCTCAAACCTTATGGTATGTGATAAAAACGGCAAGCCAGGCCGCATCGGTCGTAAACAAGATGAAAATGGTAAATCAATCCGTTATTCTAAAAAATCAGGGGAGGTTATAAAATAATGAATTATCAACCTAAACTCAGAGAACAGTATAAGAGTGAAATCGTGCCTGCATTAATGAAGGAATTTCAATACAAAACTGTGATGCAGGTTCCACGGCTTTTGAAAATTTCACTCAATCAGGGTATTGGCGCAGCTTTAGCTGACAAAAAACTGATTGACTATGGTGTAGAAGAAATGTCTGCTATTACCGGACAAAAAGCCGTTCCGACTATTTCTAAATGTGACGTTTCTAACTTTAAGTTACGTCGCGGAAACCCGATCGGTGTACGTGTAACTTTGCGTGGTGACAGAATGTACGAATTTCTCGAACGCCTTGTCGCTGTTGCTTTACCACGTGTACGCGACTTCAGAGGTATTAACGACAAAGGTTTCGACGGACGCGGAAACTACAGCTTCGGCGTTACTGAGCAAATCATTTTCCCAGAAATCGATATGGACAAAGTAAGTCGTATCAATGGTATGGATATAACCTTTGTAACTTCAGCAAAAACCGACAAGGAAGCAATGGCCTTGTTGAAACAATTTGGTCTTCCATTTAAAAATCAGAAAAAACAGTAAGGTATGGCAAAAGAGTCAATGAAAGCTCGTGAGCGTAAAAGAGCACAAATGGTTGAAAAATATGCAGCTAAACGTGCTGCTCTTAAGGAAGCTGGCGATTATATCGGCCTTCAAAAACTTCCTAAAAACTCTTCTCCTATTCGTCTGCATAATCGCTGTCAGCTTACCGGACGTCCAAAAGGTTACATGCGTCAGTTCGGCATTTCACGTATCAACTTCCGTGAAATGGCACTGAAAGGTTTAATTCCAGGTGTTAAAAAAGCAAGTTGGTAAACATTAAAAATTAAGACAATGATTACAGATCCTATAGCAGATTTCTTGACACGCATCCGTAATGCTGTCAACGCTAAACATAGAATAGTTGAAGTCCCTGCTTCAAATGTGAAGAAAGCTATTACCCAAATTCTTTTCGAAAAAGGTTATATTCTTAACTATAAATTTGAAGAAGAAGGACCACAAGGTGTTATTAAAATCGCTTTGAAATATCATCCTGTAACAAAACAACCAGCTATTATGTCAATTCAAAGAGTTTCAACTCCAGGTTTGCGTAAATATGCTGATTCTGAAAACCTCCCTAGAGTGATGAACGGTTTAGGTATCGCTATCATCTCAACATCAAGAGGTATTATGACTGATAAAGAAGCACGTCAACTTCATATCGGTGGCGAAGTTTTATGTTACGTAAGTTAATGAAAGGAGAATAGCAATGTCATTATCAAGAATTGGAAAGATGCCTATCGCTATCCCAGCAGGTGTCGAAGTATCAGTAAACGATAACGTTTTTACAGCTAAAGGAAAATTGGGACAATTGTCACAAGATTTTCACGGTGATGTTAATGTAAAAATTGAAGACGGTTTTGTTATTGTTGAACCAGCTAACATTCCTAAAGCAGGTGCTAAACATGGTCTCTACCGCGCATTGTTCTTCAACATGGTAAAAGGCGTATCAGAAGGCTTTGAAACAGTACAAGAACTTGTTGGTGTTGGTTATAAAGCTGAAGCTAAAGGTCAACAATTAGAATTATCACTCGGTTTCTCACATACAATTCTTATGGTATTCCCAGAAGAAATTAAAGTAGAAACAGTAAACGAAAGAGGTAAGAACCCTATCATCAAGTTGCGTTCTTACGATAAACAGTTGCTCGGTCAAGTTGCAGCTAAGATTCGTTCATTCCGTAAACCAGAACCTTACAAGGGTAAAGGTATTAAGTTTGTTGGCGAAGTCTTGAGACGTAAACAAGGTAAAGCAGCAGGTAAATAATGTTAATCGATAATTGAAAAACGCAATTAAGATGGTTAAAGTTAAAAAGATTAGAAGAAGATTGAATATTAAAAGACGCGTCAGAAAGATCGTTAACGGTACAGCTGAACGTCCAAGATTGTCTGTCTTCAGAAGCAATAAACAAATTTACGTTCAATTAATTGATGACCTTGCAGGTAAAACATTACTCGCTGCAAGTTCACGTGAGAACGGAATCGAAGATGAAAAAATTACAAAGATTGAAAAAGCAGCTAAAGTTGGTGCATTAATCGCTGAAAAAGCTAAAGCAGCTGGTATTGAAACTGTTGTTTTCGATCGTAATGGTTATTTGTATCATGGTAGAGTAAAATCTTTAGCAGATGGAGCTCGTAATGGTGGATTAAAATTCTAAAGCTATGTCAGAAGTCAACGTAAAAAGAGTAAAAACTTCGGAAATCGAGTTTAAAGAACGTTTGGTAAGCGTTCAACGCGTCACCAAGGTTACCAAAGGCGGACGTACTTTTAGCTTCTCAGCTATAGTTGTTGTCGGCAACGAAAATGGCGTGGTAGGTTACGGACTTGGTAAAGCCAAGGAAGTTCAAGCCGCTGTTGCAAAAGGTGTTGATGATGCAAAGAAAAACTTAATTAAAGTTCCAATTATCAACGGAACCCTTCCTCACGAACAATATGGTAAATATTGCGGAGCATACGTTTACGTTCAACCAGCAACTCCAGGTACTGGTGTTATTGCAGGTGGTGCTATGCGTGCTGTATTGGAAAGCGTCGGCGTTAAAAACGTCTTGGCTAAGTCAAAAGGTTCTTCAAACCCTCACTCAGTTGTGAAAGCTACTTTTGCTGCATTAAGCCAAATGCGTGATGCTCGTATGGTAGCTGAAATGAGAGGTGTTGATATGGATGTGGTGTTTAACGGATAATCTTAAAGCAATGAAAAAAGTTAGAATTACTCAGGTTAGAAGTGGCATCGGCAGACCACAAGACCAAAAAGATACATTAGTAGCTTTACGTCTTAGAAAGATGAACCAATCTGTAGAGGTCGATATGGAAAATCCATGTATCGCCGGTATGGTTGAAAAGGTAAAACACCTTCTCAAAATAGAAGAAATTTAATTGTTGAACTAAGAAATAAATAATAAGTATGGATCTTAGTAATCTTAAACCAGCAAAAGGCTCAGTCAAGGCACGCAAAAGAATCGGTCGTGGACAAGGTTCTGGTAGAGGTGGCACATCAACACGTGGTCACAAAGGTGCAGGCTCACGCTCTGGTACTTCACACAAAATCGGTTATGAAGGCGGTCAAATGCCATTGGCACGTCTTGTCCCTAAATTCGGATTCAAGAATATCAACCGTAAATTCTTCCGTGCAGTTAATATTGAAGTTCTTCAAGACTTCGCTGACTGCGGCATCATGGACATTACTCCTGAATTATTAATGGAAAATGGCTTCGTAGGTAAGAATGAACTCGTTAAGATTCTTGGTAACGGAGAATTACAGGCAAAAATGACTGTTAAAGCACATGCTTTCTCAAAGAGCGCTGAAACAGCTATTACAAATGCTGGTGGAACAATTGAGAAAATATAATAAATAAAACTGAAGAGATATGAAGGAGTTATTAATAGTTATTTTTGTATGTGTTGTAATTGCAGCTATTCTTTGGATGAACAAACGTCTCAGAGAAAACATACGAAATATCTTTAAAATTGAGGAACTCCGTAAGCGTATCACCTATACGATATTAATTATCTTAATTTATCGTTTCGGTTCTTACGTGGTTCTCCCGGGAATCGACCCAGAACAACTCACTCAACTGCAAAACCAAAGCAGTAGTGGCCTTCTCGGTTTGTTGAATATGTTCTCAGGTGGTGCTTTCGCTAACGCTTCAGTATTCGCATTAGGTATTATGCCATATATCACAGCTTCTATTATAGTTCAGCTGTTGGGTATGGCAATACCTTATTTCCAACGTTTACAAAAAGAAGGTGAAAGCGGACGTCGTAAAATTAACCAAATTACACGCTACTTAACAGTTCTCATAGTTGCTGCTCAAGCTCCAGGTTATATTGCTAACTTGCGTGCACAACTTCCAGCAGAAGCTATATATCCATTTGTAGCAGGCGGCTCACCAACATTATTCTTCTGGATTTCATCAGTAGTTATCCTTATAGCAGGTACATTGTTCGTAATGTGGCTCGGTGAACGTATTACAGATAAAGGTATTGGTAATGGTATTTCTATGATTATTATGATTGGTATCATTGCTCGTTTACCATTTGCTTTGTTTGCTGAAGTTGCATCTCGTTTTACACAAGGTCACGGTGGTCCAATCTTCTTCTTGATTGAGATCGTTGTTCTTGTACTTGTAATAATAATGACTATTTTGTTAGTACAAGGTACTCGTAAAATACCAGTACAGTATGCTAAACGTGTTGTTGGTAACAAACAATATGGTGGCGTACGTCAATATATTCCTTTAAAAGTGAATGCAGCTGGTGTTATGCCAATCATCTTTGCTCAGGCAATCATGTTTGTACCTATTACTATAGCAGGTTTTACTCAAACAGAACAAATGTCAGGTTTCATGACAGCATTCACAAATATGAATGGTTTCTGGTATAACTTTGTATTCTTCATTTTTATCATCGCTTTCACATACTTCTACACAGCTGTTACAATCAATCCAGCACAAATGGCAGAAGATATTAAGAAAAACGGTGGTTTTATTCCAGGTGTTAAACCAGGTAAGAAGACACAAGAATTCTTTGATGATATTATTTCAAGAATTACATTACCAGGTTCATTGTTCTTAGGTGTTGTAGCTATTATGCCAGCTATAGTATCAATTCTCGGCGTAAATCAACAGTTCTCACAATTCTACGGTGGTACATCATTGTTGATTCTTGTCGGTGTTGTGTTAGATACTTTACAACAAATAGAAAGTCATCTTTTAATGCGTCACTATGATGGTTTAACAAAAACTGGTCGTATTAAAGGACGTTCAGGAAGAATGTAAGATTTCTTAATATGATTCATTATAGAACAGATAAAGAAATTGAATTGCTAAGAAAAGCTGCTTTACTCGTGGGCAAGACTCTCGGTGAAGTAGGCAAGCATATACGTCCGGGTATCCGTACTATCGAACTTGATAGAATCGCTGAAGAATTTATCAGAGATAATGGTGCAATACCAGCCTTCAAGGGGTATGGTGGATTTCCCGGAAGTCTATGCATCTCCGTAAATGATGCTGTAGTACATGGAATACCAGGTAATTACGAACTTCGTGACGGAGATATAGTTTCTGTTGATTGTGGCACGATTTTGGATGGTTACGTCGGCGATTCAGCTTATACATTTACAGTAGGTGAGGTATCCGAGGAAATTAAATTATTTCTGCAAAGATCTAATGAATCTTTATATAAAGGTATCGAGCAAGCAGTAGCAGGTAATCGTATCGGAGATATTGGTTATGCTATTCAAAGTTATGTTGAACAGTTTGGTTATGGAGTAGTTCGAGAGTTGGTTGGACATGGTGTAGGTCGAAAATTGCACGAAGATCCACAAGTTCCTAACTACGGTAAACGTGGAACAGGAACGAAGTTGTCAGAAGGCATCGTCATAGCTATTGAGCCAATGGTAACTTTTGGAAAACGCGACATAATTCAAGAAAGAGATGGTTGGACAATAAAGACTAAAGATAGAATGCCAGCCGCACACTTTGAACATGACGTTGCAATACGTAATGGAAAAGCAGAAATTTTATCAAGTTTTGAATGGATAGAAGAAATCAATAAATAAAGAATATTATATGGCAAAACAATTGTCGATAGAACAAGACGGAACAGTTGTAGAATCATTAGGTAACGCAATGTTCAGAGTTGAATTGGAAAACGGACTTCAAATTATTGCTCATATTTCTGGAAAAATGCGTATGCATTACATAAAAATATTGCCTGGAGATAGAGTAAGATTAGAAATGTCACCTTATGATTTAACAAAAGGACGTATAACATTCAGATATAAATAAATTTTTCTTATCTTTGCAGCCGCAAATTAGGAATAAATTAAAAATGACTTTAAAGAAATAAAGATAATAAAAGTAATATGAAAGTCAGAGCATCAATCAAGAAGAGATCAGACGATTGCAAAATTGTGCGTCGTAAAGGTAAATTGTATGTAATTAACAAAAAGAACCCTAAAGAAAAACAACGTCAGGGTTAATAACAAAGTAAAACAGTAAAATTATGGCAAGAATCGCTGGTGTAGATATCCCTAACAACAAACAAGGTCAAATATCTTTAACCTACATTTACGGTATTGGACGTTCACTTGCAAAAGAAATCCTTGCAAAAGCAGGTGTAGATCCAGAGAAGAAAGTTCAAGATTGGAACGATGATGAACAAAATGTTATCCGTACAATCATCGGTGACCAATACAAAGTAGAAGGTGAACTTCGTAGTGAAATTCAAATCAATATCAAACGTTTAATGGATATTGGTTGTTACAGAGGAATCCGTCATCGTGCTGGATTACCTTTGCGTGGTCAAAGTACTAAAAATAATGCACGTACTCGTAAGGGACGTAAGAAAACTGTTGCTAATAAAAAGAAAGCCACTAAGTAATAAATAGCTTATTGGTTGGATCATAAAAAACCATTAAAAACACAATTTAAAAAATGGCAAAAAACACAAAAGTCGTTAAGAAACGTGTTGTTAAGATTGAAGCAGTTGGAAAAGCATTTATTAAAGCTTCATTCAATAACATCATCATTTCCTTGACAAACAATGAAGGACAAGTCATTTCTTGGGCATCAGCCGGAAAAATGGGCTTCAAAGGTTCAAAAAAGAACACTCCATACGCAGCTCAAATGGCAGCCGAAGATTGCTCTAAAACAGCGTATGACTTGGGATTACGTAAAGTAAAAGTATTTGTAAAAGGACCAGGTTCAGGACGTGAATCAGCTATTCGTTCAATCAATGCTTCTGGTATTGAAGTAACAGAAATCGTTGACGTTACTCCATTGCCACACAATGGTTGCCGTCCACCTAAACGTAGAAGAGTGTAATTTTTATTAAAATTTTAAAAATTAAGAGTTATGGCAAGATATACAGGTCCTAAAACAAAAATTGCACGTAAATTTGGTGAACCAATCTACGGTGCTGACAAAAATTACGAAAAAAGAAATTATCCTCCAGGACAACATGGTGCAGCAAAAAGAAGAAAGAAAGTTTCTGAATATGGTGTACAGTTGATGGAGAAACAAAAAGCAAAATACACTTATGGTATTTTAGAACGTCAGTTCAGAAACTTATTTGAAAAAGCAAATAAGAAAAAAGGTATCACAGGTGAAATTTTACTTCAACTTATTGAATCACGTTTAGATAACTTAGTTTATCGTTTCGGTATAGCACCAACACGTGCAGCTGCACGTCAAATGGTAAGCCACCGTCATATTACAGTCAATGGTAAAGTTGTCAACATTCCTTCTTATCTCGTAAAAGTTGGCGACATCATCGCAGTACGTGAGAAATCCAAGAGCTTGGAAGTCGTTACTAATTCAGTGGAAGGTCACACAAACCGCTATCCATGGTTAGAATGGGATTCAGATAAACTTTGCGGTAAGTTCATGGGCTATCCAAACCGTGAAGACATTCCTGAAACCATCAATGAACAACTTATCGTTGAGTTGTATTCTAAATAATCGAATATAAACTGATATTATGGCAATCTTAGCATTTCAAAAACCTGATAAGGTTATAATGGTAGAATCGACAGACAAACATGGTGTCTTCGAATTTCGCCCACTCGAACCAGGCTTTGCAACAACAATCGGTAATGCCCTCAGAAGAGTATTACTCTCTTCATTAGAAGGTTATGCTATTACTTCTATTCGTATTGAAGGTGTTCAACACGAGCTTGCACCAATTCATGGTGTTATAGAAGATGTAGCCGATATGGTTCAAAGTTTCAAACAGGTTCGCTTTAAACAACAAATTCCGGGCGAAACATTTGAGAAAGTTACTGTTGTTGTCGGTGGTCAAGATAAATTCTTAGCTGGTGACATCAATAAATTCCTCTCAGTGTTTCAAGTGTTGAACCCAGAACTCGTCATCTGCCACATGGACCCTTCAGTAAAATTGTCAATTGAATTGACAATCAGTAAGGGTAGAGGATATGTGAATGCTGACGAAAACAAAGTGTTGAATGCACCTATTGACACTATCGCCATAGATTCAATCCATACTCCAATCAGAAATGTCAGCTTTAAGCGCGAAAATTATCGTGTTGAACAAAAGACAGACTACGAAAAGCTTATTTTTGACATTGAAACTGACGGATCAATTAATCCAAAGGATGCATTGGAAGAAGCAGCTAAAATCCTTATCTATCATTTCATGTTATTCTCAGATGAAAGAATTACAATGATGGATGAAAAGAAATCTGCATCAGATGATCTTGACGAAAATTCATTACACATTCGTCAACTTCTCAAGACAAAATTAGTCGAAATGGATCTTTCTGTTCGTGCATTAAATTGCTTGAAAGCAGCTGAAGTAGAGACAATAGGAGATTTAGTTTCTCTTAACAGACACGACCTTCTTAAATTCCGTAATTTCGGTAAAAAATCTCTTACAGAATTAGAAGAGTTAGTCAGAACTAAAGGATTAGAATTTGGAATGAATATCAGCAAATATAAATTAGATAAGGAATAATAAAGATGAGACACAATAAGAAATTTAATCACTTAGGAAGAAAAAGCGCTCACCGCAATGCTATGTTATCAAATATGGCAAGTTCGCTTATTCTTAATAAACGTATCGTTACTACAGTTGCTAAAGCTAAAGCTTTACGTATCTATGTAGAACCAATGATTACTCGTTCCAAAGATGATTCAACAGTATCACGCCGTACAGTTTTCGCTATGCTTCAAAATAAAGAAGCTGTTACAGAATTGTTCCGCGAAATCAGCCAAAAAGTTGAAAATCGTCCAGGCGGTTACACACGTATCATTAAATTAGGTACTCGTCTTGGTGACAGCGCTGAGATGTGTATGATGGAACTCGTTGACTATAACGAAATCTATACTGGCAACGATAAGAAAGCTGCTAAAGTTGCTAAAGCTACACGCAGAAGAGGTGGTAAGAAAAAAACTGAAACACCAGCTGTAGAAACACCAGCAACAGAAGCTTCAGCAGAATAAATAATTAAAAAGACCTGACATTCGGTCGGGTCTTTTTTTTAAGATAATTTATAATTTTATATTTTTTTATTATGAGTAGAATAGCATATATTCATTCACGTCAGATCTTAGATTCACGTGGTAATCCAACAGTAGAAGTTGATGTAATTCTTGAAAGCGGTGCTAAAGGTCGTGCTTCAGTTCCATCAGGTGCATCAACAGGTGTTAATGAAGCTCTTGAACTTCGTGATGGTGATAAAAATTGTTACCTCGGTAAAGGCGTTTTAAAAGCTGTTGCTAACGTCAACGGTCCTATCGCAGAAGAATTGATAGGTATGAATGCATTGGATCAAATTGCTATTGATGAAGCAATGATCGCTCTCGACGGAACAGAAACAAAATCTAAACTTGGTGCTAACGCAATTCTTGGCGTATCTTTAGCTGTTGCTAAAGCTGCTGCTGATTATCTTGGTTTACCTCTTTACAAATATATCGGTGGTGTAAATTCTTATACACTTCCTGTTCCAATGATGAACATCATCAATGGTGGCGCTCACTCAGATGCTCCTATTGCATTCCAAGAATTCATGATTCGTCCAGTTGGCGCTAGCTCATTCCAAGAAGCTATCCGCATGGGTACAGAAGTATTCCACAACCTTAAGAAAGTTCTTAAAGATCGTGGCCTCAGCACAGCTGTAGGTGATGAAGGTGGTTTTGCTCCAAATCTCGAAGGTACAGAAGATGCACTTAACGTTATTCTCCAAGCTATCAAAGCTGCTGGCTACGAACCAGGTAAAGATATCACAATTGCTCTTGACTGCGCTTCTTCAGAATTCTTCAAAGAAGGTAAATATGACTACACTTGGAAACAAGAAGGTGGTGCTGTTTACTCAAGCAAAGAACAAGCTGAATACCTTGCAAAACTCGTTGCTGAATATCCAATCGATTCAATCGAAGATGGTATGGCAGAAAACGACTGGGAAGGTTGGAAGATCCTCACAGATATGATTGGTGATCGTTGCCAATTAGTTGGTGATGACTTGTTCGTAACTAACGTTAAATACCTCCAACGTGGTATTGCAGAAGGTTGCGCTAACTCAATCCTCGTTAAAGTTAACCAAATCGGTTCACTCACAGAAACACTTCGCGCTGTTGAATTAGCACAACGTAATGGTTACACAGCAGTTATCAGCCACCGTTCAGGTGAAACAGAAGATTCTACAATTGCTGACATCGCTGTAGCAACAAACTCAGGCCAAATTAAAACTGGTTCTGCAAGCCGTTCAGACCGTATGGCTAAGTACAACCAACTTCTCCGTATTGAAGAAGAACTTGGTGGTGTTGCTTACTATCCAGGCAAGAAACACTAATTTTGTAAATAATATAAATTATTATTATATTACTACATTCTCATTTTTTTCAACCGCTCACGTGTTGGGCGGTTTTTTTTTTGAACTAAGAGCCATTGAGCTTTTGTAAAAAAAAGTTCAATAGTCTTAGCTTAAAGTTCAAAGGTTACAAAAAAAATCTTAACTTTGCTGCTGATAATAAGCCTTAATGTCAAGCATTGTTTTAAATATAAAAGAAGAAGTTCTAAGCAAGCGTTGCTTCTGTAACGTATTGACAAGCAATGCTATTACCCCCCCCGTTGGCGATTTGAGATAAGCCGAAAATTTAATTTCCAAAACATTTATTTAACAAATTTTCACAAGGTATGCCGTCATGCTTTGCGATATTGTATTGCATTAATGAAAAATCAAAAAAATCAATAAAAAAATTAACAAAGATGAAAACAAAAGTAAAAGTATTAATCTTCATTCTGTGTTTTCTGCCTTTTATTTCTAATGAACTATGGGCTCAGAATACACACAACGATGCTTATTTCCAAGACGAGAGCAGTCATGAGCTTCGTTCTCCAGAAGATGTCGTTGGCCTCGGCTTTGACGAGCTTGCACCTACAGGAGGCTACGGCTTCACCTTCGATTTGTTTGATGAGAGCATAGGCAACGGCTTCGAGTTCGACAACTTCGGCAATGAGCTTAACTACAACAGCCTTGAATTCAGCGGCTTTGATATGTTTGCCGATGATGTTCCGTTGAACGGCGGACATCTTCTGCTGTTAGGCTTCGCCTTGGTTTTTTTGAAGACTACAAGACTACAAGACAACGAGACTACAAGACAACAAGAGTGTTTAATAATAGCCTGAAAGGCTGACACAGATATAACGTATGGCATCGCCTTACGGACTTGATGAGGAATTCAAAAGACTACAATCAAATCTGGGTAATCTGCGAAATCTGTGAAATCTGAGTAATCTGTGAAATCTGTGGTTACAATTAAGAGTTAAATTAACAATTAGAGAAAATTAAATAAAATAAATATTAAAAAATTAGAACTATGAAAAAGACATTCACAATCTTATTTGCATTGATGGTTTTATGTTTCACCCAATGCAAGCCAAAACAAGAAGAAAACAGTGACAATGGAGAAGGTAAAAAGGTTAGAATTAGCTGTTCTATTCCAATTAACAATGAAAACCGTTCTGACTTCACAGATCTTTTTGAAGACGGTGTTATCAACTGGAGTGACGGTAGAGAATGTGTTTATTTAGCGATACCAGGCGATGAACCTAAAATTGTTGAATTAGAAGGATATTGTGACGGTTACAAACCAACGATAGAATTTATTGCCTACGTTGACGAGCATCTTTTAACAGCAGGGCAGTCTTATGATATATGGTATTTCGGACATTCACAGCAATTGGATGAGCCTTATGTAAGTTTGGTTGATGGTAACAAGATAGAAGGTAGCATTTCGAAGCAGACTGGCAGACTTAAAGACTTAGGTTATTCGCACATTGCAAGTACAACGGTTACAGCCGTAATGGAAAACGGAGAAGTTAAATTACCATTGGTTGGAAAATTGAAAAACAGAATGGCGATAGCATTGGTGGATTTATACACTGTGACAGAATTGAAAGGTACTGCTGTAAATACAGACTATGCCTTGGAATATAATTCAGAAACAGGTAAATATGAGTTTAATATTGTTGAAGATGCAAATGCAGCAATAGAAATAGAAAATGCTTTATCTGGAATATCGTATCTTGCATTGTTACCAAATGAAAATAATAAGATAGTTTTGGAAGGTGTTCAATATGGATTTAATGTTAAATATACATTCTATAATGGTATTATGGAAAATAAAATATATCATAAAATAGATACTGATGGAAAAATGACAAATTTAACCTGGCAAGATGATTATTCTAGATACCAAAGTGTTGATCTTGGTTTGCCATCTGGTTTAAAATGGGCGGCTTGTAATGTTGGCGCTACTTCACCAGAAGAATATGGCAATTATTATGCATGGGGAGAGACAACAACAAAGTCAAATTATAGTAATTCAAACTGCCCAACCTACGGACTTGCTTACTCTCAGTTACAATCTCAGGGCTATATAGACAGCGAAGGCAATCTTACAGCTCAGCACGATGCAGCTACAGCGAACTGGGGTAGCGACTGGAGAATGCCAACAACAAAGGAGTTGAAAGAATTAATAAACAACTGTACCTGGACATTGACAACACAGAATGGTGTTGTCGGCTATAAAGTTACAGGACCAAACGGCAACAGTATCTTTCTTCCTAGAGCAGGAGGCTCAGGGCCTTCTGTCTCCTCAGGCTACGGTTTCTATTGGAGTTCAACTCCTTCTTCGATTCCTTCCACTGCTACTATAGAATCTGAACTCCTTTATTATTCAAGTAGTAATAATACCATCAAAACAACAGTCAAACCTCGTTACAATGGTCTGCGGGTTCGTCCTGTATTAAAATAAAAGCTAAGAATAAATCAAACGAAAGGGTCCATTCTGTAATGGTGGACTCTTTTTAAAATACTAAAATATAAAATTATGAAAGAACAAATAATTAAAAATGAAAAATTTGACCAAAAAACAATTTTAGCATTAGGAAATTATGTATATATGCTGATGTCTTCGGAGGATAATAGACCTTTTTATATTGGTAAAGGTAAAGGCAATAGAGTTTTTGACCATATAGAAGAGGCTATCAATTCCAATAAAACTACCGATAAATGTGACATGATTCGTGAAATCATAAACTCGGGAGCTACTGTTAAACATGTGATACTTTGGCATGGATTGGAAACAGAAAAAGAAGCTTTATTGCTTGAAAGCGTATTAATTGACACACTTAATTATTTAGGACATAATTTGACTAATGCCGTTGTGGGACATCATGCTAATGAAAAGGGGGTTATGACAACAGACGAAATCAAGCGGATGTATGACGCATTACCTCTTGATACAATGGGTGCAGATTGTGTTATTATCAATATTAACGGACGGTATAATCGCAGTATGGGTTCTGATGCCATATACGAAGCTACTAAAGAGATTTGGCGTATGAATCCAAAAAGAAATGGAAAAATGATCAAATATGTACTAAGCGAATATAGAGGTTTGATAATAGATGTGTTTGAGGTGGAGGAATGGTATAAAAAAGAACGTCAATATACAAGTGGAAAAAAGAAAGGACAAAAGTATAATGGCTGGGGATTTAATGGTCATAAGGCTTCACAAGATATTCGTGAATTATACATTAATAAATCAATAGCTCACAAGAAGAAACAAGGACAAGCTAATCCTATTACATATACTATAAAGAATGATGATATGCCATTATAAAGTAGAGACGCATCAGAATATGGTTTAGAAAGTGTTGCGTTTTTTAAACAATGATTCTCAAACCATATTCGTGATACGTCTCTACATAAACCATTCATCTTTAAAATTAACTAAATATATTTTTTCTTTAGCGCGTGTGATGGCTGTGTAGAGCCAACGTAAATCTCCTAATTCTAATATTGTTTCTTCTGGTAGATATGGGGCTTCAATAAATATATTGTTCCATTGCCCACCTTGCGTCTTGTGACAGGTGAGGGCATAGCCGAATTTTACTTGTAATGCGTTGTAATAAGGATTTTCTTTCATGGCCTTACGACGGTCGGAAGCTCGTGGAATATCCATGTAATCTTCTTCAACAGCTTGATAAAATTTCTTGGCTTCTTCATTTGTGAGGGCAGGGGAGTCGCTGTATAAAGTCTCCATTATTATCTTTACAGAAAGAGTAGGCGCATCCTCATAATCTGTCATCTGTATGTCAACATCGGCGAAATGAAAGCCATACATTTCTTCGAATTTGTTGATTCTCGTGATTTCAATCATGTCGCCATTGGCGATGAAGGAGATTGGGGACGAGTTCGGGTTATTGCTTGTAGTCTTGTAGTCTTGTAGTCTTGTAGTCTCTTCCTTGGCCCAATAGTAATTATTCTTCACCACCATGAGTTTATCTCCAGTTGAGAGTTCGCCTTCTTCTTGAAGCACTCTGCTTCTTATGGCTTGGTTGAACATATTGGCTCTTTTGTTGGAACGACAAATTACAACAGCATCATTGTTGTTTCTCTTATCACCGAAACATTTCCACAACAACTCTTCGAACGACATCGGGTTGATTTTTTCAATATCAGTGAAGTCCTTGATTTCTAATAATGGTAGTTCGTATTGGCTGTATGTTAATAGCTGTTGGCTGTTGGCTGAAGCCATTAAGTTACGGATTTTCGTTGCATTATATAACACACCTGAATCTAATGCTTGTCGCATTACTTCTTTCATTTCGTAAGTGGCGAGTGTGAGTGAGAAGCTGTTTTTCAATATGTTGAAATCCATTGCAGGGGAGATGTCGAGACCTACTGGCGGCAGCTGTGCCGAATCTCCGATAAGCAGCAGTTTACAACAGCTGCCGCTAAATACGTATTCTATTAAATCGTCAAGAAGAGAACGCGACCAAGAATAGCCGTCGCCTTGGTCTGAAATCATAGAACATTCGTCAACAATAAAAATTGTATCTTTTGCTTTGTTCTCGGCTCGTGCCATACGAAATTCTCCGTTGGCATTGACTTGAAATCTGTATAATTTTCTATGTAATGTGGATGCAGGTTTTCCTGTATATGTACTCATTACCTTTGCTGCTCTTCCTGTTGGCGCTAGCAACTGGTAGCGTTTTCCAATGCTCGGCAATGTCTTTACTAATGTTGAAACTAGAGTCGTTTTTCCTGTTCCTGCATAACCTCTCAATAAATATACTGGTTTTTCTTTTTCGCTTAAAATAAATGCTGAAAGATGGTATAATACCTTGGCTTGTCCTTCGGTAGGTGTGAATCCGAAGTTGTTTAGCAATACGTTAAATAAAGTGTTTCTATCCATAATAATAAATATTAGAATGGATAACCTATACCAAAATTAAGGATGAAGTCGTTGAATTGCAACTTACTTATTCTCCAACGTTGACCTTCTGGGTATGCAGGATTTACCATAGGAGCGGCTACGTCTAAACGGAACAGCAAGAAAGAGATGTCGAGTCTTAGACCAAAACCTGCGTCAGCAGCAAGTTGTTTGTAGAATGTATTGAAGTGAAATTCGCCGCCGACAAATGTTTCACTTTCTTTCATCGTCCAGATGTTGCCTATGTCGGTGAAGATGGCTCCTTTAAGAATGCTATAGATTGGAAAACGATATTCAAGATTGAATTCCAACTGAATATCACCAATTCTTTCAATATTTAGTTTGTCAGGATTGTTGAAAGTACCTGGACCTAATTCACGGAACTGCCAACCTCTCATGCCGTTAGTGCCACCGGCATAGAAACTCTTTTCAAAAGGCATGTCGTTGGAATTGCCATAAGGGACGCCTGCACCTAACATGAAACGAGTAGCGATTTGATTTTCACCTAGTGTGTAATGATAATATCTGAAGTCAAGGGCAAAACGAACGTATTGTGCATATCTTATACCGAATATTTCATGATAATTGTCAACAGTTTTTATCAGTCCTGTGTTGTTGAAAGCAGATAAAATGTTGCCGCTAGATTGTATGTTGGCTTTGAAATAGAAGAAGTCTTTTAAGAATCTAACATTTTGGTTGCTAAAGATATAAGTGTAGTCCATGCCAAAAATCAAGTGGCTTGTATATTGATCTTTGATACGTTGGTTTGTTTCTTGTTCTAAAATTTCTTCAAAAGAAGGAGTAGGGTCAACTTTAACACTATTAAGAGTGACTGGAGTCAGAATATGCTGTTCATGTTCATTGCTCATCCAATTGTAGCCGTAAGTCAGCGTTGTGATCTTGCGTTCGTAAATAGGTCTTGACTGGAAGTTGTAACCTATTGTTATCGTTGTTCTTGGCTGAAATTCTTTAGCGAAATTGTTAAGTTTTATTGGGCTGAAAAATTTAGGGAAGTAAATGCTTCCGTCAATACCAAATTCTTTTGTGTTGAAAAGACTTGTGTTGCCTTCGTCATCAAGGACAGATTGTGCTTGAGTACCAGCTTTGACACTTACATTGAAAATTTCAGAACCTTTGAAAATGTTTCTGTTACGATAAGTGAAGCTTCCAAGAATTCCTAGATCACCGCTTGAATTGGTGCCTTCTAACTGAATGCTGTAATAATTTACTTTTGTACGGTTTAAAGCAATATTGCAATTCAAAAGATTTATGCTATCGTTTTCACTTTCAACAGGCTCAAAATCAATGTTTGTTAGATTATAAATCTTTAAGTTGTTGAGTGACTTGTATGTCTGTGTTACAGAATGAAGATTGTAAGGCTGTCCGCTATGGATTTGAATCAGGTTGTCGAAAGTCTTGAATCGTATTTTAGGGTTGCCGCTGAAAATGAAATTAAAAGACTCATCGCCATAGCGTTTTCCTAAATTGAAAGAATATTTGACAGTGTCAACATCGAGACCGTTTAATGAAGTTCCTTTAGGGTAAATATAGATGTCGTTGATATAATATCTTTTATGATTTTCAGTTTTTAGCGTTATAGGGTCAACGGCGTTGTCAATTCTGATATTGATATTGGCTTTGTAATCTGAGAAATTGGTGTCTATTTCCATAAAGATATAGTCTTTACTGAAATAATAATAGCCGTTGTTTTTGAGATATTCGCTAATAATATCACGTTCATCGTCCAAATCGAATACATTGTATATGTTTCCTTTTTGAACGGGTAATTCATCTTTAATTTTTTTTACATAATTATATATTGAAGAGTCTTTGATGTTATAAGATATTTCATCAACTATATAAGGTGTAGTCGGATAAATGTCGTAAGTTACACTTCCTATGCCTCTATTGTTTTTAATCTGAGTATATATTTTAGAATTGAAATAACCTATGTCGTTGAGATATTTCTCTATTTGAGATTTTGATTTGTCTTTCAATTCATTGCTGAAATAGACAGGTTGTTTTCCAATGGTTTTGTTTATCCAGTTAAAGAACTTTTTATCTGTCTTGTTTTCTGTTTTATAATAAATCCAAGTTAAAGGCATCAAACCCAGGAATTTTGGATTTGCAGATTGCGAGATGTAAGGAGAAATGTCAGATTTAGAGAAATCAACGTCTTTTGATTTTATTTCTATTACATTGTGTTTCAATATCATCTTGTCATCAGGAATGTGTTTCCTCATGGAACAAGATGCCAAGAAATACAGCATAATGCAGAATAATATGACATTTCCAATTTTTTTCACGACTTTATTTAAAAGATAGAAAATCTCTTTAAAATCAAACCACTTCAGCTACAGTGAAATTGCTACCTCCAACGAAGACTAAATCGCCTTCTTTAGAGTTTGCGCATGCAGATGCGTAAGCTTCTTTCACAGAATTGTAAACTTTTCCGTTTAATCCGCAATTTGTTGCTTTTTCTGCCAATATATTAGCGTCCAAACCTCTAGGAATGTCAGCTTTACAATAATAATATTCAGCGTTTTTTGGAAGAAGTTCCAAAATGCCATCAATATCTTTATCGTTGACAACGCTTAGAACGAAATGCAGTTTCTCAAATTTTGTCTCAGCTAATTGACTTTTAACCTCATTGATTCCAGCGACGTTATGTCCTGTGTCGGCTATGGCTAAAGGATTTCTATTAATTACCTGCCATCTGCCCATCAAACCGGTATTCTTTACAACATTTAACAAACCATCGCAGATATTGTTTTCATTGATGTTAAATTTATTTTTTAAAATATCTAAGGCGCATATTACGGTTGCGAGGTTTTTCTTTTGATAATTACCTAATAAAGGGAATTTTAAGTCTTTGATATATATGTTGTTATTTTTGAAAATATCGTAGGAATGAAATTCAAGAGCAAGGCTGTCTTTCTTTTGGCAGTCGAAGATTTGGTCTGCGAAATATATTGGACTATTTTTTTCATTTGCCTTATTTACAAAGACATCTTTGCTTTTTTCTTGAGTTTCGCCAATTACTATAGGAGTTTCTTTTTTGATTATTCCAGCTTTTTCTACGGCAATTTTTTCTTCGCAGTCGCCTAAGAATTTGACGTGGTCTAGAGAAATATTAGTAATGAGGCTTAGTTCAGGTTTAATAATATTTGTTGAATCAAGTCGTCCGCCCATTCCCACTTCAATTATTGCGATATCGACTTTTTCTTTGCTAAAATAATCGAAAGCCATAGCGACAGTCATTTCAAAGAATGAAAGTTCTAGTTCTTCCAATTTATTTTTGTGTTGTTCGATGAATGTTACTACATTATCTTCAGGAATCATTTCGCCGTTGATGCGGATTCTTTCTCTGAAGTCGCGTAGGTGAGGAGATGTGTAAAGGCCGGTTTTATATCCAGCGGACTGGAAGACAGAAGCCAAGGAGTGAGAAGTGCTGCCTTTCCCATTAGTTCCTGCAATATGTACAGACTTAAAATTGTCTTGAGGATTGTTTAAATATTTTAATATTTGAATAGTAGTATTAAGGTCGGCTTTATAAGCGGCTGCGCCAATACGTTGATACATTGGCAATTTGTTAAACATCCAATTTAAAGTCTCGTTGTAATTCATATTGTTTTTATTTTATTGTCTGATGATATAAGTATAAGTTATTGTTCCGCTTTGTATTTCTGGAGCGTTTTCGTCTTTGTTGAATATAGAGTTTTTTGCTGCACGTAAAGCAGATTCACGCATTGAGCTGTCAACGATGTCGGTTCCTTTTCCGATAGAAGCTTCTACTACTCTTCCGTCTCTATCGACTTTTATGTCAACGACGATCGTACCTTGTTCGCTGAATTCTTTGCTAGGAGATGCGATGCTTTTTGCACCGCGTCCGCCGAGGTCGTAGGCTGGGCCTCCGCCACTGCCACCGTTGCCTTCATATCTTTCTATGTCTTTCAAGCCGTTAGGGTTTCCTTTGATGCCTTCGCCTTTAGTGTCGCCTTCTGATGTCGTCGTGTTATTGTTTTTAGGTGCTTGGAACATCGCTCTTTGGTTGACGACAGGCTTTTCTTCAGGAACAATCTCGTCTTGTTTCTCTTCCTGAGGTTCTTCGATGATTTCTTCTTGTATCTCAGGCTCTTCTTCTTTTTCTTCTATCTCTTCTTGTGGTTGTTCAAGAGCTGGCGCTTCCTCGTCTTCACTTACTATTTCTTCCTCAACAACTTCCTTAGATTCAGACTTTTGTTCTTCAACTTTAGGTGTTTCTTTTACAGATTCAGTCACTTTCGGCTGACTGCTTTGGTGGCCTAATCCTTGAGCATACATTCCCAAGTTGACTTCTACGCCAGCTTCTCCTGGAAGTGGGAGTGGAGTCCTGAAACAAAAAGTGAACAGCAAAACAAGAACTATTGCATGAAAAACAACAGTGCCGATTATACCGTATATTTTATTCTTGTTTTTGTTTGTCATTTTTTATTTGATGTTGCTAACAAAACTTTATGTTTATTATCAGTGTCTTTGTTTATCTCGTTTACAGCGTCTATGATGTTGACAATATGTTGAACAGCAACGGTTTTGTCGGAACGAATCACCACAGTTCCTTCAATCTGTCCTGCCAATGCAGCGTGTATTTCAGATTGTAACTTGCTTTCGCTGATAGGTCTTTCTTCAAGATAATATTGATTTTTATCATCAACATAAATTGTTATTGTCTGCTTCGACATTGTTTTACTATTGCTAGATGGAAGTAATAACTTGATTGCATTAGGTGCGACCAATGTGGAAGTCAACATGAAGAAAATCAACAAGAGAAAAACCAAATCCGACATAGATGACGAATTGTAGTCTATTTTTCTTTTATTTCTTGATTTTATAGCCATAGTATCTTTTTTGATTTAATTCATAATTCACAATTCATAATTCATAGTTTAAATTGTGCATTATGCATTATACATTATGAATTGATTTACGCTGGTTCGTTCAATACGTCCATGAATTCGATGCTCTTGCTTTCCAATAAGTTGACAACATTATCTATTCTAGAAACGATGATGTTGTAAAGGATGAAAGCGATGATACCGACGATGAGACCGCCTACAGTTGTAACCATTGCTTCGTATATACCTGCTGAAAGAAGTTCGATGTCAATATTATTTCCAGCCATTGACATATCGTAGAAAGCGCGAATCATGCCTGTTACTGTACCGAGGAAACCGAGCATAGGTGCTGCACCAGAAATCATACCAATCAATGCTACGCCTTTTTCAAGTTTGCTAACTTCGAGGTTGCCAACGTTTTCTATTGCTGTTTGAATGTCGTTGAGAGGTTTTCCAATACGAGAAATACCTTTTTCAATCATTCTTGAGATTGGAGTGTCTTTTTCTTTACATAATATTTTAGCTTCTTCTAATTTGCCTTCAATCATGAAGTTACGAATATTATCCATGAAGTTGTCATCTTTTTTAGAAGCCTTATTAATAGTTATGAATCTTTCGGTGAAAATATAAATTGCTACTATTGAAAAGATAGCCAGCACTAGCATAATCACACCACCTTCTTTTGCTAATTCCCATAATGACAATTTAATCTCTTCTGCTTCAGGAGAGTTGATAAGGTCTGTTGTGACCTGAAGAATAATGCTTAATAAATTCATAGTTTTATTTTTTTATTATTATTTAACTTTTTTTTAATTGTAATATTATTTTGGATTCCAAATTTTTCCGCTAGAACTATCTGATGAAGCACCTGTCACTGAAGAAAGAACGTTTATTTTGCCTTCCAGTTTCAATGCTGCAAGAAACGCAAATATCAAAGCTTCTTTGTAATCGATAATCATTGTTTCAGGAATAATGATTTCATGCTTGCTCAAATCTCTTATTCTTTCAATAAGGTATTGATTTTTAGCGCCTCCGCCTGTAATAAGCATTTTTGTTGCCTCTAAATTATTTGTGGCATTAACTATTTGAAAAACAATATGTTCTGTTGCTGTTGCCAATAAGTCGTTTACAGATAAAATAGAGTTGTCTATGATTTTATGCTGTACGTTCTCAAAAAACTCTCTTCCTAATGATTTAGGCGCTTCTTGATTGTAATAAGGATTTTCGTTTAAAATATTTAATAGTTCTTGGTTTATTTTGCCTTGTTTTGCAAAATTTCCATTGTTATCGTAGTCGTATCCTAATTTTCCAGCGAGATAGTTGAGCAACTGGTTAGCTATGCAAATATCGTAAGCAATACGTTGGTTGTCAGCTTCGTAAGAAACGTTTGCTATTCCGCCTATGTTAAGACATATTGGATATTCTGCGAAAAGATGTCGGTCGCCGATAGGGACGAGAGGCGCGCCTTGTCCGCCTTTTTCGACGTCTTCTGTACGGAAGTCGTTAATAGTCATGATACCTGTGGCGTTAGCTATTTCTTGGCCGTCGCCAATCTGAAGCGTGAAGCCTTCTTCTGGACGATGGAAAATAGTATGGCCGTGAGAGGCAATCAGTTTAGGTTCCATATCATATTTCATGATGAATTTTTTTGTTATGGTGCCTAAATATTTGCCGTATTCTTTGTCAAGTTCTTTAAGCTCTTCTTTGTCTTTATTAAAAGCAGATATTAATTGTTCTTTCCAATATTCGGAATAAGGTACGTTACCGGCTTCTACTATTTGGAAGAACCATTTTTTGTTATCGTGGCTGAAGTTGACGTACGCAATATCGACGCCATCGAGCGAACTTCCAGACATCAATCCTATTACTTTAAAATCTCTCATAGCTACAAAACATTAATTATTTTTTCTAAATGTATGCCGTTTGAACCTTTGATTAATATTTTCTTTCCTGAGATTTTATTTTTGTTTATGTAGTTGATTAGGTCGTCAACGTCAACAAAACTCATGAAATTGTTGTCGGCAGCCTTTTTAAATTCTTGACCGACGAGCATAACATTATCAAAATTAAGTTCATTGATAAGATTGATGATAGTTTTGTGTTCTTTTTCGGAATCGTTGCCGAGTTCTCTCATGTCACCTAATATTAATAAGGAGTTTTGAGAGCTGATATTTCTAAAGTTTTTAATAGCATGATGCATACTTACCGGATTAGCGTTGTATGCGTCCATCACTATTTCATTAAGTTCGCTTTTTATGAATTGGGAGCGGTTGTTGGTAGGGGAGTAGTTTTCTAAAGCTTCTATGATGATATTTTTTTCGATGTTAAAATAGCGGCCCACAGAAATGGCAGCCATTATATTTTCAAAGTTATAGTCACCTACCAAGTTTGTTTTTATTTCCTCATCTTCCCATTTAATGCATAGGTAAGGATTGGATGAAATAATATCAGCTTTGATGTCGGCGTTGTTATCTTTTCCATAAGTATGAGAATCAATGTTTTTAGAGAGATTCATCAATAGTTCGTTATCGAAATTGACGAACAGTTTACCGTTTATGCTTCTGATAAAATCGTATAATTCGTTTTTTGTTTTAACGACTCCTTCGAAACTGCCAAATCCTTCGAGATGAGCTTTCCCAATGTTTGTTATTATGCCGAAGTCAGGTTTTGCTATTGTGCATAATTTTGCTATTTCATTCTGGTGATTAGCACCCATCTCAACTACAGCCATTTCCGTATCAGGTTTGATGCGTAATATTGTAAGAGGAAGGCCGAGATGATTATTAAAATTACCTTGTGTATATATGAGTTTGAATTTCTTGGAAAGTACAGTGGCAACTAGTTCTTTAGTTGTTGTTTTTCCGTTAGTTCCAGTAATTCCAATAATAGGGATGTTGCATTTTTCTCTATGTAGTTTTGCCAATTCTTGAAGAGTTGTCAAGCTGTCTTCCACAATAAACAGACGTTCATGGTGTGGTAGGTCTTTTCTATCAGCGATGACGCATGCGGCGATATTCTCTTCAGCGACTTGGTAAGCGAAGTCGTTGCCGTCGAAGTGTTCTCCTTTAAGAGCTACAAAAACGCAGCCTTCTTCAATCTTGCGACTATCTGTTGATACAAGATATTTTTCAGAATAATATTGATAGATTTTATCTAATGTTTTCATTGTCAAAAAAAAAGCCGTCAAAAAAGAGACGGCTTACATTATTATAAATGAATTATTTATCTTGCTAATGCGTTGCCAATTTTATTCATGGCGCATCTGAAACCAACTGTTGATGAGCTTTCATCTTCGTTCATGAAACGACGTATAGATGGGCTCAAGTAGTAAGGACCGTCTGCCCATGAACCGCCTTTGTAAACGCGTGATTTATCAGAAATCAATGTTGTTACACCATATTCATACATGCTGTGTGTGTATTTTTCTGATGCTTGTGATGCATCAGTCCAATTATCGATAGTTGACATATAGTCACCATCTTTGTAATTGAGGTTGTATGTTTTATGAAGTATCTTCTTGATTGAGTCGTTCATGTATTCATCTGTCAACAATGAATCAGGGATATTGTTGATTGCGAAGAAATCGCCGCGGTATGGGTTATAGTCGTTGAAGTCTTCGTATGAAAGAGGACGATATACGTCGAGTACCCATTCAGAAACGTTGCCAGCCATGTTGAACAAGCCGTAATCGTTTGGCCAGTATGTTGCAACTGGAGCTGGGAATACAGAACCGTCGTTCAAGCTACCTGCGACACCCATGTAGTCACCTTTACCTCTTTTGAAGTTAGCAATGAAGCTGCCTTGGAATGAGTAGATGTTTGATCTTAAACCGTCTGTGTTCCATGGATATACTTTACGTTCCATGATGACTTCGTTCTGAGTATTACCGATGAGACCTAAAGCTGCATATTCCCATTCTGCTTCTGTTGGGAGTCTGTATTTTGGAAGGATGATTCCGTCTTCCATCTTTAAGTTTTCAGATTGGTTAACGTAATTTACAACAGTGCTGTCAGCAGCGATGCCGTTGCTGGTTTCTTCTGACATTATACCTGTCATGTCAGCTGCATTATTTATAGTGTTTACGTAAGAACCTGCTAAATAAGCGTCAGTGCTGAAGTAGTTGTCTTTATTTTGGCTGTTGTTGTATGACAAAGCGCCTGCATCAACTAATAATTTTTCGTTAACGCGGTCAGAACGCCATAAAGCATATTCGTTAGCTTGTAACCATGTAACACCAACAACAGGATAATCTCTATAAGCAGGGTGACGGAAATAGATTTCAACCATAGGCTCGTTGTATGTCAATGATGTACGCCATACTAATGTATCAGGAAGAGCTCTGCTTACCATTTCTGGATAATCTGAACCATAAACTCTCTTCAACCAATGGATATATTCGAGATAATCCAAGTTGCTAACTTCTGTTTGGTCCATATAGAATGATGATACTGTAACTTGTCTTGAATTGTTGTTCCATTCGTAATATGGGTTTTCTGTTGTTGCACCCATGGTAAAGGTGCCGCCTTCAATAGCAACAAGACCTGGACCTGTGATTTGTGATGGAGCATCAACAACATAGAAACCACCATTTTCTGGGTCATTGTAATTCCAACCTGTAGTGCGTGATGCACTAGATTCTTTAAAAAAGTTACAAGAAACTAACAATAAACTCACACAAAAAGCTGCAAGTAATGATTTAAAACAATTTTTTCTACGCATTATTATGATTTTTAACTTATTCAATAACTATGAATTATATCGCTTTATTGTTAAAAAGGTAATATAAAATTCATTACACAATTTAAAGTGCAATTTTACGAATTTTTTTTGAATAAAACTGAAAAAATATTATTTTTTTTTTTAATGTTTTCCGACAATAAAAAATGCTTATCTTCGTTAAAAATTTAGTTTTTGTTTTTTTAATTAATATATAATTTATGTTAAACGTAAACACTTGTAATACATTGATATATATACTGATTGCTTTTTTGTCATTTTCTAGTAATACATTAAAAGCGCAAACCAAAGACTCGTTTTCGGTTGTTTTTAAATGGAATGAAATAGAAAAATATAATGTCAATGATGAAAGCTTGTTTCGACTCTCGTTTGATGATGCGTTTTATAAGAATGAGTGGGATAATCAGAACCCATATTTTTTTAAGATGATTCCTGTTTGGGACGATAACATTGAGGCTGATTTTATGGTTGAAATTTTAGAGTCAGAACCTGTCCCGCAAAACGAAATGGATTTGATTTCTGGTGAAATTTATGATATACCTTATTATACATATTGCATTTTAAATTCTCGTGAAAATTCAAATATTTATTTTTCACTTTTGCCGTTTTACAAAAATAATGACACCGTAATGCGAATCGTGTCATGTGATGTGTCGTATGTCTTGAAACAATCAGAAAGAAAATCAAGAAAGACTTATGTTGAAAATTCAGTGCTTGCTACGGGAAAGTGGTATAAAATGTCATTGACATCCACTGGTATGTATAAAATTACTTATTCGGAGCTTTCGTCAATGGGAGTTCCAGTCGCTTCAATCAATCCTAAAAACATTAAAATATATCATAACGGTGGTGGCGTTTTGCCTCTTCTTAATAAAACGCAGCGCAAAGAGGATTTGGTTGAGATTCCAATTTATGTTCATGGGGAGAATGACGGTGTTTTCAATGAGAATGATTACATTCTTTTTTATGCAAGAGGTCCAGTCGTGTGGAAGTGTGAAAATGGTGTTTATTCGAGAGAACTCAACCCTTACTCAGATTTCTCATACGTTTTTATGACAGTTGATTCTGGAGAAGGAAAAAGAATAGGTGATGCAGAGCCAGTTGTTGGAGCAGCTGATGAGATTGTCGGTCAATTTCTTGATTATAAACATAAAGAAGATGATTTATATAATCTTAATAATATGGGTGCAACGTGGTATGGCGATAAATATGATGCAGTTACATCAATGTCGTACACTTTTAAATTCCCTAATATTATTAAAAGCAAGTATTGCAACATGAAGGCTGAAATGGCATCTCGTAATACTATCTCATCTGCCTCTTTTGAATTTAGCACAAATGGAAATAGATTGTCATTGGTTAACTTCAGCAAAATCTCATCGTCGAATGCATACGCTAAAGAGGCAATGACAAGTAACGTTAAATTCAATGCGTCAAATGATGAAATTGTCATAAACGTTGATTATACTAAAAACGCGTCTTCATCATCGGGTTGGCTTGATTATATAACGATAAACGCATGGAGAGAATTGTCGATGGTTGGCGACGTTATGAGTTTCAGAAATCCGGAGTGCGATGATGTGTCAAAGAAATATCGTTATGAGATTAAGAATGCTGGCAGCGCATTGCAGGTGTGGGATGTGACAAATCCTGTCGCACCTGAAAATATAAATCTTCAGTTTGCGTCAAATGTAGCTTCTTTCATTGTCAATGGAGCAAGCAATAACGAGTTTGTCGCTTTTGGCAACGATGGCTTTAAAAGTGTTGCGTTCGTTTCTGTTGTTGAAAATCAAAATCTTCATTCAAAATACGATGTTGATTATCTTATTGTTACTCATCCTGATTTTATGTCACAGGCGCAGCGTCTTAAGGAATTGCACTCCGTTATTGATGATTTGGAGATAGAAATAGTGACGCCAGAACAGATATATAATGAGTTCTCATGCGGCGCTTTGGATGTGGCAGCCATTCGTGACTATATAAGAATGATATATGACAAATCAGACAAAAGGTTGAAGTACGTTCTTCTTTTTGGAGACTGTTCTTATGACTTCAAAAACAAAAGTGGAAACGTATGTTTCATTCCTTCTTTCCAATCGGTGCATTCTGTTACAACGTCGTCTAATGTTTTCGATGATTTTTTTGTCAGTCTGGATGAAAACGAAGGTAATATGACGTCGGAATTTTCTGCGCCGGATGTAGCGATTGGAAGAATGCCGGTCAATACTATTGGAGAGGCAACCGTTGTTGTTGATAAAATTGAAAGATATATTAGCAATGATGAAGATGCTATGGGACATTGGCGTAAGCTGATAACTTTCGTTGCTGACGATGACCATAACTATTATATGACGCATGCGGAACAGCTGGAGAAAATCGTTAAAGATAATATGGGCGATGATGTGAATTTTGACAAAATATATCTTGATGCTTATCCTCAGATTGCGACATCGAGTGGGCAGCGCTCTCCTGAATGTAACGCTGCCATAACTAATAGGGTAGAACTCGGTTCGTTGATTGTCAATTATATAGGACATGCCGGCGAACTGGGATGGTCGGAAGAAAGGATTCTTACCAATGACGATATTTTCTCATGGAGAAACTCGCCAAGACTCAATTTCATGATTGCGGCTTCGTGCGAGTTCAGTCGTTATGATGACCATACAAGAACTTCGGCAGGTGAATATGTTTTCCTCAATGAAAACGGAGGCGCTGTGGCGATGTACACCGCTGCTCGCGTGACATATAATCCTAATAATCAGTCTATGATGAAGAAGTTCTATGAGCGTTTGTTTGATGTTGAAGGTGGCGAGTTTGTCACGATGGGCGATGTGTGCATGGCGGCTAAACAGATAGGCGACGACAACAGCCGCGATTATATCTTCTTCGGCGACCCTGCTCTTCGTCTCAATTTTCCTAAAAATAAAATAGAACTGACATCCATTAATAATCATGATGTTGCTGAGATTGATACATTGAAAGCCTTGCAAAAAGTTAATATTAAAGGTGTTGTGAAAGATGTTTTCGGCAATCCGATGAATGACTTTAACGGAATGATTCATATAAATGTTTATGATAAGGAAAATACTTATACTACATACGGAAATCAAGATCAGCCTTATACGTTTAATTTGCGTGATAATGTGATATTTACAGGAAAAATGCCAGTCGCTGGCGGAGCTTTTGATGTTGATTTCACATTGCCCAAAGACATAAATTACAGCTTCGGCGGTGGCTTGATGAGCTTTTATGCTTACAGCGACGATGCGGAAGCGCAAGGCTCTTATTCTGATTTCATCATCGGTGGCTTGAATCAAAATGCGCAGCCTGACGAATTTGGTCCGGAGATAAAGATATATATTGATGATGAAAAATTTGTTGACGGATCAATTACAAATGAAAATCCTCTTTTGATAGCTTATATCAAAGATGAAAACGGTATTAACACTTCGGCGGCTGGAATCGGTCATGATATATCCGCTACATTGTCGGGCGCTACCAATAAGACATATTCCCTCAATCAGTTTTATGAGGCTCCAATTTCGGAAGATGAGTTCGGAACATTATCATATAAATTATATAATTTGAACGAAGGTGAACATCTTCTCACTTTCAGGGCATGGGATATTTACAATAATTCAAGTTTGGCTACAATTCGTTTTAATGTGGTAAAAGGAAAAATTATTGATATAGAAAACATAGCGAATTACCCTAATCCAATGTCTGATAACACTAATTTTACTTTTGAACATAATCAAAAAGATAATGAAATAAATATTAAGATTAGAATTTATGATGTTGTAGGACAGTTGGTTAAGATAATAGAAACTATAAGCTACGGAACTACGGCAAGAATAAATCCTATAAGTTGGGACGGAACGTCAGATGGAGGAGATAGGCTTCCTGCAGGCATGTATATTTACAATGTTACTGTGACCAATTCCCAAAATGAAAAAACATCAGGATATTCTAAATTGATTATTAAATAATTATTATATTTGCAAATTGAATTTTTTACATTTTTTTTAATGAAAAATAATTAAAATGCAATAATAAAATTCAATCTCCGTTAGTAACTAAATTATAAGATAAAATATGAAAAGAATTAAAGTTTTTACATTGTTATTTGTGATGATTTTTGCAGGCATTAAATTGAATGCGCAGTCAGATGCAAATATTGGTGAGGTCTTAGGACAAAATTTAGAGTACAATGTTATTTCAACAGCAGTTCCATTTATGAGCATCGCCCCTGATGCAAGATCATCCGCTATGGGTGATATAGGTGTTTCAACATCTCCAGATGTTTATTCAATGCACTGGAACCCTGCTAAGTACGCTTTTATACAAGAGGATTTCTCAGTAGGTCTCGCTTACAGCCCTTGGCTTAGAACACTTGTCAATGATATGAATATTGCATATTTAGGAGTGGCAAAACGTGTTAGTCCAAAATCAACAGTTGCTGCAACAATGCGTTATTTTACACTTGGTGACATTAACTACAGAGGTCAAAACAACGACGATTTAGGAACATATTCACCAAACGAATGGGCAGTTGATGTTGCTTATTCACGTAAATTAGGCAAATATATCTCAGGTTCTGTTGCAGGTCGTTTCATTTATTCAAATCTTACACAAGGTATTGATACATATTCAAAACCAGCTGTTTCAGTTGCTGCTGACGTCGCTGTTTATTATACAAGAGACGTAGAATGGTTCAGCAATATCGGCGCTAATATCTCATGGGGTGTCGCTATTACAAATATCGGTTCTAAGATGAATTATGATGAATCAACACTTGATAAAGACTTCATCCCAACAAACCTTCGTTTAGGTCCAACATTGAAACTCGACATCGACGATTATAACTCTTTGGCATTTTCATTTGATTTGAATAAGCTCCTCGTTCCTACAGCTCCTATCTATTATCCAGATTCAATAGGCTCTGATGGAAAACCTGTTATCGCATCAGGTAGGGATAATGAAGTAGGTTTGGTTCAAGGTATGATTCAATCATTCTACGATGCTCCAGGTGGATTCAAAGAAGAACTTAAAGAAATCACTATTGGCCTCGGTGCTGAATATTGGTACAATCAAGTGTTTACAGTTCGTGCTGGTTTCTTCCACGAAGCTCAGATGAAAGGTAACCGTCGTTATGTAACTCTCGGCGCTGGTCTCCGTTACAATGTTTTCTCTCTTGATGTCTCTTACTTAGTTCCTGTTAACAACACAGCTACATCAGGACAAAATCCTCTTGAAAACACACTCCGTTTCAGCTTGACTTTCAATATCGATAAATGGGCTGATAATACAAAATTAGAAAAAATAAAATAGTTTAATTAACTATAAAAGATTTGCCGACTCTTTTGTCTTCGTAGATGATATGAAGATGAAAGAGTCCTTTTTTTAATATGTTGCAATCAATCTCAATTCTTTCTTTTGATTCAGCATTGTTAATTTTCATTAACATTTGTCCTAAAGTGTTATAAACTTCTATCAGCTTGATGTCCTTTCCTTCAACAAATAAAATGTCTTTTACAGGATTAGGGTAGATGTTTATGTCGTTTTTGTTCAATTTGCTTTTTATATCAATATATCCTTCGTGACGGAAATGATCTTGTTTTGTCGCAACAACCTTGATTCTATTCTCTTTATAAAAAGGCTTTATTTCTATTATGCTGTCGTTGTTGAATGAAGTTGCTATTATTTCTCCATCAATAGAAAATGCGACTCGTGTGTCAGCATCTTTTCTAATTAAGAACGAATTGCAATCAGTGGCGATTTCTTTTGGGTAATATATATTTATTTCTTTTGGCATTTCAGTGTTGAGTTGCAGATATGCGTCGCCGAAATAATGAAATAGATTGTAAGTGATTTCTTTGTGGAGCAAATTAGCCCAAGAAGATTGTTGAAGGAAATATTTGCCATAAACGTTAGCGAAAGCAGGGTATTTGAATTTTGTTGTGTTGTCGCCATACTGAGGCATGAAGTCGTTCCAGAGATAGTCGTAGAATCCCCAGACGTATGTGTCGTTAGTGAAAGAATATGATATTTGAGAGGCAGCGACTATAGCGACGCAGCCGTTTTCCGTTCTTAAGAATCTCTCAGCAAAACAGTCGTTATCGCCTTCGCCGTAATTGAAATCTCCAGTCTGACAGTTGGCAGACATTATGAAAGTGAGGTCTTCGTTTTTCAGTTTGTTTATTTCATTGTTTGAAAAATAAGGGTTGCTCCAGTTTTGGAATACGCCATGGTCGCGATGCTGTACTATGAACGTTCCTTCGTTGATGGCGCGGCTCAAATCATCTTGATTGGCATTCCATTCGGTGAGATGCTTTAAATTGTCTGGAATATAGTTCAATCCATTTTCTCCAAAATAATCTATAATCAAATCCGTGTTTTTGCCTGTTGACCAGACTGAGTCGGGGAGACCAGTGTTGATGGAATTAAGACGCTTAGGCTCTTTACCTATTTTTTCGAAATAACCAGCGATGACTTCAGAACAAAGTTGGAACCATCGTGCCTCTTCGAATCCCATCGCCGTCACAGGGTGGTTGTAATAATCGGGATTTGTAGAAGGATGAGTTTCATAACGAATGGTTTTCTTTACCATGAGTTCTGCCTGTTGAGCGTTGGCAGCAGGCAAACGAGCAATCACAAGTTCTGGGAGATTGTCGTTGTCGAAGTCAACGAGTTTGTTGTCGGCGAGATATTTGATATTGTTCTCGTGGTAATTTATCTGATAGAAAGAAGCTATGCCCTGGGTGGCGTCGGTGGAATAGTCTCCGAAGAGTAGGATGGCAGAAGGCGCAGGGTCCCAGTTTTCATAAATATATTTGAAATAATCTCTAAGAGGAATAGGTTTGTTCTCGCAGATGTCATCGATATTGACGACTTTAGTGTAGATGCCTTGTTCGTTGCGGAATCTGGCGAGAGTGTCAGCCCATTGAGCGATGCCGCTGTTGTTGGGAGTGACGATGAGGTAGAGGCAGCCTTCGAGATTGTTGTCGAGGATGTTTTTTAGGAGAGAGTCGTAATGAGACATCGAGTCTCCAAGTCTCCAAGTCTCCAAGAACTTGTCGGTGTCTTCTCCCCAAACGACCTCGGTGACTTGGTGACTAGGTGTCTCGGTGACTTTAACCAAAAGGGATAATATAAAAGCTACAAATATTCTCATAGATGCAAAGATATAAAAAAAGACGCCAAGTCAACATGTGACCTGGCGCCCTTATTAAAGTTCTTTTAAATCTTATTTCACAACAACCTTATTCACGCAAGACGGTCAATACTTCATTATCTGATTACAATTTTCTCAGTAAATGTTTCTCCGTTATCAAGAAGCACCTTCATCATATAGATTCCGCTCGACAAACCGTTAACATTGATGGATTCCATATTGAAGTTCTGTTCGTGATAGAGTTTGCCGTCCATGCCGTAAATCTCTACTTTTTCAACATTGACGTCTGGTGAGAAACGAATGTTGACGACATCGCTTGCTGGGTTAGGATAGAAACTATATGGACGGATGTCGTTAAGATTTTCAGAAATGACTGCGCCGTCGTTTTTAAAGATGATAACTGATGAATAAGCACCAGCAACGCCCCAATCTCCAGTATTGTTTCCAGCTAATACTAGACCGCCATCTTCAAGGACATCAATGCCTAAGAAATTTCCAGCACAAGCCATGTCTTTTTTGCAGCATCGTTCCCACAAAAGATTTAAATCCTTATCGTAATACCCAACATACAAATCGGTGGCTGTAGCATTATAATTTTTATACCATATACAATATAAACTCCCGTCTTTACACTTTACAATATCATTCCACTCTTTATTAATTGAATATTTAAGTCCATCTTCATCTTCGTAGCCTATTATGTTTTTATCTATAATATTAAAGTTCTTATCCAATCTGCACATCTGCAAAAATCTGTCGTTATAATCATTCGGATTATAAAACCTTTCAGTAAAAGCGAAAGTTCCATCATTCAAACTTGCCACACATCCATACCCATATGCTGCTCCAAATAATTTATATCCATCATAACCAGATAAGGTATAACTCTTAATAAAGTTAAGGTCTTTGTCGAATATATTAAATATATGTTCCTTTCCATTGCTATCATCAATGAATCCATATTGTTTCTTTTCTTTGTCATATACAAAAAACGAATATCTATATAGGTAGTGCGGATTGTTGTTTTCCTTAAGTACCGATGATTTTATAACCTTCCCATATATGTCAACTTCTGCAATTTGGCATTTAGATTCGGCATTCCATATATATATGAAATTATTATCCAAATTGAGGAATGATATGTGAACCAGTTTGAAATCATCCACAAGGAATGGTTCGCTGATTTCTTTAATAATGTTCAGATCTTTATCAAAGAAGACCGCATTATAATAAAATGGTTCTCCATAGGAAAAATATGTGTAAATAAACTCATTTTCATTATGTGGATTCTTAATCAAGCAATTGTGCGGATAATCATAAGAACCTTCAATCTTAAATTCGTAAAAGATGCTTTTTGTTATATTTCCTTGTGGCGACATTTTGACAAATCTAACTCCACAGTCTTTTTGCTTATCAAAGTCAAATATACTTTGTGTAAATACAAAATCACCATCATCCAATGCCAGAGCATAATAAGCATATGGCGCACATTGAACAAGTTGAAATTCTTCTGGCATTTCTACATCTATCGTAATAAAATCCTGAGAGAAAACACTTGTGAAGTGCAATATGAATAATAATGTAATGACTATATTTTTCATAGGAAATAGCGTTAAAGTTTATAAATATTTAAGGTGGGTTCTATTTATTATCAATTTTCCTACATCAATGGATAGAACCCATTTTTCCACATCAGTAGTTTGATTTATTTCTTAAAAAAAATCTCTCGATAAATTCGTCAATCGAACAATTTATCGAGACAAGCATTCTATGAACTTGTTTTTCCCAAGAATTTGTATGTCGTTTTTAACATTCTCCATACCTTTAATTTTAGTTCCACAAAGCTTATATTTTTATTTCTGATTTCCAAACTTTTTTAAAAATATTTCTTACAGCCCTGTAACACTATCATGGTATGTCAATCTCACGTAGAGTCGTGCGTCGTGCGACTTTAAAAAAAGAACCCCAGAAAAAAATCTGAGGTTCTGTGTTTTTTAGTTCTTCTTCTAAAGTTCTAAAATTCTAAATTTTTAAACAAGTCCAGCGAATCCCATGAATGCCAATGCTAGGATGCCGGCAGTGACGAGTGCGATAGGCACGCCTTTCATTCCTTTTGGAACGTCTGACAGTGTGAGTTGCTCGCGCAAGCCTGCGAAGACAACCAACGCCAAGGTGAAACCGACGCCGTTAGCTAAAGCGTACATCGTGCCTTCTATCAATCCGAAGTCTTTTTGTATAACTAAGATGGCAACGCCGAGAACGCAGCAGTTTGTTGTTATGAGCGGTAAGAATACGCCTAACGCTGCGTATAATGAAGGACTTATCTTTTTCAATATGATTTCTACCATCTGTACCAATGCTGCGATGACCAAGATGAATGCTATGGTCTGCAAGAATCCTAAGTTAAAAGGATTTAACAGATAGTGCTGGATAAGCCAAGTTACTATTGTCGCTAAAGTTATGACGAAGATAACGGCAGCGCCCATACCTAAAGAGGTGGATATTTTCTTGGAGACGCCGAGGAAAGGGCAGATGCCAAGGAACTGTGTCAAAACGATATTGTTGACGAATATTGCCGAGATAAATATAAGTAAGTATTCCATGTCTTGATATCTTTAATTGTCAATAACTTATTTTGATTTCTTTAAAAGTCTGTTCATGATGGCGATGAGGTAACCCATAGCGATGAAAGCGCCAGGAGCGAGGACGAATACCAAGATGGCGTCGCCGCCGATGAACTTCCATCCGAAGATGGAACCGCTGCCTAAGATCTCACGTATCGATCCTAAGATGGTGAGCGCCATGGAATAACCTAAACCCATGCTGATGCCGTCGATGGCAGATGCGCCGATGCCGTTCTTTGAAGCGAATGCTTCAGCACGACCTAAAACGATGCAGTTGACAACGATGAGCGGGATGAAGAGACCGAGTGTCTCGTAAATGCTTGGGAGATATGCTTGCATCAAAAGTTGTAACACAGTCACGAATGATGCGATGACGACGATATAACAAGGGATGTGTACTTTGTTAGGGATGAAGTTCTTTAACAATGATATGCACATGTTAGACAATATCAAAACGAAAGTCGTTGCCAAACCCATTGAGAGTCCGTTGATGGCGCTGGTTGTGGTTGCCAATGTCGGACAGCATCCGAGGAGAAGGACGAATACCGGATTTTCCTTGAAGAATCCTTTTGTTAAGTTGTTCCAGTTTGCCATGATTAAAATCCTCCTTTGTTGTTTTCAAATGTTAATAATGCGCGGTTTACAGCATCGCAGAATGCTCTTGAGCTGATTGTCGCTGCTGTGATAGCATCGACATCGCCGCCGTCTTTCTTTACCTTGATATTGAAAGAATCTGCTTTCTTGTCGTTGAACTGATCTTTGAAAGTAGGTTCTGTCATCTTTGAACCTAAACCTGGAGTCTCGGCGTGTTGCAATACGGAGATGTTCTTTAAGGTGCCGTCAGCCAAGATGCCAACCATAAGACTGATGTTGCCGCTGAATCCTTTGTTGGTGAATGTCTCAACAGCAGCTCCGATGAAGTTGTTGTCGGCGTCGTATGCGAGGTAGAATGGAATCTCTGTGTCTTCTAAAGCCGACATCACCATAGTCTCCTTAAGTTCGTTGAATTCAGGAAGTACGTTCTTGATAGCCTCTGTTTTTTTTGCTGTCTCTGCTGCAGCGATAGGTTCTTTTGTTGCATTATAAACAACGCCTAACACTCCGCCTGATACTATGCATATCACGAATAAGGCTACAAACATATTTATTAATGTGTCTTTTTTTGCTGCCATGATCTTATTATTTTACGAGGTTACCGAAACGAGTTGGTTTGCATGCTTTGTTGATCAAAGGAACAAAAGCATTCATGATTAAGATGGCGAATGACATGCCTTCTGGGTAAGCGCCCCAAAGACGGATGATGATTGTCAAAGCGCCGACGCCTATTGAGAAGATGAACTTTCCTTTCATGGTCATCGGTGATGTCGCCATGTCTGTCGCCATGAAGAATGCGCCGAGCATCAAACCGCCGCCGAAGATATGTATCAAAGGATTGACGTATTGAACTGGGTCGATGAGCCAGCATATTGTTGATACGATAGCAACAGTAGCGATGATGATGACAGGTGTCTGCCAGTCGATGACTTTTCTTATTATCAAGAAGAGACCGCTGATGATGATGGCGATGGAGCCTATCTCACCTAATGAACCGCTATAGATGAATCCTTTGATGTTGTCGTAGATGATTAAGTCTTGAGCTGCAATGCCTTGTGAGAGGCCTTCTTTTACATATCCTAAGAGTGTAGGACCTGTCAAGGCGTCGATGGCAGCGCCGCTGAACAAAGGCTGTGGCGTTGGCCATGATGTCATTGCGACAGGGAAGGAGATGAGCATGAAGACGCGTCCTACCAATGCTGGGTTGAATGGGTTGTTGCCCAATCCGCCGAACGACATCTTGCCGATGCCGATGGCTACGATAGAACCGACGATGATCATCCATGCTGGAATGTTGGATGGTAAGTTGAACGCCAACAAGATACCAGTGATTATCGCAGAACCGTCAGCGATGGTGCATGGACCTTTGATGAGGAATTTCTGAATCAGCCATTCGACTAAGACGCATGCTGCCACTGATATTAAAGTGACGCGCACTGCGTTGAAACCGAAGTAATAAATGGAAAATAAGAACGCAGGCATCAGAGCGATGATGACGCTGTACATTATTTTCTTTGTGCTTTCGCCTCCGTGAACGTGAGGTGAGCCTGATATTGTGTAATTATTCATCTCTTAATTATTTCTGATTACGTGAACGAATTATTTGACCTGTCTTATTCTTGCCGTAACGGATGTAGTCGAGCAAAGGGATATTTGCAGGGCAGGTGAACTCGCATGATCCACATTCGATACAGTCCATGATACGTTCGGCTTCTGTCTCTTCGAAGAAGTTGTTCTTCGACAGACGGCATAGTAAGAATGGTTCCAGTCCCATAGGGCAGGCGTTGATGCATTTGCCGCAGCGGAGACAGTTGCCCACTTTACGAGGCTGAGCTTCTTTGTCGGTCATGAGCAAGATTCCTGACGTTCCTTTGATGACAGGGAAGTCGTTGACAGAAACGGATTTGCCCATCATAGGACCGCCGTTGATGATATTGGTGGTGTTTTCTGGGAGTCCGCCAACAGCTTCGATGAGTTCTGTTGATGGAGTTCCTATTCTTACCAAGAAGTTGGATGGATTCTTTACCGACTTGCCTGTGACGGTCACCACTCTTGAGATGAGAGGCTTGTTTTTTTGTACGGCTTCATAAATGGCGAAAGTGGATGCGACGTTGACGACGACGCAGCCTGTCTCTATAGGCAGTTTTCCTGATGGGATTTCTCTTCCAGTGCAAGCCTTGATGAGTTGTTTCTCACCGCCTTGAGGATATTTGGTCTGCAATGGCTGTATTTCTATTCCGTGATAATATTCGTCGCCTTTAACTATATTATCCAATAATTTCGCTGCTTCAATCTTGTTGGTTTCAATGCCAACGATAGCTTTAGGAGCATCGACGGCTTTCATCAGAATCTTGACGCCAACAAGAAATTCGTGAGGTTTCTCAAGAAGGAGTCTGTTGTCGCAGGTGAGATAAGGCTCGCATTCTGCTGCGTTGATGATGACGAACTCGGCTTTCTTGTCTTTAGGTATAGATAATTTCACGCTTGTTGGGAAGGTGGCGCCGCCCATACCGACGATGCCGTGGCTTCTCACTCTTTCGATTATCTCTTCGCGTGATAATGTTATTTCTCCGACTAATTTGTCGCTGGTGTCTATTCCTTCGAGCCATTCGTCGCCTTCAACATCGATGAAGATAGCAGGTTTGCGGTAACCGGTGTGGTCCATCACCTCGTCTACTTTTGAGACTTTTCCGCTCACCGAGGAGTGGACGTTGGCAGAGATGAAGCCTTTTGCTGTTCCGATGAGCTGTCCCACTTTCACCTCGTCGCCTTTTTTGACGATGGCTTCTGCTGGCGCGCCGAGACATTGTCCCAACGGAATGATTACTTGTTTTGGAATAGGAAATGTTATAATGGGTTTGTCTGACGAAAGTTTATTTTCTTCAGGATGAACACCGCCTTTAGGAAATGTTTTCTTTGGATTCATACGCTTTATTCTTTACTTTCGTTATTAACTTCTTCTTTTACTTCAACTTTAGGTTTGCGAGGAGGGAAGTTGACCGCCAAGATGCTGCCTCTTGGGCAAACATCGACGCATTTGCGGCATTGCTTGCACTTGTCAGGGTTGATGTATGCTAATGTGCCGCGCATCTCGATGGCCTCGAATGGGCATTCCTTGAGACATTTCTGGCAGCCGATGCAACCTACTTTACAGTTTTTCATGGTTATGGCGCCTTTCTCGACGTTGACGCAGCTGACATAAATACGGCGGTTATTCTTGCCTTTAGGACGTATCTCGATGATGCCTCTAGGACAAGCCTTTGTACATGTGCCGCAGCCGACGCACTTGTCTTCGTCAACGACAGCGATGCCCAAGACAGGATCGACGTGGATGGCGTCGAAGGCGCATTTCTTGACGCAGTCGCCTAAGCCAAGACAGGCGTTAGGACAGCCGCTGCCTCCAGCGAACAGAGTGTGGGCAAAAGCGCAGATGTCGGCGCCTTCATAGTGTGTCTTCTTAGGAGCGTTCTCGCAGGTTCCGCTACAACGGACCACGGCAATCTTAGGCTCTTCAGCCGTGACTGTCAAACCTAAAACAGCAGCTACCTTCGACATGTCGGAACTTGTACAATTCAATCCGGCGAGACTGTTCTTGTCGGCAGCTGATTTGACGCAGGCCTCGGCAAAAGCTCGACAGCCGGCAAAACCGCATCCTCCGCAGTTGGCTCCGGATAAATTGGATTCAACTTCGTCAATCAATGGATTTTCTTCTACTTTGAACTTCTGCGCGACTATGTAAAGAATAACCGCTAAAATGCCTCCCAAGACTCCGAGTACAATGAGAGAATAGAGTAAAATGTCGTTCACAATAATAGTTTTTAATGTTTAATATTCAATTATGCTGTCAGTTGGTAGCCTTATGCTTGCAGCTAATAGCTATCGCAAAAATAACAATTAATTTAAAAGAAATACATTTTTTTTAATGAATTTCATATTCGAATTTACGCTTTAACTTATCCCTGAAAAGAAATATAATAAGGTAATATGGTATTAAAGATCCAATGGAGAGAAGTGCGTTGATGCCTTCGTCAAATTTTAATGCATTGAGAATAAATATCATGCTTACCAATATTATGACAGGTATGAGATATGCGAATATGACGGCTCTGTTGGCCTGGCTCAATTCCATGCTTATATTTACCTCTTGACCTATGGATAAGTTCTTGTCTTCAGGACGAGGTATGCTGATGATTTTCTCCTTCATCTCCGACATGTTGCAGGCTCCTTTGATGTTGCATGACGCACACGCACTTTTCGATAATATCTTTATTTGTACGCTGTCGTTGTCAATGCTGGTAACAATGCCTTCGTGTGATATGCGTTGATTCATTTGTGAGTTCTTTTAATATAATTCGTTAAAATTTTATCAACAAATATAATGTTTTTTTTTGAAAGTTTGTTTAATGAATATGATGATTAATTTGTTGTTTCAAAAAAACTTATTGTATTGTAGTCGTGTTGTCTTGTTGACTTTTTTTTTATCTTCGCAAAAAAAATATTTTTATGGTTCAGATTTTGTCGCTTTTATTTTATTTTCTCGTGCCTTATCTGGTGATAGTTTTATGCCGTAAATATGCTGCTATGAATAAGATAGGGGAGATATTGCTGTTATATGTCGTAGGTATTCTAGTCTCAAATATAATTATCTTTCCTCTTGGCCTAGGAGAATCGCTGAAAGGCATTCAGGATACTCTTACCAGCGTGATGATTTTACTTGCTTTCCCGATGATTCTCTTTGGTTGTGATTTTAAGAATTGGAAACTGAAAAATGCTATCGTGGCTTTGTGTATAGGTCTCGTATCGGTACTGGTCGTTGATATTGCTGGATATTATATTTTTAATGATGAACAGAGCGGCTTTAGCAAGATAGCTGGTCTGCTCGTTGGTGTATATACAGGTGGAACGCCTAACCTTGCAAGCCTTAAAATCGCATTAAATGTGGATGCCGAAACTTACATTTTCGTCCATACTTTCGATATGATTATAAGTTTCGTTTATCTAGTCTTTCTGATGTCGTTCGGAATAAAACTCTTTCGACTTTTTTTAAGACAACAAGACAACAAGACAACAAGACAACAAGACAACAAGACAACAAGACAACAAGAAAGTTCAGAGTTTAAAGTTCAAAGTTCAGAGTCGTCATATTTTGGTATTTTTACTAAAAAGCATTTTCCTAAGACATTAGGCGCATTGGGACTTGCTATATTAATAGTAGGTGTAGGCATGGGAATTAGTTTTCTCATTTCAGGAAAGGTGGATAACATGTTGGTTCTTATCTTGACGATGACGACATTGTCTATTGCAGCTTCGTTTTTGCCTTTTGTAAGAAAGATGGAGAAGAGCTACGATGCTGGAATGTATCTCGTTTTGATATTCAGTCTCGTTGTTGCAACGATGGTTGATGTTACTTCCATAGATTACAAAGCTGGCTTTAATATAATAGTGTATATTGCTTTTGTTATTTTCTGTTCTTTGATATTGTCGATGATTTTGGCTAAGGCTTTCAGAATTGATTCTGACACCATGGTGATTACGTCTGTGGCTCTTATCAATTCGCCTTTGTTTGTCCCGATGATAGCTGAGAACATGAAGAACAAAAAAGTTATCATTACCGGTATTGCTGTTGGCGTCATCGGTTATGCTGTGGGCAATTATCTTGGAATATTGGTTTATCAAGTTTTGTGAAAATGAAGACTAAATTTTCTGATATTAAGGGACGTTTTATAGTTTTAAAGAAACGATTGGAGTCGGTGCTTCGTTTGGTTAAGTTTCCTGGATTTGGAGGCGTGCCATTATACGATGTGCTTGTTTATTTTGTAAGAGGTTTTACGCAAGTCAATCTTATTGATAGAGCTGCGGCAGTGGCTTTTTATGTGTTTCTCGCTATCTTTCCGACAATTTTGTTCCTCTTTACCTTGCTGCCATATTTTCCATTGCAGGGCATAACGCAGAACGTTCTTGAAGCATTGCAATCTATTTTGCCTCCTGGAACGTTTGAAAGTGCTGCGTCAACGATAAATCAGATTATGTCGATAGAACACGGCGGACTTATGTCGATAGGTCTTTTGCTTGCGTTCTATTTCAGTACCAGCGCGGTGAGTTCTTTCTTCAGAGGTTTTAATATGGGCGACAAAGAATTTGGACAGGTCTCGTTCATTAAGACACAAGTGTATTCCATTTTAGTGATGCTAATGTTTGTGTTGTTGCTTGTCGTGTCAATAGCGTTGATTACATTTGGTCAGAGGATATTGCCTATTTTCTTTACCAAGATACATTTCTATAACGATTTCGTGGTTCTGTTGATAAATGTGGTCAGATGGCTGGTCGTTATATTTGCCTTGATAATAGCGATGTCGCTGCTGTATTATTTCGGCAATCCGCGAAGCAAGAAGTTCAAGCTGTTTACTCCAGGTTCGCTTTTGTTCGCAGGAATGTTTATCGTTGGTACTATGTTGTTTAATTATTATATATCGAATATTTCTACATACAACCTTTTATACGGCTCCATCGGAGGTTTGATAATTTTTGTCGTATGGATTTATTTTAATTGTATTTTGATATTGATAGGGTATGAATTGAACAAGAGCATAGCTAAGGCGCAAGACATAGTTTTTACGTTCCCTGATGTAAAACAGATTGAAGATAAGAAAAAATCTGTTGATTGTTGAACTTTGGCTTTTGGTTAAGGATTCTGGGTATCGTCGTTTTTATTCATTCATTAATTCTTTGATTTTTCTAAAACTATTATCCTTTATAATAACACCATCTTTGTCGCAAAGAAAGTATATTGGAGATTTAAACTCGCGATTGTAGTCTTTAAGTAGATTGTCGCATATGTTGTTCATTCGTATTTTGTCAAGCATCGGACCTTTTGATTTAAATAACATAGGAGAATACTCCATTATTTTTTCGTTGGATGCAATCTTGTTGTTTTTATCAAAGAAAATGATAAGAACTCCCATTTTGTCATCATATTTGTTGATGTTAGAATAATTATTTAAGAAATTGTTAATGCTAGCTTGACACCAATGAGTCCCAATATATACGAAAGTATAATCATTGGATTCCATAATGTTCCTAATTTCTTTTTGAATAGCATTACTTGTTGAACAGCTTGTAAAAATTAGCATTAGAATCAGACTAATTGATAATGATATATTTCTTTTCGCCATCATTATAGGTTTTATATTTACCATGGATTTTAATTTTCGTGTCAGAACTATAATTCAAAGATGCAAAAATAGGAAAAAATAAAAAAATCCGATCTTAAAAGACCGGATTTTTTTAAACCTTAAATAATGTTATTAGGTACGGCGTAACAGAATTAATATTCGTCAGAAACTGTAAGTTTCTTTCTGCCTTTAGCACGGCGTGCTTTTAAAACTTTACGACCATTGGCTGTTGACATTCTTGATCTGAAGCCGTGTTTGTTTCTACGTTTTCTGTTTGATGGTTGAAATGTGCGTTTCATTGTCTTATGTATTTTTTCTTCTTAATTTTCCCTTTATTTTGAGTTGCAAAAGTAGTAAAATTTTCTTAAAGAAAAAACATTTTCTAAAAAAAAATAATAATATTTATTTCTTTATAATTCAATGTGTTATGTTGTAGAATGGTTGGCGGTGTGCTTATATTAGCATATTTGCCAATATTTTTTACGAAAAAAAGATATAAAAAGAGAGAGCTGTGATGTGAATAAAAGAGATAAGCATCAATGAATAAAAAAAGAGACGCAGCAAAATTCTGCAAATTTTGATACGTCTCTACGATTGGTTACATCCAGATAACTTGTCTCAAAGCCTTTCGCTAATGGCCATGTGGTCATTTGTGCTGGGAACGAGATCAAAAGGAACACACGTCCTACC
>JAFYNK010000092.1 GCA_017548125.1 Bacteroidales bacterium | reverse complement strand
TTCGATAACGAGTTTCTCAACTTTACCGTTTACGTTAACAAAGTAGATACCTTTGTTCAAGTCTTCAACATTGATTGTCGCGTTATCCACAGCGCTAACTTCTTTCACGCAGCGGCCTGTCATATCGAAGATTCTTATTTCAGCGCTGCCTTGGAATTTAACGCTGACTGTCGATTTAGCAGGATTTGGCGTCATTTCAAACTTAATGTTTTCAATTTCCATACATGATTCCATTTCTGTTCTGAACGGCACCACTGTCAATTCTCCCATAACGTCGTCAGTATTCATTCCCACAGCGACAGCATAATAATCCGTCAAAGGAGGAAGCTCGTCCCAAAGCCATTCGTCTTCGGCATATAAAGGAAATTCGTCACCAAAGAGAATATCTATTATCTCCGACTCTTCAAGTTCTTCATATTCATCTTTAAAGAACAATCCATAATGATATTCGCCTGTAAATTCGTTAGGTGTCGCCTTTGTATATACCTGTGTCTCACTCATGACTTCAACTTCCAGTTCTATCACAGATGGTCCTGCCACCGCCAAAGTAGCCACGCTCATCTTTTCAATTTCGCCATGAGTACCTTCAAAGTTTTCAGGAAGCACATAAATATTATATGTAGTCTCCGGTTTCAAATCATTCCAAATATAAATGCAATCATCTGATTTCTCAATGCCTTGTTCCTCCAGAAGCTGTTCAAGAGGAATGTCCTGCTCTTCCAAGATGTCGCCTTCGCCCATCAAAAAATGATACGACTCACAGACGAAGTTAGGCTCAAACTCCACCATCATAGTTGTTGAAGATTTTTTCAACACTTCCATCGACACCTCAGGAAGCACAGCGCTGCATTCATGTTCCTCGATTCCGAATGGAGTGAGTGCATCGATGATGTTCTCTACATACATCACAGGGTAAATCTGCTGAAGCACGATCTCACGGTTTGGAGCTATCAATATCACTGTTGGATAAATTGGAATCTGATACATCTGGCATATCTCATCGCCGGAATCGCCTTCCGATTCGGTATGTATTGTTGGGAACATTATTCCGTATTCGTTGCACCATGCTCTTGCGTTAGCTGCATTATCGAAACGAGATATCTCCATATAATATACATCATGCTCGTTGCATCCGAAATATTGATATGACTGTATCATTTTATTAACGTATGTCAAAGCTCCAGAAGAAGTACTGTAGAAAAATTCAATAAGCACATATTGTCCGCCGTCCAATATTTCAAACAAATCTATATGTTCGCCATTGAGAGCTACTGATGTAAAGTTAACTGCCTCTGTCAAAGGAGTCTGCGCCTTTACGTTAAGACTGAAAATTAATGCAAAAAGTAATGGTAAAATTCTCTTCATAACTTAATTTTAAATTGATTTATCAGATAGCAAATATATAAAAAAAGTCCACAGAACAAGATACAAATTCAGAAAAAGAAAACCCCAGAATCTCAAATAATTCCGAGATTCTGGGGTTTTGAGTTTTATTGAGACGCAGAGTACGCCTTTATTTGCGAGACGCACGTCCGCGCGTCTTTACTTGTTATTATTCAACAACGAGTTTTTGAACATTACCGTTGACGTTTACAAAGTAAATACCTTTGTTTAAGTCTTCGATATTGATTGTTGTATTGTTGATTGCGTTAACTTCTTTTACGCAGCGGCCTGTCATGTCGAAGAATTTAACTTGAGCGTCGCCGTTTAAGTTAACGTTAACTGATGACTTAGCTGGGTTAGGGTTAACTGTGAATTCGATGCTTGAATTTTCAGCGATGTAATCTGGATCTTCTGGATCTTCTGGATCATCATCGTCGCCGCCGCCTTCGCCAACTGTAAATCTAACGTATGTTGGTTCGCCTAATTCTGCTTCAGCATTGTAACCGATACCATAGCAATAGTATTCAACGCCTTCTTCGAAGTAAGCAACGTCTAATTGCCAGAAGTCGTTACCGCAAACTGGGTTGTTGTCGCGTAATAATTGGAAGATAGCGTATTCTTCGCCCCATTCTTCAAATTTAGAAACTTTAACGAAAGCGTAGTGGTATTCTGATGTTGCGCTATTTGGGAAAGCGTCAGCGATAACGAAACCAGGAACTACAGCAACGTTAAGTTCGATAGCTGCTTCACCAGCTGTTGCTTCACATTTTGTCTTAGCTGTTTCAACTTTAACTTCACCAAATTCACCTTCAGCGCTTACTGGAAGAGCGTAGATATTATAATCTGTTGAAGCTGATAAACCTGTGAATGTGTGAACGCCACCTTCTGTGAGTTCTGTACCTTGTGCTTTAATAGCTTCAGCGTTAAGACCAGCTTGTGTACTTGCTAAAACGTAGTAAGATGCGCTTGCTGCGTTTGGAGTGAATTTAGCATCGATAGCGTATGATGCTTCTCTTTCAATATCTAAAACGATAGCTGGAGCTTGTGTGTTGCCGTCACATTCGTGTTCTTCAATGCCGAATGGTGCGAGAGTGTCAAGGATTGTTTCAACTGAGTTAACTGGCCAAATGTCTTGAACAACGATTTTACGATCTGGAGAGATGAGAACCATTGTTGGATAAGCTGGGATTTGGTACATGTTGCAAATGTCTTCACCTGAATTTTCACCGCCACTTGTCAAATAGATTGTTGGATATTCAACACCGTAGTTTGCAATCCAGTTGTCGATGAAGTAGTAAGGTGCATCATTGTGGTCTGATGGAGAGATTTCCATGAAGAAAACGTCATGTTGGTTGCAACCTAATGCGTAGTAAGCGTCAACAACTTTAGGAGCAGCATTTTGGCAAGGACCACATGAAGTGAAAAAGAAGTCAATCAAAACGTATTGACCTCCGTCGAGGATGTCAAACAAATGAATTTCTTGACCATGGTGGTCAACTGTTTTAAAGTCAACAGCTTCTGTCAAAGGACATTGTGCGCTGACACCAATGCTCAATACGAGAGCAATGAATAAAGTAAAAAGTTTTTTCATCTTTTAAAATAATGTTAATTTAATGTGATTTGAAAATTTCTGCAAAGTTACTTATTTTTCCGTTTAAATAAATATAAAAAAATATATAAAACGGAAAAATTTTATGTTAAACTAAATTTTGGGGGTATTTGTGGTTTCGACAAGCTCAACCACCGTCTGTTGGTGTCTGAGCTTGTCGAAGGCATTTATTTATTTCACCACCAACTTCTTAACGCTTTCGTTAACATTGATGAAATAAACACCTTTATTTAAAGTTTCAACATTTATTGTTGTGTTCAAATCGTTGATTTCAACTTCCATTACGCAGCGTGATGTCATGTCAAAGATTCTAGCTGTTCCCATTGCATCAGAAATTATATTGACAGTTGAAGAAGCTGGATTTGGATAAACGCTGAAATTAGTCTTTACAAACTCGTCGCAGCCTTCTACTTCTGTTCTGAAAGGAACTATCGTTGTCTCGCCCCATTCGCCTTCTGAGTTCTGGCCTGTTGCTATTGCGTAATAATCTGTTTCTGGAGTAAGGTCAATCCATTCCCATACGTCAACTTCATAGAATGGATATGGATCTTCGCGGAATATCTGTACCGCTGCTTCCTCGCCTATTTCATCGAAATAAGATTTTTCTATCAAGCCATAATGATATACTGCTGTTTCTTCGTTTGGAGTTGCTGTTGTTTTCACTGAAGTCTTTGTCATAACTTCAACGACGAGTTCGATGACTGAAGTACCTGTTCCACCAGCTTGTTCTGTTGTGACGGTAGTTGTAACTAATTCACCGGCATTGCCGTCTGCATCTTTAGGAAGAGCATAAATAGTGTATTCTGTATTTGGCGCCATTTCATCCCAAGTGTATGTTGCTGTTGAAGTCTTTTCAGCTCCCCACATAACGATTAAATCTTCCAAAGAAGCCCCCATCATAGACATCCACATTTCCATATTAGATTGAGTGTCAGCCAAGATATGATATTTTGCGCAGTCTGCATTTGGAGTGAAAGTAGCCTTGAGAGATGTTGTTGTCACTTCGTCCAAAGTTATTTCTACAGATGGGTTAATTTCTGGAGCTTCATCGCAGCTATGTTCTTCTATACCAAATGGAGCTAGATAATCGATGATTGTCTGAGCATCTGGAATTGGGTAAATGTCAATATCTTGGAATGCTATTGATCTGTCAGGAGCGATGAGGACGAAGGTAGGATAAGAATGAATGTCATAAATTTCATCAACTTCCAATCCGCCGCCATCTTTTCCTACTGTAGGATATTCCACGCCATAGCGTTCAGCCCACCATTGACACACGTCATCATTATCGACAGGAGAAATTTCCATGAAGAAAACATCATGTTGATTGCAACCCAAAGCACGGTACGCTTCAGCAACCTTAGGAGCCACAGTCTGACAAGGCGTGCAATTCATAAAAAAGAAATCAATAAGCACATATTGCCCTCTGTCTAATATATCGAAAAGAGTGATTTCTTCTTCACCGTAACACTCTGTAACAGTGAAGTTAACAGCTTCTGTCAGAGATGTTTGAGCCTTTACGTTTATACATAAAAAAATCGCGATGATAAGGGTAAATAATTTTTTCATTTGAGATAAGATTTTGTAAATAATTAGTTGGCAAAGATATATTTTTTTATGCTTTTTCAAGATAATAATTTATTATTTTTGCATAATTTATATTTGATTATGGAAGAGAGTGCATCTTTAAGAAAAAGAGATATTATATTGAAAGGATTTTCCAAGCTTCTTAAGGAAGACAAGCTGAAAGCTGTTGCAGAATATATTGAAAATCCTAGTGAATTTATTAATTTGTTAAAAAGTTTTTGGTATCAAGACAAAGAAAAGCAGAAACAATTTGACGAATTCAGCGAGAACACTATTTCTAATTTCCACGTTCCATACGGTGTTTCACCTAATGTTGTCATCAACGGCAAGCCATACGTCGTTCCTATGGTTATAGAAGAGAGCTCTGTTGTTGCAGCAGCCTCAGCGGCGGCGAAGTTCTGGAGCGAACGCGGCGGATTCCACGCAGAGATAGTCGATGTCAAAAAAGTAGGTCAGGTTCATTTCTGCTGGAAAGGCGACAAAGAAACCTTGAACAGCCTCCTCCCTGAAATAAAAGCAGAATTTTTGAGAAGCACATCTTCTATCACAGAAAAGATGACGAAACGCGGAGGCGGAATCATTGACATTCAACTTGTTGACCACACCGACAAAATCCCTGATTACTATCAGTTCCTCGTCACTTTCAACACCTGCGACTCGATGGGCGCCAATTTCATCAACTCTATATTGGAGACTTTCGGACGCACGCTTCAAGACTTCTTCCTAAGACAAGAAAATCTTGAAGAGAAAGACAGATACGTTGAAATAGTCATGTGTATCTTGTCAAACTACACACCAGAATGCCGCGTGAAAGTCTGGGTTGAATGTCCTACAAATCAGCTCAATGGCGTTGACGAGAACCTCGACGGAAAGGCTTTCGCCAACAAATTCAAGAAGGCCGTAGATATCGCACTCATCGATCCTTATCGCGCGACAACTCACAACAAAGGAATATATAACGGCATCGATGCTGTCGTCATCGCGACAGGCAACGACTTCAGAGCCACAGAGGCAGCAGGTCACTCCTACGCAGCAAAAGACGGACAATATAAAAGTCTTTCATACGTTGAGATTCAAGACGATACCTTCCGTTTCACTCTCGACATTCCTCTCGCTCTCGGAACAGTGGGCGGCTTGACATCATTGCATCCTCTGGCAAAAAAATCATTGGAACTGCTCGGCAATCCTTCAGCGAAAGAACTCATGATGATTGCTGCCACAATGGGACTTGCCAACAATTACGCTGCCGTTAAGTCATTGACAACAAAAGGAATACAACAAGGTCACATGAAAATGCACCTTGCCAATATACTCAATCAACTTGGCGCTACTGAAAAAGAAAAGACTCAGGCAACAGAATATTTCAACGACAAAACTGTCTCATATTCTGAAGTAGAAACGTTTTTGAAGAGAGTTAGAAGTTGATTAGGGGTTCAGGGGTTCAGGGACCGTTGAACTTTCCACTATAAACTTCAAAACTACTATAAACTATACACTATGAACTATAAATCTAATGGAAAATTCTTGTTGACGGGTGAATATCTCGTTTTGAAAGGGGCGACAGCTCTGGCTCTTCCTTTGAAATTCGGACAGAGCATGAATGTTGAGACATTAGATAAAAACGAGAACCTTATTTATTGGGATGCTTATGTAAAGTCAACGGACAACTGGCAACAGACAACAGATTTGTATTTGAATTGGTTTTCGGCTGTTTTAGACAAGACTAATTTCAGCGTCATCAACAGCGACGACATTGAAAAAGCAGAACGTCTTTCTAACATTTTAAGACAGCTGAAATCGTTGAACGACAATATCTTCACAGAAGCCAGCGACTATAGAATCAGCTGTCATCTGGATTTCAACCCGCAGTGGGGACTTGGCAGCAGCTCGACATTAATTAATAACATCTCGGAATGGGCCAACATCAATCCTTATCAGCTATTGGATTTCACGTTTAAAGGCTCAGGCTACGACATCGCCTGCGCTAAAGCCGAAGGCCCGATATTTTATGAAATCAACAGTCAACAGACAACAGACAACAGAACAATCACTCCCGTATCTTTCGACCCTGAGTTTAAAGACAATCTTTTCTTTATCTACCAAGGTCATAAACAAAATTCCTCCAACGAGGTGAAAGCTTTTCTCGACAAGAAAAAAGACTTCAGCGAAGAAGTGAAATCCATTTCGGAGATAAGCAAAATCTTGCCTGACTTACAGTCATTAAGAGATTTCTGTTATTTCATCAAAACGCACGAAGAAATAATATCATCATGCCTAGGTCTCAAGAGACTCAAGAAATATTTCAGCGATTTTGAAGGAGAGGTAAAATCTCTTGGAGCATGGGGCGGCGATTTTTTCATGGCAGCCACCGAATGGGAGTTAGAAAAAGTTAAAAAATATTTTGAAGTTAAAGGACTTAACGTGGTCTTTAGATATAAAGATATTGTATTGTAATAATTATTCGATTTAAAGTTTAAGAAAATCAACCTCAAACTTTAAATCTCAAACCTTAAACTTTGATGAATAATAACCAAATAATAAAACGCAGCCCTTCTAATATTGCAATCGTCAAATATTGGGGAAAACACGGAAATCAACTTCCTAACAATCCTTCTATAAGTCTAACTTTAAACAACTGTTACACAGAGACTAAAGTGACTTATTCCAAGACCGAAAACCTCAATTCTATTGAAATGGATTTCTATTTCGAAGGAAAAGAAAACCAAGCCTTTAAATCCAAAATAGAAAAATATCTTCAAGAAAATAAAGAATATTTCACATTCCTGAACGGACTTCATCTGAATATAGAGAGTCACAATTCGTTTCCTCATTCTTCAGGAATAGCATCGAGCGCATCGTCAATGAGCGCATTGATACTCTGTCTGTTAGAAATAAAAGACAAAGAGATAAACCTTCAAGAAGCGTCTTTCCTTTCAAGATTGGCTTCTGGAAGTGCAGCGCGTTCCGTTTATCCTACAATGACCTTATGGGGTAAAACTCCTTCATTACCAGAAAGTTCTGACGAATACGCAATACCAATCGCCGACATCATTCATCCTGTCTTCAAATCATATCACGATAGCATTTTGATTGTCAGTTCTAAAGAAAAAAGCGTCTCAAGCAGAGCCGGCCATTCCTTGATGAACAACCATCCTATGGCAGAAAATCGCTACGCTACAGCAAGAAAAAATACTGAAGATTTATTAACAATATTAAAACAAGGTGATTTGGAAGGTTTTATAAAGATTGCCGAAAGCGAAGCAAATCAACTTCACGACTTAATGGCAACTTCCACTCCATCATACACACTTAAAGAAGCAAACACCGTAAATATCATAGACAAGGTTTTGGATTTCAGAAAAGAGACTTGTCTTCCAATATGTTACACATTAGACGCAGGACCTAACGTCCATCTTCTCTATCCTGATTCTTGTTCCGAAAAAGTACATGATTTCATTGAAAACGTATTGAAAGATTATTGCTACAATAACAAATGGATAGACGATAACAATGGATAACAGAAAGTATAACGGAAAAGTCATTCTTTTTGGCGAATATTCTATGATATTCGGCTCCAACGCACTGCTAATTCCTTATTATTCAGTGAGCGGAGAATGGAGCTTCATCTCGAACGAAGCTTGCGAAAGTGCTATGGAATCGAATAGCAACCTTTCAAAATACTTCGATTATCTTCGTACAAACGACAGATTCAGGATTTTAGATTTAAGAAGGATGGAAACGGAAATAAACGCTGGCTTGTTCTTCGACTCTAACATCCCAAACGGCTACGGCGTAGGAAGTTCGGGCGCCTTAGTCGCTGCCATCTACGATAGATATAAACTGATTGATATTGAAGATACTAACGAACTTATCGAGCTTCTGGCAACAATGGAGAATTATTTTCATGGCAGCAGCTCAGGAATAGACCCTCTGCAATGTTATTACGGTAAACCTTTCATTCTGAATGGACAACGGACAACAGACAACGGACAACAGCTACTGTCCAACGATTTTATGTCGGACAACATTCATATCTTCTTGATTGACACAAAAATAAAAAGCCCGACAGCTCCTTTGGTAGAGAAATTCAAAGAGTTAAGAAACGACAATTCATATCTAGAGAAATTCAACAACAAATATATTCCGCTTGTAAACGAATGTATTTCATCTTTAATCAAAAATAACGATGATGAATTTTTCAACAATTTATCAGAATTATCGAAGATGCAAACCGAAATGCTTGGACATACCATTCCAGAAAATGTTAAAGAATTTTTCTTCTTTGATATCGACAAAGATGGATTCCAGGTGAAACTGTGCGGCGCTGGCGGAGGAGGTTTCCTTTTAGGTTTTACAAAAGATATAGACAAAACAAAAGAATATTGGCAAAATACTGAATATCAAATTCATTGGGTAAAATAACTTTATAAAAAACATTATCAATTTGAACAAATCAAGATAAAGAATATTTTACTAATAGACAACATAGATATTATCATTGATATTATCAATTTGCCCTCAATCTAGAAATACCATATTTTTGCAAAAAAATAAACTAATTTTTACAAGCTAAACAAAATTAACTAAAAAACTATTAACAATGAAAAAACAAATCTTAACATTAGCAGCAGCTATATTACTATCAGGAGCAGCAGCATTTGCCCAAAACGGAATGACAAAATTCGAACAACTTCCAGCCAAATCACAGGAGTTCATCAAAACCTATTTCAAAGACTATAAAGTATCTTACATATTGGCAGACAGAGAATTTGCAGATGTAGATTATAAAGTACGTTTTGAAGATGGCACAGAAATAGAATTCAATGCCAAAGGTGAATGGACCGACGTAAGCGGAAAACAAAAATGCATCCCAACAGACTTCATCTTAACAGAAATAACAGAATACGTCAACACCGTTCATAAAGACTTATGCATCACCGACGTAGAAAGAGAATTTAACCGTATAACAGTAGAACTCAGCAATAATTTAGAAATAGAATTCAACTCAAAAGGAAAAGTTATTTCTTACGATGATTGATATTTTAAAACCTGAAATATGGTTAGAACAATACAGCGCTTCAATACAATTATTCTCCAATGGTTTCATTGGAGAATAATTGTAAATCAATAATATATCACATTTAAATCTGGATTCTTATACTTGAGAAGTTCAATATGTTTGTTCTTCACCTTTGTTTTGTAAGCTTTCAAGTGTTTTAATGATGGAAGCGTTTCCAACGTTATCACACTTTTAATATCCGTATTAACTATTGACAAATCTTCCAGAGATTCAAATCCTGCAATAGGCTTCAAATTACGGACAAATGTACCTCCAATATTAAGAACCTTAATATTTTTTAACTCAGCTATTGGATTCAAGTCACTGACTGCTGTATTTTCTATATTAAGATTTTTTAACATTGTGAGATTAGAAAGCGGCATAATATTGTCAACAGGATTGCCACTTACCGACAACACTTCCAAATAATGTTTATCGAACAATGGCGACAAATCCTGAATCTGGTTATTATTAACAATCAATTTCTTAATAAACGCCATCTGTGTCAATGGTTCGAGAGTATATACGACATTGTTAGCATCCACAACAATTTCTTCCAAATTGATTATCGACTGAAGCTGCTCTGCTGTTGGATTTGAATTACACATGAAGTGATTGTTAAACACTTCGCGCCATGTATCATCAAGATTTCCCCACCAAAGTTTAAGATTATCAGTCTGATATATAACAATCACCTGACGTTGAATCTTTCTCAGTTCTATGACCTCTTTAGTTGAAATATCAGTTCCATCTGCATATATTTTTGTCAAAGTCTTGATTTCATGCAAAGGAATTAAAGATGTCACTTTAGTATTTTCAACATTCAGTTCTCTTAAATTTTTGTTACTTGCCAAAGCTGTCAAGTCTGACACCATTGTATTGCTTATATTCAAATATTTAAGATTATGCAAGCCGTTAAGTGGTGACAAATCATCGATTTTTGAATTAGAGAGGTCAATATATTCGAGGTTTGTCAAACGACGTATTGGCTCTGCATCTTGCATATAATGGTCAACTTTAAGAGTTCTAATATTGATGATAGAGTGCAATTCCTCTTTTGTCGGATAGATACTTGTCATTGCCTGGTCTTTCAAGAGAGTCTTCCAGAAAGAAGGGAGCTCGTTCCACCAAGCTGCAAGAGCGTCGCTTTCATTGATTACAAGCACGTTAGGATTTGCGATTTTATAAGCGTCAGCCTCTTCTTTTGTCACCAAGGAATTGTCGCAATATATCTTGCTTAAATGAGGCAAGTTATTCAACGCATTTATATTTACCACTCTTGTATTAGAGAAATTTATCTCATTAAGTCTATCCAAGTTAGCCAACGAAGAAATATCTGACACCTGAGTACCTTCTATATTCAAGAAATGAAGATTCACAAGTCCTTGTAAAGCAGACACATCAGTAATTGGAGTATTAGCGACATCCAAGTCATACAATTTAAGAAGATCTCTAAGAGGTGACAAATCCTCAACTTTTGTTCCCGACAAATTCAAAGTGCTTAAATTTGAACATCTTGCCAAAAAACTAATATCAGACACATCAGTTTGAGAAACAGACAAGCTATTCAAATCCTTAAAGAAGCTCACTATTGAAATATCATTTATACGAATATTATCGGCTTTAAAATTTTGAACGACATTAGCATATTTCAAATTTGAAATATCAGTAATCAACGTATTGCTAATATCCAGTTCCTTAATTTTGTTTAAGTTACGTATTGGATTAACATCAGACACATTAGTTTCAGAGCAGTTGAGGTATCTAAGTTCCGACAATTCTGCCAATGGATCAAGGTTATCAATATTCTTATTTCCAGAGACATTGACTTCAGTGATTTTTGATATTTGTCTAAGTACTTCATAGACAGGATTTAACGAAGTCACTATTGTATCTTCCACCCAGCGAGACACCACGTCGTCGATATAAACTATTGTATCTGGTTGATGTCCAAACAGTTCACCGATACGGTCCATTGACATTGTATCTTTATCAACAATCATGAAAGTATCTTGGAGAACGAACTCTCGTATTACTGGCATTGTATAAGCATCGCCGAGAATCATATTGATTTGTCGCATTTCAATAGAGTCGTTCAAGAAGAAGTCTTTACCGAGATAATCTTTCCATTCTTTTGACATTGAGTTCCACCAAGTAAACAATTCGTCTTTAGCGTTAGGCTTTGTTGTATAGAAACTCACTATTTTCAGTTCCTTTTTATAAGGGTCGATATTGATTTCGAGGAAGCGTTTTAGTGAATTATTGATTGTATCGCCAATCACATTACGTCCAGCCAACGAGCGAATCATTTCCACCTTGAAGAAAGTCTCTGACTTTTCATTTATTTGAGGTGTAATATCTTGAATTTCAAAGTTAAACTTCACATCTTCAAAGAAGAAATCAATATCTTTAAGGTAAGCCTGTACATCTTTATTTATTGATGTTCTTCTATTTTCATCGAGGTCGTCTTCAATTTGAACATTTTCATCTCTAAATATCTTAATGTAGCTTTCTTTAAAGATGATATCTTTTTCTTGAGCTGAGACTTTAGAGTCGCCGATAAAATTAAGCGTTTCCTGAAGATAGTTAATCATCTGTCTTATTTGGACTTCATACTCTTTCCTATCGTTTTCGGAAAATGATATAGCAGTCTGTGCCTCAGCGCACAATGATGTTAAAAATAATATTAAAAAAACAGATATTTTTTTCATTTTCATTTATTGATATTTGGTTGATAGAATTTCAGAAGTTCTTCTTTCTCATTATCTTTCAAGAAGATAAGGTTAGATATTAACCATCCGGTGTTATAGCCGCTTCTATTAAACCACGACACTTCGAAATACCAGTTACCAATTTGGAACACATGGAATTTTTCGCCGTTCACTTTTTCAAAAACGAGATTACCATTTTTTATTTCATAGAAGAACAAAGTGAGATAATCTGTTGAATATAAATCCGATGCGTAATATTCTATACATTCAGGGGTTTTAAACACCTTATAAATATTCATAAAGTCAAGTTCATGACTCATTGGGTGAAGAAAGTGTTTTTGTTGTTCAGCCAAGTCGCCTTTAGGGAAGAGCCTGTTAAATTCAGGGAAAAACACGTTTGTCAGGACCCATTTAGAGCCGAGATTTTCTTTTTCTATTGCGAATATCATACTGATATCGACGCTTTCGCCTTTCCATTTGAAAGTTGCAGAAACCTCGGAATACCATTTTCCGCCCAAGAATTCGAAGTAATTAGTATCTTTTTCTGTAAGGTCGGCAATGAAAAAATCGCGCAAAGAGCCGTTAGTCCTTTGATTTTCCATATCGAACAAGAGAGGCAAAGTCGTTTTGCGTTTCATTCTGTTACGATAATCAGGAGAATCTGGGCTTAGTTTTTTTCCATATTGATCTTCTTCATAATTAAAACGACTAATAAACTGGCTCATTTGTTTAGTCATTGTATATAAAGCTCTCTCATCGGTCTGCACATCACCGAGATTAGTATATACTTGAGCGTCAGCAATTTCAATTATTGAGAATATAACTAACAATGTCAAAAGACGCAATATATTCTTCATCAGCAAAATATTTAAGAAAAAATGTAAAAAATAGCTCTGAATGTTTCAGAGCTACTTAATTATTTAACAATCAGCGGGTTGTTTCTTTAACTCTCATATCACCCAACAAGACATCCCAGAAGCCTATGAGGCGACCTCCTATTTGAGTCTCTTTACGTTTCACATAAACGGTGATATCTTTTTTAGTTGTATCTTGATAGATAAGTCTGCCTTCTTTATCGAAGCCTTTAAATGTCTGGAACACAGTGATAACACCAACGTAAGTTCCATCAGGCTGACGTTGTAAGTCACTAACGTACTCTATTTTATACCAATCTATTTCAACGCGGTCGTAGTTAAGACGCATCAATCTTTCAAGATATTGACGCACCTTATAATAAAGAACCTCGTTTGTTGTCAATGATGAAACACCGATTTCAGCATCAGGAGCGAAAAGCTCTTCTGCACGGTCGATAACTCTGTTAGCTTCACTCCAAGGAGTTTCCTTTGAGCCTACAATCTTAATATATTTACTAAGGTCACGTACTTTCTCAAGAGCAAGACTATCAACAGCTTGTTTACGTTCTGGACTCAATTCCTGTGCGCATATTTGTGTATTACCGATAAAAAATATACCGAATAATAATGTCAAAAATATCTTTTTCATGTTATTCACTTTTTAATTAATTCTAACTCAGTAATTTTGCCGTTATTATTATACTTCACATTATATACTCCGACATTGACTTTCTTTTGGTCTTTGATATAATTCAAATATTTTTCAGCTGTTGTAGGCGCGTCATAATCAATTATATCGCCGACGTGATAGACAATAATCAAAACTGGGACATCAGGAGATGCGAACAGACTCAATGCTTCAGCGATTTTTTCATTTGCCACTTCAGTGTCTGGAGCAGCAGCTATGATAGCGAAATAATCTTGTAAAGATGTAACTTGTTTAACTTTATTTTGTTCTTCCAACTGGCGCAATCGTTCCTCTTCAGCGAGGCGTGCCTCTTCAGCCACCTTACGGTTAACCTTTTCTCTTGCAGCAACAATCAACTCGTCAATTTCAGGATTTTGGAAATCAGCCTTCTCTATTTCATCAATGCGTGCTTTTTGTTCGTCCAATGTCCATAAAGTCTCATCATTGATAATGGCATTCAAATCTTTTTTAGCTTGCTCAACTTTTGCTTCATATTCTTTTTGAGCTAGTTTTTTCTTACTACCACAACTTGTTGTACCTCCGAGCGTTACGAGCGCAACCATTGCAATGATAACAAAGTTCTTAATGTGTAATTTCATAGTTCTATAAATTAAAATTTAGTTTCGCAAAGATAATAATTTTGGCATTAAAATCGTAACTTATTAATGTAAAAATAATTAACATTCGTATCATGAAAAACGGTCATAATTTTCGATTCGTATGAATAAAAAAAATATTTTTGCAAAATGATAAAACACTACAACATACCGATATTTTTACCCGAACTCGCTTGTCCTTATCGCTGCGTTTACTGCAACCAATTCAGCATTACAGGACTGAACGACATTGTGAAGGCTGATGATGTTAAACATATAATTGACAGCCACTTAGATTCTTTCAAAGAAGAGAATCGTTTTGTTGAAGTCGCCTTTTTCGGAGGCAATTTCACCGGACTTCCCCTTCAGATGCAGAACGATTATCTTGAAGCGGTGCAGCCTTATCTCGACAAAGGTTTGATAAACGGCATTCGTTGTAGCACTCGCCCCGATTATATAACGCAACAACGCGTCAAGGAAATTAAGCGACTCGGGATGCTCAACATAGAACTCGGCGCCCAAAGCACCGACAACGAAATTCTAAGACATTGCAAACGCGGACATACCTTCGAAGACATCGTTGAAGCATCACAGATAATATTATCGGAAGGAATCACATTAGGCCTTCAAATGATGATAGGTCTGCCTTCGAGCACAGAAGCAATCGACATGCAGACAGCGCAAGATATTGTAAGACTCGGAGCAAAAGAGACACGCATATATCCATGTATCGTAGTGAAAGACACCGAGTTAGAAATAATGCACAACTCCGGAGAATATCAGGCGCTCTCCATCGAAGACGCAGTAAGACGTTCCGCCAATTTATATACTTATTTCACTGAAAATGATGTTAAAGTCTTAAGGATAGGACTTCACACTTCCGACGAACTCGACAGCACCGCATACGTCGCTGGACCTTATCACAAGAACTTCGCCGAGATGGTATTCAGCCATATCTGGAAAGAAAAGTTAACAAATATTAAGACAGAAAGTAAAGACATCATCATCAACGTTCCAGAATCGCAGATAAACCACGCCATAGGATGGAAGGGCGAGAATAAGAAATTATTGTTAGAAAGGTTTGAGAGTGTTGAATTTAAGGCTAATGATGAAAGGCTAAAGGCTAAAGAAGATAGCTCAGTGACCGACTTTAACTTTACGATAACTACCAAAGAAGAGCTGCCGACGATAATAGCGGATTCGAGGATGCCGGAGGAAGCGAAGAGGAATCTCAAGAAACTCGGCGACGTCTTGTTCTTAAATCCTACTGATATAACTTATAAATCAATATCGGCGCATCCCGACATTTTCTTCTTCCAAACAAAAGACGGACTTATCCACGCGCCTAACGCGCCGAAGAGAATCGTCAAAGAACTGAAGAAAAAGAAGATAAAACTGACGGAAGGAAAGAAAGAAGTCGGAAGAAAATATCCAGAAACAGTACCTTATAATGCAGTCGGTATCGGCGACACTTTGATACATAATCTAAAACACACCGATGAAACTATTCTGTCATTATATGAAAACCATATTCATGTAAATCAAGGATATACGAGATGTAATCTCGTGGCGTTGAAGGAAAATGTTTTTATTACGTCGGATGAAGCCATCAGCCACATAGAGACGTACGGCAGTACGTTTGTACAAGCATCCATTTTATACATCGATCCTAAGCAGATAAAATTAGAAGGTCATGACCATGGATTTTTCCCTGGATGTTGCGGCGTGTGGAAGAACAATCTGATAGTCTGTGGCAGCACGAAATATTTAAAAGAGAAAGAAGAACTAGACAAATTCTTAAAAGACAACGGATTCAACCTCATTGAATTATACGACGGAGAGTTAGTTGATGTGGGAAGCGTTTTTTTTAATTAGGAATGAGGAATTAGGAATGAGGAATTAGGAATGAGGAGTCGCTACCTATAAATAAACACACATTGATGTGTCTCATAAAATTTCGTGTTTTGAGACGCAGCAACGACTAAAATTCAAGGTATTGCAACCATCTTAATACAGCAATCCGAAAGTCCACAAAGGAACTATATTTGAAGAACCATATTCTATATCATCTTTAACAAGATACGAATCTTTAATATCCTTTATCTGTTTCTTTTTCTTGTTTTTACCTCCCAATTCAAATGTATATTTCTTATCTACAATAAAATCAGAATATGGAGATGATGTAATATCGTATATTGGCTTTAATAATGACAAAAATACCGTTTCTCTGGCATTTCCTATATCAGTCATATCTCCCACCAAAGCATAAGACAAATTCGTGTTGTTAAGATATATTTTCTCAACTTTACCCAAAGAACTTATTCCAAAAGAATTATCGCGCAAAATATTGATAAGCTGAGCTTTTTCAAGGTATATCATCAGGTCGGAAACCAGTTTTCTATTTACATCTATATCATTGGAAATCTTGCTGTAATTAGGTTTAAACGGAACAGACTGCGCTATTATATACATCAATTTCTTCAAGGCATGAGCCGTTGATACTGTCATCTCCGCAAAATCTTTTATATCATTTTCAAGTATCTGATTTACAATTGAAGATAATCTCATATAATATCCATAATCCTTAAAGAATGGATAATAACCTTCTTTCATATAATCTTTGAACAACGCCAAAGGTTTATAGTCAGCGTATGGAAATTCTACATTATGTGACAATATCTCTTGCAAAGAATGTGTTTTCACATTGATATCACGCGAAATCATCAGATATTCTCTGAACGACAGACCAGGCAATCTATATTCCAATTTTCGACGCGACAAATCAGCACCGCCTTTTTCAAGTTCCAAGATAGACGAACCTGTATATACGATTCTTAAGTCAGGAAACGAGTCATAAATATTTTTTATTTCTTGAGACCAATTCTTATACTTATGAATTTCATCTATATATAATGCCTTTCCACCTAAATTATAAAATTCATTAGCTAACTCCAACAAAGAATGAGCTGAAAAATAAATATTATCAGCAGAAACATACAATGTTGTATTTATATCTTCATATAATTTGATATGCTGTAAAACAAGTGTAGATTTTCCAACACCACGAGCGCCAAGAATTGCAATCAACCTCGACTTCCATTCAATTTCATCATGTAAATATCTCACATATTTTGTTGAAACCAATTCTATTTCTTTCAAAAATACATTTTTCAAAGCATTCATAACACAATGATTTTTAATTTATAAACGCAAAAATAACAAAAATTGCAATCTCCATCTTACAATTTTTGAAAAAATTGCGACTTGCATCTTACAATTTTAAAAATATCTTTGTAAAGAAATAATAACCAATATCTTATAAATATATTTTTTAGATTAAGATTTCTTACACCTCTAGGTATATTACTCTGAATTTGTATTCTTCATTATTTGCTTCTATGTATTTTTTCACCTGACGCAGATGGCGTTTCACATAATATGCGGCGTAGCAAGTCCACACAACAACAATATTATAATCATACTCATCGATTGTTGTTATGATTTCATCTTTATTGCTTTCATCTACATCAAACAAATCAACATAATTGTAAAAATTCACAACTTCAGAAATTGTATCGTTATAAATGTTTCTCTGAAAAATAGGGACATCATCATAAACGTCAAGGGATTTCGCATTTCCATAACACAACTCATATCCACCTACACATTGAGCGTTTTTACCAAACATGATTGTCTGTATAATTGATGCCGAAGACTTATACTTCAATCTCCATCTGTTTGTACAATATTGTTCGTCATACAAAAAACTATCGTAAAACGAAGTATCAATTTCACAAAAAATATAGTTGCAATCTGGGAGATATTTAGACCATTTAATATCAGACTCTTCCATATCATATTTCACAAAAGGCAGCACCGCCATATCCCAAACAGCGCAGCATGACGCCATTGACAACGTAAAAACAAATGCCACGAAATATAATAGTGTCTTTTTCATCACATAAAGAGAATGTTTCACATTGCAAATGTAAAAAAACTAAGAGAAAAAAGATATTAAAAAACAGATTTTTTGTATCAAAGGAACAATTTTACAGAAATAAATAATTATCTTTGCAGAAGTAATTACTCGATATACATTTGTTTCGTTAAGTATATGAGATATAATGTATTCCAAATCTTTCAAACTAAATATTTTCAACCAATACAAACCAAAAATTAAAATTATGAAAACAATAGAAAAAGAGATCAGAAATCTAATCAAAGAATCAGAAAATTGTGAATTAGAGTTTAAATCTGCAAAAGGAGGTTTTCCTGAAAGTTTCTGGGAGACTTTTTCTGCATTAGCAAACACTAATGGTGGTATTATTGTATTAGGAATAAAACACAAAGACAAAAAATATATTCCCGACAATCTTACAGAAGAGCAAATAAACATCTATAAAAAACGTTTTTGGGACTGCGCACATAACAAAGAAAAAGTAAGTGCAACAATGTTAACCGAAAGAGACGTTATCGATCCTATTATTGACAACAATAGGATTTTAATATTTCGCATTCCAAGAGCAAGTTATGATATTCGCCCTGTTTTTTTGAGTAGAAATCCATTTGGGAATACATACAAAAGAAATCATGAAGGCGATTATCATTGTACAGAGACCGAAATCAGGCAAATGTTCGCTGATGCCCACCACACGACTTTACCATACGACAATCAGATTCTGATTAACTATTCAATAAAAGACATAGACATTCCATCATTGAAGGCATATCGTCAGCGTTTCTCATTAAAAAAAGAAAATCATCCATGGAACGAATTAGACGACTTCGATTTTCTTTGTAAACTAGGAGCATACCGTATTGACAGAGAAAATGGGAATGAAGGTTTTACAAGAGCAGGCATATTGATGTTCGGCAAAACAGAAAGTATTACAGATCAAGTTTGCGCCCCATGGTATTTTGTAGATTATCAAGAAAAAATGAGCAATAATCCGCAACAACGATGGAGTGACAGAATATATCCCGATGGCACATGGGAAGCAAACCTATATCAATTTTTCTTCAAAGTTTACAACAAACTTACACAAACACTACCAGTTCCATTTCAACTCGATGGAGCGATTAGATATGAAGAAACATCAGCCCATATAGCAATTAGAGAAGCATTAGCAAACACTTTGGTTCATTGCAACTATTCTGTGCAAGGCAACATTGTAGTTATAAAAGAACAAGATAAAATTACTTTCCGCAACCCAGGATGTATGCTTATTTCCGTAGATGATTTTTACACAGGAAATCATAGTTTATGCAGAAATCCTATTTTGCAAAAATTCTTCATGCAGCTCGGCATTGGAGAAAAAGCAGGAAGCGGTGCAGATTTCATTATAAAAGGATGTGACGACAACAAATGGAATCATCCTATAATCGAAGAAAAAGTACAACCCGACAGAGTGACGATGACATTTTATATTAAAGAGACAGATTCAGACCAGTCTGTCCTCAGTCTGTCCTCAGTCTGTCCTAAGTCTGTCCTAAGTCTGTCCCAAGTCTGTCCCAAGTCTGTCCTAAGTTTGTCCCAAGTCTGTCCTAAGATAGAAAAAGTCCATGAAGAAAGTGCAGAAATCGTATTAGGATTATTATACACAACAGATAGAATGACTTTATTCTCTTTAATGGAAAATGTAAATGAAAAAAATAGAAGCAGATTCAAACAAAACATTTTAAATCCACTTATTGAAGCTAATTTGATAGAACCAACAATCAAGGACAAACCTAATAGTTCAAAACAAGCATACAGATTAACCGAAAAAGCAAAAGAATTGATAAATTCGTAAGATATTACTATGAAAAAGATAGAACTTTTATCGCCGGCGAAGAATTTAGAAGTTGGCATCGCTGCCATCAACCATGGCGCTGACGCAGTATATATAGGTGGACCTAGTTTTGGTGCGCGTGAGAAGGTGGGCAACAGCATCGAAGACATAGAGGCATTGTGCAAACACGCTGCTCTCTTCGATGCAAAAGTTTATGTCACAATGAACACATTGTTGTTCGACAACGAGTTGGATCAGGCTCGCAAGCTCGCCTACGACTGCTGGAACGCTGGCGTCGATGCACTCATCGTTCAGGATATGGCGCTGTTGAACATGGACGACATGCCTCCTATCGCTCTGCACGCCTCAACGCAATGTCATAACATAGAGGCAGATAAAGTGAAGTTCCTCGAAGACGTCGGATTCTCTCAAGTGGTACTCGCCCGAGAACTGAGCATCGACGAGATAAAAGACATACGCTCGAAAACCAGCGTGCCTTTAGAATATTTCGTTCACGGCGCTCTCTGCGTCTCATATAGCGGTCAGTGCTACCTCAGCCACGTCATCGGCGGACGCTCTGCCAACAGAGGCGCATGCGCTCAGCCTTGCCGCCTCGCATGGAACCTCGAGAACAAAGACGGCAAACGCCTGATAAGCAACAGACATCTTCTCTCATTAAGAGACTTAAACAACAGCAAAAACATAGAAGAACTCATCGATGCCGGCATCTCTTCTTTCAAGATTGAAGGCAGACTGAAAGACATCGATTACGTCAAAAACGTCACTGCTTACTACAGAAATAAAATTGACGAAGTCATTGCAAAACGCAGCGACCTCTGCAGAAGCTCACGCGGCGAAAGCAACCCTACGTTCTACCCTGCTCCTGAGAAATCATTCTCAAGAGGCTTCACCGACTATTTCATCCACGGTCGCCAGAAATATATCGACGCTCCTTATTCCCCAAAATCAATGGGCGAATATCTCGGCACGATAGAGAAAGTCAAGAATAAATCCATCACCATCAGAACTGGAAAAGAACTCCATAACGGCGACGGACTTTGTTTCTTGGACAGAGAAAACAATCTCCTAGGTTTCAATGTTAACGCCGTTGATACAAGTCAACAAGACAACAAGACGACAAGACAACAAGGAGTTAGGTTACAGACTATTAGCAGTAATTCCGACATCTCGATGGCGACGAGATTCAAGATTGAAGGAAGCAAGATCTTCAGAAACCACGACAATGTCTGGGAAAAAGAACTGGAGAAATCTAATGGCAACAGAAAGATTAAAATAAGCCTTAGATTCACTGACACAGAAGACGGATTTGCTTTGTCAGCAAAATTATATAATGAAGATTCAGAATACATTACAACAAATATATCTATAGAAAAAGAAATCGCTATCAACACAGAAAAGGCTCTTGACAACATCAAAAGCAAGTTGTCGCAATGGGGCGATACGGAATTTTCCGTTGAGGAGATTGACGTTGATTTTGAAGACTACAAGACAACAAGACAACAAGACAACAAGTCAGAGACAACAGCATATTTCATCAGAGCATCGGTTTTAGGTGAGATGAAGAAGGATTTGGTTGAAAAATTAAAATCTTATCTTATTGAGAAGCATCGTAATGATAGAGAGACGTTTGTAAGACCAGAGACAAATGCAATTTTTCCGAAAGATAATTTAAGTTATCTCGGCAATGTCATCAACAAGAAATCGAGAGAGTTTTATGAACGTCACGGCGTTGAGATAATAGAAGACGGATTGGAGAAACTGCATTCTAATGAAGAGACCGTCGTGATGACGACAAAACACTGCGTTCGTTATGCTAACAATATATGTTGCAAGGAGATAGGCAAGCCTGCAGAATCTTTATATCTCTTCAACGAAAAAGGGCGATTCAGACTGGATTTCGATTGCAGAAATTGTTGTATGAAAGTGATAAAAGAAAAATAAAAATCATTATTTTTGTAGGTCAAATTTGATTAAAAAACATAACAGATATAACTATGTACAGAACACATACATGCGGAGAACTTCGTCTTGCTGATGCAGGAAAAGAAGTCGTTTTAAGCGGTTGGGTGCAACGCGTCCGTGACAAAGGCACTCTCTTATGGATTGACATCCGCGACAGATACGGATTGACACAGCTCTTCCTCCAAGAAGGCGTCAGTTCAGCAGAAGTGATAGAAAAAGCTCGTACTTTAGGACGTGAGTTCGTCATCCAAGCTAAAGGTACTGTAATCGAAAGAGAATCAAAGAATCCAAATATCCCAACAGGAGAAATTGAGATCCAGCTCAACGAGTTGAACATCTTGAATGCAAGTAAAACTCCTCCTTTCACAATTGAAGACAAATCAGATGGCGGCGACGACCTTCGTATGAAATACCGTTACTTGGACTTACGTCGTAACCCTTTGAAAAATAACCTTATCTTACGTCATAACGTAGCTATCGAGACAAGAAGCTATTTGTCAGAACAAGGATTTATCGAAGTTGAGACACCATGCCTCATCAAGTCAACACCTGAAGGAGCACGCGACTTCGTCGTTCCATCACGTATGAATCCAGGCGAGTTCTACGCTCTTCCACAATCACCACAACAGTTCAAACAACTTTTGATGGTTGCTGGCTTCGACAAATATTTCCAAATAGTACGTTGTTTCCGTGACGAAGACCTCCGTGCCGACCGTCAGCCTGAGTTCACACAGATCGACTGCGAGATGTCATTCGTTGAACAAGAAGACGTTCTCAACACATTCGAAGGCTTGGCAAAACATCTCTTCAAGAAAGTCAAAGGTTTGGAATTTGACAAGTTCCCACGTATGACATGGCACGACGCTATGAAATACTACGGCAGCGACAAGCCAGACATCCGTTTCGACATGCGATTCGTTGAGTTGACCGACTTGGCACAAGGCAAAGGTTTCCCTGTATTCGACGACTCAGAAATCGTAGTTGCAATCAACGCTAAAGGTTGTGCATCATACACACGTAAACAAATCGACGCATTGACAGACTTCGTCAAGAGACCACAAGTAGGCGCTAAAGGTTTGGTTTATGTAAAATATAACGAAGACGGCAGCATCAAGTCATCTGTCGATAAATTCTACACACCAGAAGATTTGAAGACATGGTTAGACCGCTGCGGCGCAGAAGCAGGCGACATGTTACTCATCTTATGCGGCAAGACAATGGAAGCAAGAGAACAGATGAACTGCTTACGTCTTGAAATGGGCAACCAACTCGGTCTCCGTAACCCAGACGACTACAAACCATTATGGGTCATCGACTTCCCACTCTTGGAATGGGACGAAGAAACACAAAGATACTACGCAAAACACCACCCATTCACAGCACCAAAACCAGAAGACGAATATCTTTTGGACGAAGATCCAAGCAGATGGGCAGAGATCAGAGCTAACGCTTACGACATCGTCCTCAACGGCGTTGAAATCGGCGGCGGTTCAGTACGTATCTTCAACCGTGACTTACAAAACAAGATGTTCCGCACATTAGGCTTCACCGACGAAAGCGCACAAGCACAGTTCGGCTTCTTGATGAACGCCTTCGAATACGGAGCACCACCTCACGCAGGTTTGGCATTCGGCTTCGACAGATTATGCTCATTGTTCGGCGGACAAGAAAGCATCCGCGACTTCATCGCATTCCCTAAGAACAATATGGGTCGCGACGTCATGACAGAGTCACCATCGACTATTGCTGATGCTCAACTCGAAGAATTACAGATTAAATTAGATTTGAAATAAAAACAAATATTCACGTAGAGACGCACGCCCTGCGTCTCTACATTTATAATAACAACCAACATGAAACGCGTATTAGTATTAACAGGCGGCGGCGACTGTCCAGGCTTGAATGCCGTGATAAGAGCCATCGTGAAGAGAGCTTCTCAGGAGAAAGACTGGGAAGTGCTCGGCAGCATACAAGCATTTAACGGAGTATTATGGGAACCAAGTGAGATCGTCAGACTCACACCTGAAAGCGTAAGAGGAATACATTTCAGAGGCGGAACCATTTTAGAGACAACAAACAAGGGCGGCCCGTTCTCATGGCCAGTCAAGAACAACGACGGCACATGGACCACTGTGGATCGTTCTGACGAGATGATAAGAAAGCTCCAATATATGGGCATCGACTGTGTCATCAACATCGGCGGCGATGGTTCACAGAGAATATCAAAGAAATTATTTGATAAGGGATTGAACATCATCGGTGTTCCAAAGACGATAGACAACGATCTTTCCATGACCGACAGCACCTTCGGTTTCCAGACCGCTGTCGAGATCGCCACTGAGTCGGTAGATAAACTTGTCACGACAGCGGCAAGTCATAACAGAGTCTTTGTATTAGAAGTGATGGGTCGCGACGCAGGATGGATCGCTTTGAACGCAGCAGTGGCGGGCGGAGCGGAAGTATGTCTCCTCCCTGAATTCCCTTACGACATAGAGAAAGTAAAAGAAAAGCTAGAAAGCAGATTCGTCAACGACAGAGGATTCGCTGTTGTGGTAATATCAGAAGGCGCAAAACCTAAAGACGGACAACAGGTCTTTGAAGTAAGCAAAGAAGTAGGTTACGAAAACGTGAAACTCGGCGGCATCGGACAGAAATTTATCGAACAGATGAAGGCAGCTGGTTTCAAACACGACATGCGTGAGACAACATTAGGTCACCTTCAAAGAGGCGGCGTGCCAGTGGCTTACGACAGAGTGCTCGCATCACAATTCGGCGTCAAAGCATTTGAGATGGTTCTCAATCAAGAATACGGCAAGATGGTAGCATATCGCCATCCAAACATCATCTCCGTACCATTAGAAGACGCAGTGGCAAAGATGAACTTCGTCACAATAGACAACGACCTTGTCAAGACCGCAATGGGACTCGGAATCTCGTTGGGAATTTGATATAGAACTCAAAACAAATAAAAAGTCAGTTTGAATTTAGTGCATTAATTTCAAGCTGACTTTTTTTATTAATCACCATATTTTTAAAAAAAATATAATAACTCTAAGAAAATAATTATAATTTTGTATATATAAATTTCCGGAATAAATAGCATAAAAATATGAGTGAATACTACAATATAATTCAAGAGCTTACATCTAAAATATCCCCTTCATTAGTTGACTTTAGCGTTCCTCGCGATAAGGGCAGGATACCCACTCAAGCATCTTCAAATTTTATAACAAACAAAGAACAAGGAGACTGGGCTGAAGATGTACTTTTCAGAGCTATTAATGAATTATCTAATAATATTGTAGCTGTAAGATATGGTAAATCAGATGATATTATTGCTGGAGAAGATGGGTTTAATGAATTTTATGAATCTTACCAACAAGAACTTGACGAAATTGGGAAACGCCCAGATCTTCTTTTATTCAAAAAAGAAGATTATGATGAATCTTTGGGAAATGACATTAGCCAAATTCCCCACACAGATATATTGAAATACGTTAAAAAAGCCATTGCTGGAATTGAAGTTAGATCAAGTGCTTTTCTCATAGATAAATATGATGAAATAATGTGTTCAAATACACATAGAAACATTAATAATATAATTGAAACACGCGAAATAATACTTAACAATTATAGAGATTTATTAGAAGAAACACCTAAACGCCAACAATATATAAATATTTTAGAGTCAATAACTGAAAACAATATCCATATTATAAATTTTAAATCACCCACATGGAGATCATCAGATAGATTAACCGAATTAAGCACACTTTTCAAGAAAATTAAAGAAGCGTTAAAAGAAATACAAAAAAGAGATTATTTATCAATTACTCCAAAAGTAGAAGATTTAAAAGTCGTAAACAAATGGATTGAAACAACTGGTGTACCACATTATTATGTACAAGTTTTTTTCGATAAGATATTTGGCATTTCTTTTGAAAAAATATTACGCATAATTTCTGACACAGATAATGAAGACAGATATTTTTCTGTTGAAGCCGATGAAAAAAACCAGAATAAAACAACAATTAAGATTAACACTAAGGCTGGAATATGTATCGCATCTCGTGTTGAGGAACCCACACACAATAGCGTTCGCAAAGAAATGAACAGAGGTCGATTGATGTTTTACGTTCATTTCAATGGCGGCAACGCTTACTTAGACACAGAAATGTTCGAATCATTATTTGACAATAAATTATAATCATGACACCTGAGGAAAAATACATATCTAGTGTTCCTTTGGATCACAGAAAAAAACATGCTCAATTCTTTACTCCACCCGATATTGCACATTTTATGTGCAAATGGATATTAGAACAAAACGAGATAAGCTCCATTCTTGAACCTGCATACGGATTAGGCATTTTTTCAAGAACTATAAGAACATCATGCGACGTAAAAATTGATGCATACGAAACTGATGATATTATTTTATCACATGCAACAAATTATATTCCTAAACAAGTAAATATCAATTATGCTGATTACCTTGATTCCGATTGGGAGCAAAAATATGACGCAATAATATGTAATCCTCCGTATCTAAAATTTCATGATTATAATAATTCAAAATACATTTTATCAGTTAACAATCATTTAAACACCAAACTAAACGGATTTACTAATATATACACTCTTTTTCTATTAAAATCAATATCACAATTAAACAATGGAGGAAGATTAGCTTATATTGTACCATCAGAATTTCTAAATTCCGACTATGGAGTTGAAGTTAAAAAAGCTCTATTGGAAAGCGGAACTTTACGTCATATTATCATAATAGATTTTTCCCAATGTGCTTTTAACGAAGCGTTAACTACCGCATGCATACTATTATGCTCAAAGGATGATCAATCTAAAAAAATAAGTTTCTCTGTCGTTAATGAAATTTCAAATTTAGAAAATTCTATAAACAATGGTATCAATATAAATATCGACCAATTAAACCCTGAAGAAAAATGGAAAAAATATTATTCAGAAACTAATATTATCAAATATAACAATTTAGTTCCATTTTCAACATTTGCAAAAGTATCAAGAGGAATCGCCACAGGCGCAAATAATTATTTCACATTCAACAAATCTAAAATTGAAAGATATAACATTAAAGACCATTGTTTTCTACCATGTATTTGCCATTCTGCAGATGTGTCTAATCAAATATTTTCAAATGATGAATTTACAGAACTAGCAAATAACGACAAATCAGTTTTTCTCTTTAATGGATGTTTAGACAACTATGACGACCACGTCAAAAATTATTTAAAATTAGGAGAAGATTCTGGAATTAATAAAAAATATTTAACAGCTAGTAGAAAACCATGGTATGCAATTGAAAACAGAAAACCATCACCAATTTGGGTATCTGTATTTAATAGAAAAAAACTAAAATTTATAATGAATGAAGCAGGAGTGTATAATCTTACCACATTTCATTGCGTATATAACATCAGCAATCTAGATACAAATATTCTGTTTTCTTATCTTATAACAGATGTTGCAAAAGAAATATTTATGGATAATTCCAGACAATATGCAAATGGGCTAATAAAATTTGAACCTAACGACTTAAATAAAGGATATGTAGTAGATTTAAGACTTTTAACACACCAAGAAAAAACATTTATTCAACAAATATACGATAAGCTAAAATGCCACTATAATGAATTATATGTTCAACTTTTAGATATTTTTTTCAGAGACAAATACACAATGAATTTACATAATATAAAATACTATACAAATATACTATCAAAAATTAAAATAGAACTGAAAAAAGTAAAATCCTATCCTACAATCAACCACTCAAAGCAACTAAGTCTTTTTGAATTAATTGAACATTATGGAATACAGTAAATAATTAAAACATATCGACATTTTTACAAAATATTCATCCTATTAGCGTCTTGCTTCAAAAAGACGAAAAACATAAGACTAAACATAAGAAGGCTTGAGCCTCCATAACTTAAGAACGGCAACGGAATTCCTATAACAGGAAGCAATCCTATTGTCATTCCTATGTTCACCATCAGATGGAAAAATATTATTGAAGCTATTGCATAACCATATATTCTGCTGAAAGAAGATCGCTGCCTTTCTGCCAAAAATATTATCCTTATCAAAAACGCCAAATACAACGATAATAAAACCAAAGAACCAACAAAACCAAACTCCTCCCCTATCGTACAGAAAATGAAGTCAGTATGCTGCTCTGGAACAAAATTATATTTCGTCATAGTTCCTTGAAGATAACCTTTGCCAGCAAATCCGCCAGATCCAATAGCAATCTTCGACTGATGAAGATTATATCCAACACCATAAATATCTTTTTCTATACCTAATATAATATTAATACGCGTTCTCTGATGCTGTTTCAAAATGTCATAAAAGAAGAAATCAACAGAGAAAATAAACATAGCCGACACCGCCAAAGCCGCTATAAGCTTCCATATATTCTTCTTCGTTCTTTCAATGACGAAAACAAACGCTGCAAAAACAACAACGATGCCTATAATAACATACCATTTTGAAAAATATAAAGTCAATAGAAACAACACCACTGCGACAAAACCTATTATCAATATTTTTCCAGACATGCCTTCACGATAAAAAACAAGAATAAAAACAAGAAACACAAGAGACGAACCTGCATCGCCTTGCAACAGAATCAGCATTATAGGAAGAAGCACCAATCCATACGCTATCACCTGCGTCTTAAGCTTAGAGAAATCAGTGTTGATGCCGCCAAGATAATGAGCCAACGCCAACGCAGTGGCAAATTTGGCAAATTCAGAGGGCTGGAAAGAGAAACCGCCGAACTGAATCCACGACTTAGAACCAGCTATCGTACTTCCTCCTACCAAGACATACATCAAGAGAAGTATTGAAAATCCGTATATTACGTATGCAAACGCATTGAAAAACTTAGCGTCGATGAGCAATATTATCAGACCTAAAAAAACGCTTATCCCCGCAAAGAGAAACTGCTTGCCATAGTGCTGCGACAAATCAAACAAACTTGGATGCGCCTCGTTGAAAGCAGCAGCATATATTGCCGACACTCCAATAATTACGAGAGCACAATACATCGCAAGCAGCCACCAGTCTATCTTACCTATTACATTATTTCTTGCTGTCATAATTTAGCCTTCGGCAGACAACGGTCAACAGTCAACAGACAACAGTCTTTTGCCATTAGCCATTTGTCATTAGCCTATTTTTATTATTCTAAAAACCTTTTTTCTTTCTTTGTATTCTTAACATAACCTCTCAAATATTTCTCTATCATAAGACTTGCCATTGGAGCAGCCCATTGAGAACCAAAGCCAGCGTTTTCCACAACCACAGCTATTGCTATCTGAGGATTCTCGGCTGGAGCAAAACCCATAAACAAAGAATGGTCGTCGCCATGAGGATTTTCGGCAGTGCCAGTCTTTCCTGCCACCTGAATACTGTCTATTTTAGATAGACGCGCGGTACCGTTATCACCTTCAAAAACACGACACATTCCTATCTTGACATCTTTGAAATGCTTAGGATTTATATCTATGACTTTTTTTGCAGTCAAGGCCGAATCAATCGGAGTGTCGTCACTGAATGATTTTATAAGATGAGGAGGATAATAGAACCCTTCATTTCCTATAGCAGCCGCCATGTTTGCCAGCTGAAGCGGAGTGACGAGAATCTCACCCTGACCTATACTCAAAGAACGGATTGTCAGCGCATTCCATGAACCTCTATATAACTTTTCATAATAAGAACTCTTTGGAATATTGCCTGCCACTTCAGATGGAATATCTGTTTTAAAAGTACTGCCAAGACCAAAGCTCACAACCATATCATACCAATATGAATAAGCATTCTTCGCTGACGAAAAACGTGACGAGGCAAACATCTCTTTAAATGTCTCCCAGAAATAAGGGTTACAAGAATTTTCTATCGCTTCATAAAGAGCCACCGGACTATTATGAGAGTGTGTACAACGAATAGGCTGGCTCTCTTTACCATAACAAGGATAAGCGGACTTAGAAGTCACGACGCCGCTTTGCAATACTATCAGACCATTTATCATTTTAAAGGTAGAACCAGGAGGATAAATACCACTTGTAGCTCGATTTATAAGCGGCTTCAAAGAGTCATTAAGCAGTTTTTTATAATTCTCTCCACGCACTCTTCCAACAAGCTCATTAGGATCATACGCAGGGCTAGACACCATCGCAAGTATCTGTCCTGTAGATGGTTCTATAGCTACAATAGAGCCTGTCTTTCCTCTCAGAAGCTGCTCGCCATACAACTGAAGCTCCGCATCCAAGCCAAGATAAATGTCTTTGCCAGCAACAGGAAGAGTGTCGAACTGACCGTCCATAAAACTTTCTTTCTCACGGTTATGAACGTCAACAACAATTATTTTCAGGCCCTTGTCGCCTCTAAGTTCTTTTTCATAAAAATATTCAACGCCCGACTTTCCTATATAATCGCCTGTCTTATAATAAGAATCCTTCTCAAGATCCTTCTTGTTGACCTCGCCAATATTTCCTAATGTATGAGCTGCAATAGGATACGGATAATTTCGCACCGAACGCGTCTGAAAATAAAAACCCGAATATTTGTGAAGATTTTCGACAATCTTACCATGCTCCTCTTTCGTTATTTGAGCCAGGAAAACCGAAGGACTGAAAGTTGAATAACGTCTCGCTTTCGCCATCCTTTCTTTAAAAAAATCTTTAGTTATATTCAATGAAGAACAGAAATCAAGAGTGTCAAGATTCTTCACCTGACGAGGAATAACCATCAGGTCATAAATAGCTTCATTATAAACCAAAAGCCTGCCATCCCTATCATAAACTTTTCCACGAGCAGGATATTGAGTAATGTAACGCAACGTATTGTTATCTGACGAACGTTTATAAGACTGATCCACGACCTGTATCATAAACAACTTAACTAACAGAACCAAAACCACGACAGAAAATATCGCAATAACAACATATTTGCGTGACGTAAAATTAGTCCTATTCTTTATCATTTTCCAGCAAGTTATAACAATAAAATTAGCGTAACAAAATTACAAAAAAAACCGCAAATAAATTTCATTTGAATGGAAAAAAGTATTAAATTCGCAGACTGTAATTTAGGTTATTTATATATTGACTTTATGCGTAATTTTTTCATTATTATTTCATCTCTATTATTCATCACATCATGTGTCAGCAAAAAAGATAACAATGTGATTTTCAGAGAATTTAATAACAACGAATGGTCACGCTTTGAATATCTTGAAGGACAGATTGAAGTTAAGGATGCACCTGCGAAATACGACATCGTCATGGAAGTATTGGTTTCAGAAATATACCCAAGTTCATACGAAAATCACAGAGACAATTGCACGTTAGAATTCAATATGACAATCAAGAATCCTAATAACAGCGGAACTCGCTCAAAAAATTACAGATATAACCTGAAAGACAAGGAAGGCAACTGGAAATCTGACAAGCAAGGTGAATATTACGTATTTAAGCTTCCTATTATTTCTGAGATGACATTCGGTGAAGAAGGAATCTACGACATTAAAATAGAGAATAAATATTCACGAGATCCATTAGAAGGAATTAAAAGCATAACATTAAAATACAACAACTCAAAATAGAAAATTTTATATTATGAGAAAACTAAGTATAATGTGTGCCATGTTTATCATGGTGATTTCGATGGTCACATCATGTGTACCACAAAAGAAGATTATTTATCTTCAAAGCGAACAATTGTCGAACGACAGTGTAATGGTTTCAGACGAATACCTCAACAAACGCCATTTTGACTACAAGGTTCAACCAGGCGACAACTTGCAAATTAGAATTGCCAGCCTCGACACCAAATCGGCAGCATTCTTCAACAACATGAGTTCGGTAACAGGAATGACATCCACATCACAATATTCAAGCGGTAACGCTGCTATCTACATCAGCGGCTACATCGTTAACGAAGAAGGCTATATCGACGTTCCTATCGTAGGCGAGCTTCAGGTTAAAAACTTGACAGTAGAAGAAATACAAGACAAAATCCAAGAAGTTGTTGACGAATACCTCAACGAAACAATCGTCTATGTTAAGTTAGGTCTTTTCAATCTGACAATTTTAGGTGAAGTTTATAAACCAGGATTATATCAAGTATATCAATCAGATATAAACATTTTCCAAGCTATTGCATTAGCAGGTAACGCAACTGATTACGCTAACAAATCAAACGTAAAAATCATACATCAAACACCTAACGGCTCAAAAATAACAAAGGTTAATTTGAATGAAGCAGATATTTTATCTTCACCAGAATATTACCTCAAACCTAATGACATTATTTACATTGAGCCATTGAAGATGAAACAATACGGTTTCACTAGCGTACCTTACGGCACAATCATCTCTGCTATATCATTATTAGTAACATGCTTCACATTTGTTGCAGTTTATTTAAAATAACATTGAAAATTAATTCAAAATGAACAATACAGATTTACAAAACACTCCTCAATTTATGGAGGAAGAAAGCATCGATTTAAAAAACATAATCATCAAGGTTATCAGCTATTGGTATTTATTTGCAATCGGTATCGTAGTTGCGTTGGTCGCCGGTTTCTTCTATAACAGATATACACCTAAAGTGTATCAGGTGTCAGCATCTGTTTTTATCAAAGAAGATAAGATGACCATCGACCCAACATCTATGATGACAGGCCTCACATTCAAGAGCAATAATAATATCGATAACGAAATCGGTATCTTACAGTCTTTCTCACTTAAAGAAAGAACATTAAAGGAATTAAACTTCTTCAACGTATCATATTATAACATCGGCCGTTTTACAACAACAGAATTATATACCAAAACTCCATTCTATGTTGAAGTCGATTACGATACATTACAAACAACAGGCGTCAGATACGACATCGAGTTTTTAGATAATGGAAAATATCGTTTAAGAACAAGCGAAAAAAGATGTACAGTATATGACTATACCAAAGATGAAAGCTTAGGCTTAATCAATGTCCCAGAAACTGACAACATTTACAATTTAGGCGAATGGGTTTATAATGGATACAACAGATTCCGCGTTGTTTTAAATAGCAATTTCAATCCAGATAAAAACGGCAACAACAACAAGTATTGCTTTATCATAAAGAATATCCTTACCCTTGCAAGTGAGATGAGTAATGTTTCTATTGCACAAACAACTAAAAACTCATCTATCTTGAAACTTACAATTCAAGGCGGAAACTCACAAAAGATAACAGACTATCTCAACCAATTATTAGAAGAATATTTGGAAAGAAACCTCGAACAAAAGAACTTGGTTTCAGAAAACACAGTTATTTTTATTGACGAACAATTAATTGGCATCCAAGATTCATTAAGCAAAGCTGAACACGACCTCCAAACATTCCAAGAAGGCAATGACTTCATGGATTTAAATGCTCAATCAAGAGAGATGTTCAACTATTTGAAACAAATAGAAAAACGTAAAGCTGAATTAGAATTAAGCATCAAATATTATAAGAATCTCCAAGATTATATTAAGAAAAACATTGATGACATCGACAAGCTTATTGTACCAAGTGCAATGGGTATTCAAGACCAAACACTTAACTTACTTGCAGCAGAATTAGTTAAGTTGTCATCAGAGAAATCTAAAATATTATCTGTTTCTAAAGAGAAAAACCCTAACGTTCAAACAATAAACGAACAAATCATACAGACCAAGAAACAATTGCTTGAAAACATTGACAACATGATTAGTAATACATACGTTACAATCGGTGAATTAGACAAGCAAATCAGCGTTTATGACGAACAAATAAAACAACTTCCTACAACACAACGCAAATACTTAGGCTACGAACGTAAGTTCTCATTGAACGATGACTTATATAAATTCTTAATGCAAAAGAGAGCTGAAGCACAAATCGTTATGGCAAGTAACAGCCCTGACAACAGCATCATCGACCAAGCTCGCATATCTTCTGCAAGAATGATTGCTCCACGTTCAAGTATGATATATTTGGTATGTTTTGTATTAGGATGCGCAATTCCAGCAGCATTCATCTTCCTTAAAGAACTCTTAAACACAAAGATTCTTGAAAAGAAAGATATTGAAAAAATCACAAAATTACCTATCATCGGACAAATCCCATTAACAAGTTCTAAGAAAGGAGATTCAAGTTCGACATTCGTTATCGATTCACCTAAGTCTCCTGTATCAGAGGCATTTAGATCTATCAGAACTAACATTGAATATATAGTTCAAGGTAAAGAAAAATGCACATTCTCTGTAATTTCAGACTCTCAAGGTATTGGTAAGACATATATCTCAATCAACATGGCATCAATCTACGCTATGTACGGCAAGAAGACTGTATTGATTGGTATGGACTTACGTAAACCTCGTATTTATCAAGAATTCGGTATCAGCAACAAATTAGGTGTCAGTTCATATTTATCAGGAAAAGCATCATTAGATGAAGTTATCCAACCATCTGGCAAATTACCTAATCTTGATATTATTACAGCTGGTAGCATTCCACCTAACCCAGCAGAATTAATTGCTTCAGAACGTTGCAACGAATTCTTCAAAGAGTTAAAAGAAAGATATGACTATATCATCATCGACACACCTCCATTAATGTGGGTAACAGATGCATTGTTATTGATGAAACATGTTGATACAGCTATCTATGTAGTACGCCAAGATGTTTCAAACAAGAGAATATTCGAAGCCGTTATCAAAGACTTGGAAGAAAGAAAATACAACGTCAGCTTGATAGTCAACGGTATCAATTATCAAGGTGCTTACGGCTACCGTTACAGCTATGATTACGGCGGTTATGGCTATGGTTATGGCTACGGATTTGGCTATGGCTACAGAAACAGATACGGCTATAATAACGGTTATTACGACGAAGATCACGACAACCGTAAACGTAAATAAAAACATCATTAATGACAGATGTAAAAGGAAATAAAAAATGGTTCGCTGTCTATGTAAAATCAAGGTGCGAGAAAAAAGTCTCCCAACAACTTGATGACATGGGCATCGAATCATTTCTTCCTTTAATAACCAGAATAAAACAATGGAGCGACCGCAAAAAAAAGGTGGAAGAGCCATTGTTTCGTTCTTATATATTCGTTAATATCACATCATCAGATTACTACAATGTATTGAATATTGCAAACGTTGTAAGATTCATCACATTTGAAAAAAAGCCTGTTGTAGTTCCTGAGAACCAAATCACCGCAATAAGAAAATACATCTGCGACACCGATTTACACGACATTGAATGTGACAGTATGGATTTGAAAGAAGGTGAATTGGTAAGAATTAAAACAGGACAGATGAAAGACCTCATCGGAAGATTCATTAAAATAAAAGGCAAACATAGAGTCATAATAGACATAGAAGCTGTAGGACAGTCACTCCCCGTCAATATAGCAAGATCTAATGTAGAAGCCATTAAGTAAAAACTCAGAAATTAAAAAACTCAAAACCTCAGATTTTTTCGAGATTTTGAGTTTTTTGATTTTTTTGATATTCATAACATCTAATATTTATCAGAGTTTTCAAGCTCATCCTTGGTCAAAGATTTCTTATCCATCTGACGCCAGAAATATGCGATATATGCCACTACAAATGGTATTATCAATGACACCACCGCCATTGTCTTGAGCGTAAACTCACTCGAACAGCTATTCGATAATGTCAAAGATGACTGAATGTCGGCTGTTGAAGGATAATATGCCGTTCCATTATAACCAGCTATCATAAATATCGCCATGACGGCTAAAACAGTTCCAGGTCCTGACAACCATATCCCTCTGTTAAATTCTTTCTTGACTAATGTCATAACGACACCTGCAACCAACATCACCGCACCCAATAAGAACATTATCAACACTACTGGCATTTGGATTAAATTATGAAGATATTTACCTTTCTCCATTACTACGACGCCGCCAGCATCTACAGCGTAGCCTTCCATAGTGATGAATTGAATGAGAACCATGACGAGCATCAAAAGGAAACCACCGAAACATATCAAAAGGCTGCGACGTAATGAAACGCTGAGTTCCTTATCCTCAATATTATTTATCATATACAATGCGCCAAGACATACAGCCAAGAACATCACCATGAGACCGAACTCCACGTTGAAAGGATTGGCGACCGCCTCAAGACCGTGCCATCCGTTAGCCCAGCGGCTGATGACAGGAGCAGCGATGTCACCGACAGCGCTCTTATTAACCAAGAAGGCTGAACCGGTGAAGAACGTTCCAACAGCAGTGCCTATCAACAAAGGCGCGAGACAGCCGTTCAAAGTGAGGAATATCCTGAAAGTCCTTTTACCTAATATATTACCTGCCTTACTTTGAAACTCGTAAGACACAGCTTGAAACACGAATGTTATAAGTATTAAAATCCAGACCCAGTAGGCGCCGCCGAAACTGGTGCTGTAGAAAAGCGGAAACGAGGCGAAAAAAGCACCGCCGAATGTCACCAGAGTGGTGAAGGTGAGTTCCCATTTACGACCTGTTGAGTTGACGATGAGCTGACGCTGAACCTCATTTTTCCCTGCTAAGAAGATAAGCGCGTTGCCGCCCTGAACGAAAAGCAAGAACACGAGCAATCCGCCTAAGAGAGCGATAAGAAACCACCAATATTGCTGTAAGAATGTATATGTAATCATAGTTTTCCTCCTTATTATTCTTCTATTTTAGGTCCTTGTTTGATAGCTTTTATTAAGATACGTAACTCAATGGCGAGGAAGAGAGTGAATATCGCCACGAAGATGAAGAAGGTGGTCTGCACAGCACCCACGCTGACGCTTGACACAGCGGCATTGACAGGAAGCAGACCTTCGATAGTCCAAGGCTGACGGCCGGCTTCAGCAACGATCCAGCCTGCCTGACCGCAGAGATAAACTAATGGTATTGAGAGCAATGAAATCCATTGCAACCACTTCATATTAGAGAGTCTTCCCTTCCACTCCATCCATAAGACGAAAAGCATGAGGATGAGCAAGAAAGTGCCGAAGAACACCATCACGCGGAACAACCAATAAATCAATGGCACGTTAGGGACAAGTTCCTCTGGACTATCTATATAACCATAACCGAAATATTCCACGTTTTCATCGAGAATATGACGAGCCTCGGCAGCAGCCTCTGGGTCAGTGTTTTTCAGTCTTGTATAATCAGCGAAAGCACTCAATGCAGTTCTGCCTTTTTCCATCTTATCTTCTGCCGATAAATATACATCACCATCTGGAGTTGTGTAGCCTTCAATGATATCATTGATGCCAGGCACGTAACCGTTGATGTCGTGCGTTGCCAAAATGGAAAGCATTCCTGGAATCTCAATGCCGGGCACTATAGAGAAAGGAGCGCGGGTGCCGCCGTCATCGAGGCCTTCAGCAGCAGCAAGTTTCATAGGCTGATATTTACCGACATGAATGCCAGAGCTGTCGCCGCTGAGCATTACTGCGAAAGTGCCGATGATACCGACGACAGCTGCCACTCTGATACTTGAGAGAGCAAAACGTGTCTCGCGTTTTTTAAGGAGATACCAACAACTGATACCGATGGCAAAGATGGCGCCAGTCATCCAACCGCTGAAGACAGCATGGAAGAACTTAGACACGGCCACAGGATTAAGTACCAATGCCCAGAAATCGACCATCTCATGACGGACGGTGTCGGGGTTAAAGTCCATACCGACAGGATGCTGCATCCATGCGTTGGCGACGAGAATCCAGAGGGCGGAGATAGAAGCGCCTATGCCGACGAGCCATGTGGAGAGAAGGTGAAACTTCTTGCTTACCTTATCCCATCCGAAGAACATCACCGCGAAGAATGTCGCTTCCATGAAAAAAGCGAAGATACCCTCGATGGCGAGAGGAGCGCCGAAGATATCGCCCACAAACCAGGAGTAGTTGCTCCAGTTGGTGCCGAACTCAAATTCTAGGATGATACCAGTCGCGATGCCGACAGCGAAGTTGATGGCGAAGAGTTTCATCCAGAACTTGGCAGTATGTTTCCAGAACTCGTCTTTTTTCACGACATAAATAGTCTCCATTACTGCCATGATGATGGCAAGTCCCAAAGTTAAAGGAACGAAAATCCAGTGATAAGCTGCGGTGAGAGCAAACTGCGCCCTCGACCAACCGACTAATGCGCTTTCAACCATAATATCATTTTTTATTGTTATCTAAATCCACTAATCAACAACCACATCCACTAATCAACACGAAATGTCACGAAAAAAATTCCTCAATTCCACAGATCCTCAATTCCTTAATTCCTAATTAACTGCGTTCCAACATATTCGCTTTTTTCTTCATCAGTTTTTCCTGCCATAGCAGGACGGAAGAAAAACATTCTCAGCACCAGGAAAAGAACAACGGCTTTAAGAATTATGAGGAGCCACAGAGTTTTGCCCCATGTCATATTCTTAAAGCCGTCGGCATAAAAATTCCATATAGAGAGAATTATCTTTTTCATAGCAAATATATAACAACAAAAATAGAAAAAATGCTATGATAAAAATAAATTTAGTTGTAAAAATTGATTTATAGGATTAAGAAAAACATTATGGTGATTTCTATAAGTTCACATTTGAGGGGATTTCTATAAATTGCTTTGCAAATGATTTATGAATTTTTCTTTGAGAAGATTTTTGTTTTTCTTGAAAGAACATAGCGAGCTATGTGATTGAAAGAAAGACGAAAAGATTCCAAGAAAAAACATAAAGCATGTAA
>JAFYNK010000091.1 GCA_017548125.1 Bacteroidales bacterium | reverse complement strand
CTAAGTCAATTAGCTGAAAAACATAACGAAATAAAACAATTAAGAGAAGAAAGTATTAAAATATCTACTGAAAATGATGAATTGTTGAGAAAACAAACTCAGCTTCAGCAAGAACTTTCAATAATTCGTATTGAAAAAGAAGATTATTTGCAGCAAATTGAAGGTGAAAAACATAGAAATGAACAACTGATAAAAGAGCCAAATCAAACTGTTGAGATATTATCATCTGAAGAGGAATTGTTGGAAACAGAATCGCATATAATTTTAAAGCAATCTGATTTTTCTGAAAACAATAATGATATCATTGATGTGGAACCTGAAGAAATTGCAGTAGAGGTTAATACAACAGAAGAAGAGGAATTGGTGGATGAGAATATAGAACATGATTTGCATGAAAATACTGGAAATTTTACTTCGGGTGATATTTCAATATCGCCGTCAGATGAAGCAAATGAAGAAGATGAAGAAGATGATATAATATTAGTAAATATTCCATACATCCATGATAATAGTCTTATTCCAGCCGATAAATTGTCTATTCCAGAAGTATATGATGTTGAAGAGGAAAAAACTATTAATTCAAGAGATTTTTTCAGTCAGAACGAGAATGAATTAATTCTTTGGCGTCGTAACCTGCAAGAGAGGTTTTTGTTGGGTCAAACCCGATTTATTTGTCCTGAATGTAAACAGCCAGTAAAAATCAGTGGACATAAATTAGCCAGAGGTAGGGTCTGTTATTTTGCTCATTATAAGGACTCCGATGACTGTCCTTATAAAACAGGTGTCAGCCGTACTAAAGAAGAGATAGAAAGACTAAAGTATTCCTTAGTGAAGGAAAGTAATAGACATAAATATCTTAAAGCAGCTATAGCATCAGCATTGAATGGCGAGCGAAGTAAGTTGATGGGAGTGGAAAATGTTGAATGTGAGAAATATATAAGCAGTGATATACCATATCTAAAATGGAGACGTCCTGATGTTTATGCTGAATATAACGGCCGTAAATTTGTTTTTGAGCTTCAATTGTCAACCACATTTGTTAGTGTGGTGGTTGACCGTGATATTTTCTATAGATTAAATGATTATAATATCATTTGGGTATTTAATTTTGAAGATAATGCGGAATATGTGAACTTGCAAAATTTAATGTGTAAGGATATTTATTATGCCAACAAACGTAATGTGTTTATATTTGACGCTGACACAGAGAAACTATCCAAAGAAAAAGGTGAATTGGTACTGAAATGCCGTTGGCTTGACGAGAATGGAATATGGAGCAATAATCAATATATAACATTAGACATGCTTCAATATGATGAGGAAAATCATAAGCCGTTTATAATAGATGCAGACAAAACATATTTAGAGAAATATCCTGAACATGTCGAACGTAGAAAGAAACTCGAACATTCTCGAGAGTATATTTTGAAGGCACTGATGGAACGCCAGAAAAATGAAGAAGAACTCGAAAAAAAGAGAATGGAAGAGCGTTCCAACCTTCAGTCAGAATTGTTAAAAGAAAACAAATGTGTTGACTGTTTTCGTAGTGGCTCAAAATATGGTTATCAATATGAAGGCACGACCATTCTTCCTGCAAAATACACTAGTGCAGAAAACATTCGTGATGATGGTTATGCGCAAGTTGGATTTAACAGAAAGATAGGATTGGTGAGGAAAGATGGAAAAGAAATCTTGCCAACAGAGTATAAAAATATCGATGTTATAAACAGTCGACATGGTGTAGTCATGGCTTCGTACAAACGAATAGATCTTTGTCTTGCCGATGAAATTATCACTTTGTGTGACGAATATGATGATAAAGAACAGGAAATCGTAAAAAAAGTAGAAGACAAAACAATAAGCTATGTTCTTAAAACAAAGACATATAAATACTCATATACGTCAAGTTATTATGGAGATCATCCTATATGCCATAAAGAATTTACTGGATATTCCGAGACCGTACTTTTCTCTCTGGTTGAAGAAAATGAATTTTGTATAATATTCATTATCAATGGTAAAACTTATTCGTTATCTGAAAATACTCTTTGTTCTATAAATGGAAGCTATTCTGAAATAAAACGCATAGGAATGGATCAAATGCTCATTGTTAAAGATTCAAACACTAGTTTGTGGGGAGTGATTGATTTTTATGGTGACGTCATAACAAATTTTGAATATTCAGAACTTATTCCAACAGAATCAGAATATTTGATTGTTAGATCTTCGCAAAAACCATGGCTTTATGGCATGGTTGATTATCTTGGCAGAGAATTTATTATGCCTCAGTATAAAGCACTGATTTATTTGAATTCTGAACGTCTAGCGTTCCGTAAAGATAATTTGTGGGGAATTTGTGATCGTATGGGGAATATACTCCATGAGGCAGAATATACCTATGTAAAGGTAATGTCGTCAGGAAGTATTATGGCATCTACTTTGGAATCATATTCGACAAAATGGACTGTTGAAAATAATATCCCTTCATATAACAATGAAAATCCAAAACTATGTTTGTTGGATGAGAATGGAGACATTACTTTCTCTGAGCAAGACATGGGTCAATATATTATTAGACATTCAGGCGATTTGTTTTCAATATTGTCGCATGATTATAAGGAAATTGTCTCTTATAGTCTCTCAAGCGTTGAGAGGATTGATGAAAATACAACCATAATAAAGAATTTAGAGGAAAGCTCAGGTTTCTTTGTCGATGATAAATGTGTATTTTTTAAAATGTGCAAGAACATAGAACGATTGTGCGACGACACGTTTAAGTTTAAACATATCAATGGATATTTTGCAATAGGCAATCATGCAGGACCAATTTGCGATTATGTTTATAGTGATATTAAAAGTATTGATTCAGAACATTATATTGCATCCAAGGATAAAGGAGGAATGTATTGGTGGCAGAATTCATATAGTTGTTATGTTATCATTGATAAAACAGGAAAAGTTATGTCAAAAGAATATAGCTATATAGGTGAATTTAAAGATGGTTCCGCTAATGCTGTTTACATAGATAGAAAGGGTATTATAGATGTGAATGGTGAGATGCAAGAAGAGGTTGTTGATTCTTACGGAGATTATTTGCTTTGTGTAAAATTCGAGAATTATTATTTCCGCAATAAAAAAACTGGTTCCGTCAGTGAGGAATACAAAAGTGTTGAGAATCTTTTCGAATTGTTCTTCGTCGTAAAAAAGATAGGAACAGAAGTTAAATTATATTCATTAGAGGAAAACAAAGAGACGGATAGAAGTTTTGTTAATGTTACTCATCTTAATGGTGATCTGTTCGTTGTACATAACAAAAGTTATGCTAGTAATGTTTACCAATTATATAGAAAAATGGAACCAGTTTCAGCAGAATGCTATTCCTCTGTATCATTATTGGACAATGGATATATTTCTCTACGGATAGTAAAAGCAAATGGATATCTAACAAAGACAATATGGAAAATATTAAGAAATGATGGATCTGTCTTGAATGATATGGAATATGATTCTATACTCGAAGCAAGCGAAGAATCAATCAAGGTAAGGATTGGTGAACATGAGGGATTTATTGATATTAACGGCAACGCAATGGTAGAGAAAAAAACTTCTGAAAATGGGTTTGTTCTAACTCATCGTTTCGCTGATAGAGGATTGGAGGATAAAGACGGGAATACGATAATTTCTTTAGATGAACACTTCTCATGTATAGAAATAATGGAAGGAAATCTAATAAAGACATGTAAAAATAACAAATATGCATTGTATTCAATAGATGGAACTCCAATTACAGAACATAAATTCTCATCAATCACCTGTGAAGCGAAAAATCGATATGCAGTGCTTGAGGGTGACGTAAATGGTCATATTGACTCGCAAGGTAACTATATAGAAACATCTGCTGAGCAAATTGCGGAAGATGGAACCACAATTTATATTTTAAAAGGAAAATATGGACTGAAGAGCTCTGTTGGAGGTATCATTATACCAGCAGAATATTCTTCTATTGATTATTTGGCCAAGAGATTATTGGCAATAAAAAAGGATTCTCGTGTTGCGTTGTTTAATTTTGAGGGTGAGCCTTTGACAGAATTCAAGTATTCAAGTATTTCTTGTAATGAAGATGGTTCTATTTTAGCAGTTCGTAATAAATTTATAGGTGGATTAGATGAAAATGGCAATGAAATAATTGATTTCACACCTTTCAATGGCGGATATTTATGTTCGTCTTTTGGAGAGTATTCTGTGGTGGATGAGACTAAAAAGAAGGTGATTATAGCTAAGACGAATTCAATGATAAAGATATTGGATGAAGATGGCGTTTTTTCATTGCACAATAATGGAAAAATTTCGTTAGCTAATAAGTCGAATAAAGTTACAAATAAAACATATAATTCAGTTGAAAATATCGGTAACGGATTTTTTGTTGTTTCTTGTACTATAACAAAGGAAATAAAGGAACGAAAGACTAGCTATGGATATAGAAGAAATCCATATACATATTACGCTACACGAGAAATATCTATGTTGAGATTTGGTGTCGTTGATAAAAAACTGAATACGATAATTTCATGCAAATACAAGTCTATTTCTACTTTTGATTCTAATAATGATTTGGTAGCTGTAGATGATAAAGGAACAAACAAAACCTTTTCATTGGAATTTCTTAATCAGATATCTGCTGGTATAATTGAATTAGCAAAAGATGTGGAATATCAAGCACAAGTTGTGCGATTAATGTCTATAGGTATAGTAGTAAAAATAGATCACAGAACATATATCGTGCACAAAAGATATTTATATAAACAGCAAAGTGAGTTTGCTCTGGAAGAGAATCTTATGGTGAAATATTTGAACAACGATTCAAAAGGATTTCCTATATGGGAAACAAGTTGTTGCACACAAGAATCATCCGATGAATCAATTGACAACAAGAATTAAAAAGAGAAGAAAAGAAACAAGGCCTCAGAATTCTGAGGCCTTGAGTCGTATTTTTTTCAGAAGTAAAGATTATCCTAAATAGCTCTTGAGGATTTTGCTTCTGCTAGTATGTTTTAAGCGTCTGATGGCTTTTTCTTTTATCTGTCTTACGCGTTCGCGGGTGAGGTCGAATTTCTCGCCGATTTCTTCCAATGTCATTGGGTGGCTGCCGTTCAAACCGAAGTAGAGACGGACGACGTCGGCTTCGCGTGGAGTCAATGTTGAGATAGCGCGGTCGATTTCTTTTCTTAATGATTCATAGAGGAGCTCTGTCTCTGGAGTGATAACTTCGTCGCTCTTCAAGACGTCGTACATATTGTTGTCTTCGTCTTGAACGAGAGGAGCGTCCATTGATACGTGGCGACCAGCGTTCTTCATTGATTCTTTTACTTCAGCCTCAGTGATGTCTAATGCCTCAGCGATTTCTTCTGCGTTAGGTTCACGTTCAAACTCCTGTTCCAACTTGGCGTATGTCTTGTTGATTTTATTGATAGAACCGATTTTGTTGAGTGGTAAACGGACTATACGTGATTGTTCTGCCAGAGCTTGGAGGATAGATTGACGGATCCACCATACAGCATAAGAGATAAATTTGAAGCCTCTGGTTTCATCAAAACGTTGTGCAGCCTTGATCAAACCCAAATTACCTTCATTAATAAGGTCAGGAAGACTTAATCCCTGATTTTGGTATTGCTTAGAAACGGAAACGACGAAACGAAGGTTAGCCTTGGTGAGTTTTTCCAAAGCGATTTTGTCGCCTTGTCTGATTCTCTGTGCCAATTCTACTTCTTCGTCGGCTGTGATAAGTTCAACTTTACCGATTTCTTGCAAATACTTGTCGAGTGACGCTGTCTCTCTGTTTGTAACCTGTTTGGTAATTTTTAACTGCCTCATATTTAAAATTTAGTTTAGAGTTTATAGTTGAGAGTTTAAAGTAGTTTAGAGTTTAGAGAGTGGAGTAGAAGATTTACTAACAACTACTCTAAACTCTACACTCTCAACTTTTCACTTTATTTATTTTTTGTTTTTGTGTTCAGGTTTGCCGCTTTTGTCGTTACCTTTTCTTTCGCCTTTGTTTTCATTGCGTGGGCGTTCTGGCTTTTCGACATAACCTTCTGGTTTTGGCAACAAGGCTTTTCTTGAAAGGCGTAACTTGCCTGTCTTTTGTTCGACTTCGATAAGTTTTACTTCAACTTTATCACCTTCTTTGAAGATGCCGTCCATGCTTTCGAGGCGTTTCCAGTCTATTTCAGAGATGTGTAATAAACCATCTTTGCCTGGTAATATTTCAACGAATGCGCCGAATGCCATGATTGACTTGACTGTACCTTGATATATTTCGCCTACTTCAGGGATAGCGACGATGCCGCGTACCTTAGCTTTAGCTGCTTCGAGGTCTTCTTTATTTGTTGAAGCGATTTCTACGATGCCGCAGTTTTCTTCTTCTGTGATAACGATGACAGTGTTAGTGACTTTTTGGATTTCTTGAACGACTTTGCCGCCAGGTCCGATAACTGCGCCGATGAATTCTTTAGGGATGCAGACTTTCTCGATGCGAGGAACGCTTTCTTTGTAGTCAGCTCTTGGTTCAGTGATTGTCTTAGCCATTTCGCCGAGGATGTGCATACGGCCAGCCTTTGCTTGTTCGAGAGCTTCTGTGAGAACTTCGTATGAAAGACCGTCAACCTTGATGTCCATTTGGCAAGCTGTGATACCGTCTTTAGTACCTGTGACTTTGAAGTCCATATCGCCGAGGTGGTCTTCGTCGCCTAAGATGTCTGATAAGACAGCGTATTTGCCTGTCTCGCTATCGGTGATGAGACCCATTGCGATACCAGCTACAGGTTTCTTCATCTTAACGCCAGAGTCGAGGAGGGCGAGAGTACCGCCACAAACTGAAGCCATTGATGATGAGCCGTTAGATTCCAAGATGTCAGAAACGACGCGGATTGTATAAGGATTTTCGTCAGCGCCAGGTATCATAGATTTGAGAGCTCTTTCAGCGAGGTTGCCGTGACCGATTTCACGACGGCTCACGCCGCGGCTTGGTTTGCATTCGCCTGTAGCGAAGCTAGGGAAGTTGTAGTGTAACATGAAGTTAGATGTGCCTTCAACGACAGCGCCGTCGATAGTTTGTTCATCTAATTTAGTACCTAATGTCACAGTTACGAGAGCTTGTGTTTCACCGCGAGTGAAGATAGCTGAACCGTGTGTTGATGGAAGAACGTCAACTTCTGTCCAGATAGGACGGATTTGGTCCAATCTACGTCCGTCTAATCTCTTTCTTTCGATCAAGATAGCGTCGCGGACTGCTTTGCGTTGTATATCGTGGAAATAACGTTTTGCCAAAGAAGCTTTTTCTGCGAGTTCTTCTTCGCTGAAGTTAGCGAGGTAAGAGTCGAGGATAGCGCCGAAGTTGGCTTCACGTTCGTGTTTGTTAGCATTGCCTGTGAGAGCGAAGTCATAACATGGTTTGTATAATTTTTCCATCATGTCAGCTCTTAACTCTTCGTCGTTGTTTTCGTGGCAGTATTCGCGTTTTGTCTGAGCTTTTTCAACTTTAGCAGCGAGGTCTATTTGAGCTTGGCAGTGAACCTTGATAGCTTCGTGAGCTGCTTTCAAAGCGTTGAGCATCACTTCTTCAGAAACTTCTTTTGATTCACCTTCAACCATACAGATGTCCTTCATTGAAGCAGCGACCATAAGTTCGAGGTCAGCGTCTTTGAGGAGTTCTTCTTTAGGGTTGATGACGTATTCGCCGTTGATGTAAGCTACGCGAACTTCTGAGATTGGACCGTGGAATGGTATGTCAGATACAGCGATAGCTGCTGATGCTGCGAGAGCTGCGTAAGCGTCTGGCAATACGCCGACTTCACCAGAGATGAGAGTGATTTGAACTTGTGTTTCTGCGTGATAATCGTCTGGGAACAATGGTCTCAAAGCTCTGTCAACTAAACGAGAGATTAAGATTTCATAGTCAGATGGTTTTCCTTCACGTTTAAAAAATCCACCGGGGAATTTACCGGTTGCCGCATATTTTTCTTTGTAATCTACTGAGAGAGGCAAGAAATCAACATCGTCTTTAGCGTCTTTTGCTGTTACGACTGTAGCTAATAACATGGTTTTGCCGCATGTTACCACTGCTGCACCGTCAGCTTGCTTAGCTAAACGACCTGTTTCGATTGTGATTGTTTCGTTGCCAAGTTGGATGGTTTGTTTAATTCCTTCTGGACCCATTTTCGTCTTGTTTGTTTGTTTATATATAAATAATATTCCGCTGTGGTATTAAAATAGAAAATACGCAAAAAAAAGGCAATCTAAATTGCCTTTTTTTTGCTATCACGCACCTTGTGCTATTATTTTCTAATACCTAATTCTTTGATGATAGTACGGTATCTTTCGATATCTTTTTTCTTTAAGTAATCAAGAAGTCTTCTTCTTTTACCTACGAGACTAACTAATGAACGCATTGTAGCAACGTCTTTTTTGTTTTGCTTCATGTGTTCTGTTAAATGCTTGATTCTGAATGTGAACAATGCAATTTGTCCTTCTGCTGAACCTGTGTCTTGTGCATTTTTACCGTATGCACTGAAAAATTCTGTTTTCTTTTCTGCAGTTAAATACATATCTTTTATTTTTCTTCTTATTTACTTCTTTCTTTCGGACTGCAAAGATAGTACTTTTTTTATTATAAAAAACTTTTTTTTAAAAAAATATATTTTTTTGAATCTATACCTTTGAGTCTTGTGAAACTTTCAGATTATTAGATAGTTATACTGTTTTATGATGTTTCGTCGCTATGCCTTTTTACAAAAGAATGTTTGGAATGTCATCTTCATCATCGCATATACTCACTCTTTCATCTTCTTCTTTGTTAAAAGTCTCTGGGTTTGTATCTGTTTTGTCATTATAACATTCTTTGTTTTCTTCCATGTCAATTATTGCTTTCTTTCCAAATGATGGGAAATATAACAACTTGATGTAGAATCTTCTGAATCTTTCCGATTTTTCCAAAAATGGCACTAAGACTGAAGTGAATATGATGGAGAAAAAGATGACGGAAAAAACGATGTTGCTGACGCCTTCCGAGCCTTTAAGTCCTGATTGTGAAATCATGGTGGCAAGTACCGCTGCAGCAAGTCCTCTAGGTATCATCATTGATAAGAACGCTCTGTCTTTGTTGCTTACATTATTAATGTCTGAAGGTAATGACAATCTTACAATAGGTATTCTCAATATTATTAATATGACGGAAATGCCAAGGCCTATTAGCAAAGAAATAAGGCTTTCGAATTTTATAGAGATGCCTACATAGACGAAGAAGAAGGTTTTCATCAGGAATACCAGCTCGCTGAACAGTGTCTTTTCCATAGGGTTGAGCAGTGTTGGTCTTCTCTTGGTGAATTTTCTTAGCCATCTGTTGTGGAGTAGATCCATATTGGCGAGTCCTATTCCGAATGCCAAAGCTGAGATGATGCCGCTGTAGCCCAACCATTCGTTGAAGCCGTATATGATAAATACGAATGCAGGCGTGGTGAAGATTGAATTGTTGATGGTTCTTACTTTGTCGAGTACCATCGACCAGAATATTGAGCCTAGCAGGCCGATGAGCGATGCCAATAAGAATGAGGAGAACACTTGTCCGAAGATGATGCCGATTCTAAACTCTCCGTATTTGTATGATTCGAAGATGGCCAGCGCCACGACGATGCAGAGGATTGCGCTGAACGCAGACTCTAGTATGAGTATGGTCTTGCTTTTCTCTCCGATGCTGATTTGTTTAACTAAAGGAATTGCTACCGCTGATGACGAGCCTCCTAAAGCCGCTCCTAACATGAAACTGATGCCTGGATTCATGCCTAAAACGAGCCAGCCTAGTGTGCCGATGACCGCGAATGTGACTATGAAATTGATGATTGTCAATGTTACGGTGTTCTTGATGGAATCGGCTAATGTCCTGAATGATAATTCTGTTCCGCTTTCAAAGAGCAGTGTCACGAGAGTGAGCTGTCCGAAAATATTGCCTATTGTGCTTAACTTGTCGGCATCTATGATTTTGAAAATTGGTCCGATGATGATGCCGATAAACACAAGCATCAATACATCAGGGATTCTCTTTTTACTGAATATTACAGCAAACAAATGAGCTAAAAAAACTAATGTGCCTGACGTTAGTATAAATAGTGCTGGTTCCATCGCGAAATTTTTCGCAAAGATAAGAAAAAAGTCAACAAGTCAACAAGACTACAAGACAACAAGTTTTATTTAATTAGGAATGATTTTTTACCGTTGAACATTGAACTATTTCATAATTAAAAAGTCGCACGGCGGTGCGACTCTACGTGAGATTATCTTAATACCCCTGAATTCCTGAATTCCTCAGATCCTATTTAACCCACTTTCCGCACTCTACTTCTTTAATTCCTAATTCCTCATTCCTCATTCCTAATTTCCAAACATAAGTTCCACTTTGCCATTTAGAAGCGTCTATTGAAGTAACTTCATCTGTGATTTTCTGTTCGTGGATTTTTCTTCCGTTAATATCATAAATGGTTAAAATAGCATTTCTTAAACCAGTTCTTATGTTCATCACATCGCTGCCTGGGTTAGGGTAGGCGACAGCATGTATAAGCTCTTGTTCTTGTATTGATTCGGTGTCTTCATAGCCAAATGTTGATGCTGGGAACTTTGTGACATAATCGTTGCCGCATACTATCAAAACGCCGTCATCTCTTGAATTTATTGAGCCTATCTCTCTGCCGAAAACCATTGTGGAAATGGTGTCTAAATCGGAGTTTAAATGTTCAATGATGCCATATGGCTTTCCTTCAATGTCATAGTTACAGGCGTAATACAATGTGTTGTCGGGTGCGTTGTCGATGGCTTTTTTTAAAGGAGACATTTCGCGCGTATATGTTGCGCCTCTGATTATGTAATTGTTTGTAGATAAATGTATAGCTGTATTGTCTATATTGTCATCAAATTTGTATAGCCTACAGTCGTTATATACGTAGCTATGAGGGTTTCCAACACATCTGGCTGTACATGACAGGTATGTTATGTTGTTGTCTGTTTTTAATACAGAGATATCCATCAAGGGCATAGCGTCAAGTATCGGGTTTGCATATCCCTGATGTCTTATGTATTTTTCTGTGACATAATTGAATTCCTTGTCGTAATAAACAGCTCTTCCATGCATGTTATCCTTGCTGTACATTTCGTATATGATATAATGTGAGTCGGTCTTTACCATTTGGTTTCTACGGTACGCTGATTGAAACCATCCTCCGGAGCTTGTCAACTCGTGTCCTTTTGTATTTATTATTTTACCTTCAAAATTCATTCTGAATAGGAATAATGAATCGTGGCCGCGAGGGTTATTGGAGTCGGCGCTCACTATTTTAAAATAAGCTCCAATTATGTCACCTTCATCTTCAAGGGCTGAAAATAAATACAAATTACCGCAATATTCATTTGGCTGATAATCCCACAAGTCCTTATTCCTGTTTTCGAATGTGTCGATAGGGAAGTGGTGTTCGTAGTTTTCAATTAAGTTAAGCGATTCGTCTAATTTGTATAAAGCCAAGATGGCGTCGGTAGGAGGATTGTCGTAATTCTTGAAGTTGTTGAAACTGAGAGGGTCGTGTTCTGGGCTATAGGTGGTGAGTGCAAAAAGCTTTCCGTTGTTTTCAAAAAGATATGGTGCGTACGACATGCATGTGTAGCCTGGACGGAAAAAACTGTTGCGTGCTAATTCTTCTCCTTTGGATGATAGTAGTAAGACGGCAGGATTGGCTGAATAGAAATCGCCGAAGCCGCTTCGGTAATAAAATGTTGATGATAAGCCTATGTTTCCGTTGGTCATAAATTTGGCTTCGGAAATGTTGAACTCTTCATCGCTGTTTTCGTCGTTGTTTATGTCGTAATGCCATTCATATAGTGAATTTTTGTTAACAGGAGTCTCGCCTTTGTTTTTGCTGTCGCCTCTTGATGTTATTGATTTTCTAATGTTGATAAGTTCTTCTTTCGAATAATTATAATTCAGTTCCTGACCGAAAAAATAATTGATGCAGCAAAAGAGTAATGACAATAATAATAATGACTTTTTCATAACTATGATTTTAATTATTTTACAATTGAAATTTTCTTGCTTGTCAACATGTCTTTATCATCGATGATGTTAACGAAATATATGCCTGCTTGCAGATTTCCTACGTTTATATTGACAAGTTCATCATCGCAGTTTATTTTCTTTACGATCTGTCCCGTTGTGCTGTAAATCGTTATCTGCTTGATTGATGGTCCTTCTATTGTCAATGTTTCTTTTGCTGGATTTGGATATATGTTAAATGTATCTTCTGGTTTTATTTCATTTACGTTATTGCCTTCGCTGGTGTATAAATTATGAGATGCTTCATATCCGAAGTCTCCGTCGCCATCGACGACAATATTACCGTATCCGTCGATGATTCTGTAGTAGCCTTCGCCTACGTTGCAGCAGATTCCGTTTCCTACCAAGTCGTTGATGACGAATTTAAGACATTGGCCGGCATCAACACCCACTGTGATGGTGTGCAGTTCTGTCACAGATGACTGTCCGAAATAATATTCGTATGGGCCGCCGGAAGCGACAATGTTGTCGTTGTCGTCAATGAGTTGCCATGTTGTCTCGTGTCCGTTTCTGTCCTGCATTATCTCGATGGTTATTTCGTCTTTATCATCTTTAAGCGACATTATTGAAACGTCTTCGCTTGATGATGTATATGTCTTGCTGCTGCTGAATGCCACGCCGTTAGCTTCAATTATTTTGAAATCAATATTGTAGTTGCCAATAGGTACATCCATTTCAAATTCTATCTTTCCTTCTTCGTATGAAGCTATGCTTCCGTTCCATTCATATTCAAAAGTATCGTCATTGTCTATCTCCATCAGCATTTTGATGGAAGTCAGTTCGTCTAATCCTCTGTTCATCATATTGAGAGAGAAAATGCTGCTGCTGGCGCAAAATGATTCCTGTCTCTGTGTGATTTTATCTATATGAGGGAATACTGTTTCTTGTGTGCCTACCAAGCATGGCAGTTGTGCTACGTTTTCTATAGGATATGACCCATGATCATCGCTTGTTTCTGTTACAAATGCTATGAAGTTGAGATTTTCTAAATCTACATTCGCTCCGTTGGGATTTCCAATAATTATAGGAATGTCGTATGTGTATGTCTTTGAAATTAAAGTGCCTGCTGTTGTTGGACTAATCATATCGCCCCAAGTAGAAGTGATGATGTCGCGAAGAACATGCATGTGGCAATAGTTGCCATCGACATATTGTTCAGGATTTTCATGTCCATCTACTTGTGAACCCCAGATGCTGTCTTGTGTCATTGCTATGCTGAGATAATTATCATCGAAATTGCTGTCGGATGTATAATATATTTCTACATTTATGGTGGCTTTGCGTGTCTCTTCGTCCACTACTACATAGCCGCCGATATTGCAATCTGCTATTTCCTTTGATCTGGTATATATCTCTCCTTCCCACCAATTAGTACTAATGCCATCTACGTCCATATTTCTGTTTACAATTCCTGATGGGACGAATGGAATACCGAAAGTTTTTGTAATTGTCTCGCTGTCTTCTGTTTTTAAATTAGGATAGGTGTCTGGTTCAAGTGCCTCATGTATGTTTATCAAAAAAAGACGTCCGGGATTTTCTCTCAACAATCTGTTGGCTGTCTTATGTCCTGAAGGGCAGGCATGGCAGTTTCTCCCTGTAAATTCCTCTATGACCATATTCTTTAGTGATGGATTCGTTGAGACATATTGAGGTGTGCCTTGGGAAAACAGCTTGCCTCCTAATAAGAGTAATAATGTTAAAAATGTGATGGCTTTTTTCATAAAACTAAAATTTGATTCTCCAAAGATATACAAAAAAATATGAAAAAAGTATTGCGTGTGTCGTAGTCAATACTTTTTTTATATAAAACTTGTGATATTCAATAAAATATACGATAGAAATTCCATATCTATTTTTTGTCGTAGGGATAAATGTATGGAATTATGGGGTGAAAAAATATCATTTTTAATTAGTGAAAGGTCTCATAATTTCATCCAATGATTTTACGCCAGTGCTTTTTATGATAGAGTTACGGTACTTGCTGATGGTGTTCTCGCGTAGATTCATGATGAGTGCTATATCTTTTATGCGGAATGAGAGGAAAGAAAGCAGACAAACAGCTTGCTGCGATTCTGTCAGCTGAGGGTATGTGCCTTTGAACTTTTCAAAAGCATCTGGATAAAACGTATTGAATTCTTTTAGTATGTTTTCGTAAATGTTGTCTTTCTGTTTGTGATAAATCGCAAATACTTTTTGTCGTAGTACATTGTTGATTATCTCTTCTTGTTCGAGTATGTTTTTATTATATTGTTTTTTATTGAAAACAAATATACACGATGCTAATAAAATGACAACTATGATGATGGAAGTGAGAATGATTCTTTTTTGTTTGTCTTTCTGTTTGCGCAGTGTGTCTAATTTCGCTTCGAGTTCTATCTTGTATTTGTCGTAATGTTCGCTTAAATACAAATCGTCACGATGTCTGTTCTCTTGTAATTTGAAATAAGATTCAGAATATTTTTTGCATAAATTCATGCTGTCAATGTTATTCTCTTCTTCATATATGTCTGCTAAATACTCCATTATGACACAGCGTTGTATTTCAGGGAACTCCTTTATATTACAAACCTTCAACAGATATGGTTTTGCTTCAAGTTTGTAACCTGGTGTATCGTATAAACACATACCATAGCCTACCGAATCTCTCCTTGTGTCTAATCCTCGTCTGTTTTTAAATGCTATCCTTTCTCGTTCTACCATAAGACTGGAATCGTCATCTTCTATATAGTATAATGCCGTTGACAGTGCCGTCTTTACTTTTAAATAAGGCTCGATAAAATCGGTGGTGGTGTCCAAGTATGGTTCTGCCAATCTGATATAATGCATTATTTCTGTAGTGTCGTTGGTTGTTGCAGCATAAGACACTGCTAAATCGGCAGTCAATATTGCCATCATGTTGGAGTCGATGTTCATTTCTTGATAATAAAGCGCTCTTTTGAGAGCGTCAATCCCAGTGTTGTTGCTCATCTTTAAAAACATGATTTTAGACATTTCATGGTATGTTTTAGAGACAAGAGAAATTTCTTCTTTGCTCATATCTTCGGGAAGGATTTCCAACAATCTGGCGGCTTCAATGAATTTGGGGAGTGCTTTTAACAGACTGTCGTTTTTAATTATAGTGTCTGGTGTTAAATCACAGCCTTCTTCATAATAATTCAGAGCTTTTAAATATGTTTCAGAATGTTCTTGCTTGTGGTTGCAGCAAAATAAAGGAAGCATAAAAAACAGTGCCGATATTATTACAAAGAGTTTTTTCATAATGAATTATTTATTTACAATAGATGATTTTTATTTAATAAGTATTTTGTCTTTTGTCTTTTGTATTTTGTCTTTTGACATTAATCTGGTTTTCTGTTTCTTTTTCTTCGCTGCTGGGAATAACACATTATTTAATATGAGTCTGTATCCTGGAGAATTAGGGTACATGTCGAGTTCTGTCGGTGGGTCGCCGACGAGATGCTGGTAGTCTTCAGGGTCGTGTCCGCCGTAGAATGTGAAGAATCCGTTGCCGAAGTTGCCGTGTATGTATCTGTCTTCGTTCAGTGCGGCGTTGTCGCCAAGAACTACGATGTTTGGCTTGACGAATCTCTTGTCGAAGGCTGTTGTCTGTCCCATGAAACCTTTTATCAGTCTTTCGTGCGACTGCGTGAGCATTGTCGGGACAGGATTCCATTTTGCTGAGAAGTCGAAGAGGAGGAAGTAGTCGTTGTTTTCCTTTATCGACTTAGAGCGGTTTAAAGTTACATCGATATTGGAAACCTCATATTCCTGAGGGTTTGTTGATATGGTGAAATCGGTGAAAGCGAAGCAGTTGTCGTAATTGAGTTTCTGGGGAGCGCCTGCAGTCATGCCGTCGCCGTCGAACATAACGTCGCAGATGTCGATGCCGTCGGCTGCCAATGCGATGTCGAAGCTGTCGGGCGCTGAGCACATGGAGAAGAGGTAACCGCCGCCAGCGACGAAGTCGCGTATCTTTTTCACGACGGCGAGCTTCAGTTGCGACACCTTATTATATCCATGGCGTCGTGCTATCTCTTCTTGTTTCCTGACGTCTTCCTGGTACCAAGGATAATTGCGATATCGAGCCCAGAATTTTCCGAATTGTCCTGTGAAGTCCTCGTGGTGCATGTGCAGCCAGTCGTAAGTCGGGAGCACGCCTTCCATCACTTCGTCGTCGTAGATGATGTCGTAGGGAATCTCGGCGTATGTGAGCGCCAGTGTCACGGCGTCGTCCCAAGGCAAGATTGTCTTAGGAGCATAGACGGCGAGGCGAGGCACTTTCTGTAGTTTCATCTCGTCCATGTTGACGTTAGGATCTGCTATCTCGGCGAGTATGCCTTCCGCTTGGACGTCGGCGATGACTTGGAACGAGACGTTACGCAGCTTGCATTCGCGTTCAAACATATCGTGGTAGGGAATGAGGTAGCTGCCGCCTTTATAATTAAGGAGCCAGCTTATCTCGACCTCGCGTTCCAGAATCCAATAAGCGACGCCGTAAGCCTTCAGATGATTCGTCTGCGTCTCGTCCATCGGGATGAGGATGTAAGCAGCGTTGAGATTTGTTATTGATAATAAAGTCAATAATATAATTAAAAGATATTTTTTCATTATTCTACTAAAATCAAAACCATAACTATAAATGCAATCATCAACCACATTATAAACCAAAGAAATATTGCTATCCTTGTCGATGTGGGATTTTTTATAAAATCATCTTTCCTTTTATTTGTAAAAGGATAGAACAATATATTGAATACAATAATTAATACTAGAGTTGTATATGCGACTATAGAGCCGGCCACCACTGGCACTAATCTTATTAAAAACTTGACCAGAAGATACAGAACGCAAATTGCTATTATTATTCCACAAATAGTTCCTATCATAATTTATCAATTAATTAATGCCAAAGTCCCCATCTGTTTAACGGTGAAGGATATGAAAGAGATTCCCATATGCCACCTCCACCGCCTCTGTTTTTCTTTTTATTCAAGCGTTCCTGGCGTTTGCGCTCTTTTTCTCGCTTATGCAATTCCAGCAAACGTTCTTGTTCTTCTTTGGAAATCTTGCCGGTCAAAAGACGATACCCATGAATGGCAGCAAATACGACGCATAAAATAAAATACGCCGCTATGATAAAAACTACTATTCCTATTAATATTTTAAGTGCAATAACCATGATGCGAATATATGAAAAAATAAATTCTTTTTTGATGTTTTTTTTGAATTTAATTTTTTATTTTTGCTGCTCATAAGAATTTTATTTAATAATAACATTATATCATGGAAAATACAGAAAATTTAAAGAAGACCGTTTTTAACGAAATGCACCGTGAAATGGGTGCTAAGATGGTTCCTTTCGCAGGTTTTGACATGCCAGTTCAATTTGAAGGCGTTAACATCGAACACGAAACAGTTCGTAAAGGCGTCGGCGTTTTCGACGTTTCACACATGGGTGAATTCCGCGCTAAAGGTCCTAAAGCTTTCGCTTTCGTACAACGCTGCACAACAAACGACGTTGCTGCTTTGACAGACGGTAAAGTTCAATATACATGTCTTCCAAACGGCAAAGGCGGTATCGTTGACGATATGTTAGTCTATCGCGTTGCTGAAGACGAATACTTTATGGTTCCTAACGCTGCTAACATCGACAAGGATTGGGCTTGGATGTCAGCTATCGCTTTAGAAATGGGCATGGAACTCGGCGTTGAATTCGTCAACGAAAGCGACCAATGGTCACAACTCGCAGTTCAAGGTCCTTTGGCTCTCAAAGCTATGCAAAAGCTCACAGCGACAACTGTTGAAGATATGGAATACTACACATTCAAAATTTTAGAATTTGCTGGTGTTAAAGACGTTATCTTCTCAACAACAGGTTACACAGGTTCAGGCGGTTGCGAAATCTACATGCCAAACGACGCTGCTATCGAAATCTACAAGAAAGTTCTCGAAGCTGGTGCTGAATTCGGTATCAAACCTGCTGGTCTCGGCTCACGCGACACATTACGTCTCGAAATGGGATTCTGCTTATACGGTAACGATATCTGCGACACAACATCTCCAATCGAAGCTGGCTTGGCATGGATCACAAAATTCGTTGATGGCAACGACTTCGTTGACCGCGAATTAAACGAAAGACAAAAAGCAGAAGGTACAACACGTCAATTACGCGCTTTCGAAATCACTGGCAAAGGTATCGCTCGTCACGGCTACGAAATCTGCGACGCAGAAGGTAATGTAATCGGTGAAGTTACTTCAGGTACAATGGGACCATCTGTTAAGAAAGCTATCGGTATGGGTTATGTTGCTAAATCACACTGCAAGTTCGGTAACGAAATCTTCATCAAAGTGAGAGAAAAACTCATCCCTGCAACAATCGTAAAACTTCCTTTCTACAAAGGTGAATAATAAAAGACTACAAGACTACAAGTCAATAAGTCAACAAGAAAGATGTCACTTCACGGTGGCATCTTTTTTTTATAAACAAAAAATACTTGTTGTCTTGTAGTCCTGTTGACTTGTTGACTTTTTTTACTATCTTTACGGCTGCAAAATCTTGTTATATGAAAAAGCATTTTCTACTTACATCAATGTTTGTAATGTTTTTATTTACAAATGTTTCTGCTCAGAATGTTTCTCTTGAGAGAGCAAAGAAAATAGGTGAGTTGTTTGTAAAGGAAAGTACTTCCTTAGGAAAAGACAGAGCTTATGTAAATGCGGCTCATTCTCATACATTTACTTCCCGTGATGGAATGCCTTCGGTTTATGTGTTTAATATAGACGGCGGCGGCTTTGTCGTCGTTTCTGCGGAAGAGAAAGTGAAGCCTGTCTTGGCATATTCGGAGAAAGGCTCTTTTGATGCTGACGGCATGGCTGATGGATTCAGATTTACAATTTCTAAATATCAGGAAGATATTGATTATGTGAGAAAAAATAATGTTGAAGCTACAGCCGACATCCTTGAGGAATGGAAGCTTGTGGAATCAAAGGGACGTATCACTGAGGCCAAAAACAAATCTGTTCCTTATCTTTTGACATCGACATGGAACCAAAATTATCCTTATAATTCCTTATGTCCGGAAGACACTGCAGGCCATGGAGGTCACGTCTATGCTGGATGCGTCGCTACAGCGATGTCGCAGGTCATGAACTACTGGGGACATCCTGCCAAAGGTTTTGGCTCTTATTCATATATTCCAACAAACTGGAGTTACGACCAAATTTATACTTATCCGGAACAGACTGCAGATTTCGGCAATACATATTATCATTTTGAAAATATGGCAGATTATGTCGATTCGCTCAGCACCGACGAAGAGATTTATAATATCGCTCTTCTTCAATGGCATTGCGGAATTTCCGTAGAGATGATGTATAGTCCAAAGGGCAGCGGCGCTTATTCTTCTGACGTTCCTTTTGCTGGAAGTCAGTTCTTTGGATATAATTATGCAGACTTGCTTGATATGTGGTATTATGACAATGACGAATGGGCTGAAGCTCTTAAAGAAGAACTCGACAAAGGTCGTCCGTTATATTATTCAGGTCAGGATGATGAAGGCCGCGGCGGCCACGCTTTCGTATGCGACGGCTACGATGAAAATAGCTTCTTCCATTTCAACTGGGGATGGGGCGGACGCGACGACGCCTATTGTGCGATAGGAGCTCTCAATACAACGAAATATTATTTCAATACATGGAATGAAGCTCTGGTCGATTTCTATCCTAAAGATAATGAGAAATATTATCAATGTCCTGAGAAAATCAATGATTTGACTATTGAAGAGAATGAGGATGAATATAGAGCTTCAATCTCTTGGACCAATCCTTCCAATAATAATTACGGCGATAATCTGATATCTATTGATACTGTTTTCTTACGCCGCGACTTTGAAGTAATCGCAGTATTCACTGATGTTCAGCCAGGTCAGACTATGACTTATACTGACGCTGTGGAAGAAGCTGATTTATATAACTATTCTGTTTATGCCAAAAATGATGCTGGTAATTCTCAGCCAGTTTATGGACAGATTTTGTTGGGTGAGAAGTGTGATGTGATTTTCGAGTTGAACGATGAAGGCGGCGACGGATGGAAAGGCGGCAGCATATCGGTATTCAATAACGGTAAGAGAATAGCGATAGTTACAATGGAAGACGGCGCTTCTGAAACAAAAGTCATGCCTCTCCTCAACGGAGAACTTACTTTCGTATGGAACAAATGCTGGTACTCGGAAGAAGAATATTACACATGTGACGAAATATCTTTCATAATAAAAGATAAAGACGGAAACGAATTGTATCAGTCGGAAGGTGAGATGCAGCCTGGCGTTTTCATGACTTACGACAATAACTGCTCTCTCGATATAGACGAAATGGAATCAGAAAATGAAAAGCTTTTGATTTATCCTAATCCAACGAGTGGAAAAGTCAGGGTTGATGCTGATAATATCACAGAAATCAAAGTGATGAATATTGTAGGACAGAATGTAGCTACATATAATGTCAATGCTGATTCATGTGAGATTGATATGTCAGGATTTGATACAGGAATGTATTTCGTCAATGTCAAGACAGGAAATGAAATTGTAACAAAGAAAATAATATTAACAAATTAAAAATAGAAATTAAAATGAAGAAATTATTACTTTTTACTGTTGTCCTTTTGTTATCATTAGGACGATTGTTTGCAGGTCCGGTTGACGTGAAGACTGCAAAGTCAATAGGAGAGAAGTTCGTTAGAGCTAACATGAGTTCTCTCAGAAATTTCCAATCTGCAAAACACATCAGCACTGTAAGCGACAATAATGGCAATGCTTGCCTTTACATCTTCAATATCGATGATAAAGGATTCTGCATCGTTTCAGCTGACGACAGATCAAAACCAATCTTGGCGTTCTCTGATGAAGGCGCTTTGGACGCAAACAACTTGCCAGCAGCTATGTCATATTATTTGGAACGCTATACAAGCGCTATTTCTTTTGCTATAGAAAATGACTTGGAAGCTGAGCAGGAAATCGTTGACGAATGGAATCTTGTTAAATCAAGAGGCATCGTTTCAGAAGAGACTCTCGGCAGAGCAGTGCCTGCTTTGATCGATTTGTTGTGGAACCAAGATAATCCATACAACTACTATTGTCCAACAGCTGCAGGAGGTCCGGGCGGTCGCGCTTATGTAGGATGTGCTGCTGATGCTATGGCGATGGTCATGAAATTCTGGAACTATCCTGATGCTGGCGTCGGTGAACATACATACAAACCAGACGGATTCCCAGAACAATCAATCACTTTGGGCGAAGCGTACGACTGGGATAATATGCCAAGACAAGTTTATTTTAACTCTCCTCAAAATCAAATCCATGCTGTGGCTTCTTTGATGTATCACTGCGGCGTTACAATCAACATGCAATATGGTGCAGACGGCAGCGGTGCTTATTCTTCAGACGTTCCTGAAGCCATGAGCTCTCACTTCAAATACACCGACAAGATGTATCTTGAATACAGAGATTATTTTGAAAAGAAAGAATGGGAAGATATGCTTATCAAGAACTTCGACCAAGGCTTTCCAGCATTCTATGCAGGTCATAGCCAAGGCAGCGGCGGTCACGCTTTCGTTTGCGACGGTTATACCGACAACCGTTACTTCCACTTCAACTGGGGTTGGTCAGGATCAGGCAACGGTAACTTCGCTATCGACGCTCTTACTCCAATGGGATGGAACTTCAATGATGGCCAAAATGCTATCTTCGACATGATTCCAGATTACGCTTACAAAACAATGGCAGTAGCTCCTGTTATCGAGACAAAAGCTAATACAGCATATTCAATGAAAGGCGTTGTTAAAGTTAACGTTCCAGCAGTTTCAGAATCAGGCGATGAACTTACATCAATCGATAAAGTCGTTATCTTGAGAGACGGCGTTGAAGTACATACTGTTACAGACGTGACTCCAGGTTCTGTCGTTGAATTTGAAGATGAAGTAAGCAAATATGACTGCTATTATTATACAGCATACATCGTTTCTAACGGCATCATAGGTCGCTGGAACACAGCCCCATTATCATACGGACCTTCATGCGAATGGAAACTTATCGTAACAACAACAAGCTTCCAAGGATGGAACGGAGCATACTTGCAATTCTTAAACTCAGAAGGAACAGTGTACAACCAAATAACAACAACAAGTTCTACACCTGTCAACGAGTACGTACAAATCACAGAAGGTAACTTCTCTATCAAATGGACTGCTCCAACATCACCTTTAAATTCAATAACAATAAAATTGAAGAACTCATCAAATGAGACTGTGTATGAATATTCTGGTCCATCATCAGGGTTGACAGTTGGAACCATTTATTCTGGCGAAAACAGCTGCGAAAACTGTCAGGCTCCAGAAAACTTGAAGGCTGAAGAAGTATTGCATAATGGTGCTAACGCTGTTAAAATTTCATGGGAAAAAGTTGGCAATCCTCAGTCATATAAAGTATATAGAAGCATTGACAATGAAAATTATACAGAAGTAGGAACTGTTGAATCAACATCAGGACAATATTTCGATGTGGCAGAACCAGGCGAATATTACTATCAAGTTACAGCTTATAACAGTTATTGCGAATCATTGCCAGCAGCAACAGAAGATGGTGAATACGACTATGTAAAAATTGATGTCACATCAATAAAAGAAAATGCTATCAATGCAGTTGTGTTCCCTAACCCAACAACAGGCAATTTGAACATCAGTGCAGAAGGCATGACAAATGTTGCAGTATATAATATGGTCGGTCAAAAAATCGTTGATTTGGTTGTTGATACAGATCAATATATATTGGATATGTCGTCAATGGAAGTTGGTGTATATATGTTGAAAGTCGTTTCAAGAAATGGCGAGATGACACAGAGGATTGTGTTGATTTAAAGACAACAAGACAACAAGACAACAAGACAACAAGACAACAAGACAACAAGACAACAAGTGGGGCGCTGCTGTTAAAGTGGCGCTCTTCTTTTTTTTAGTCACTGAGACTACAAGGAGTTCAGGAGTTCAGGAGTTCAGGAGTTCAGGAGTATAGGCTGGGAATGACGCAACCTCAAGGTTGTTTTAAAATTCTAAATTTCTAGAATTCTAGAGTTTTAAAGTTCTAGAGTTCTCCAAAGCGTTAGGGATTGGAGCGGCATCCTTTGCGCTCGAAGCGGATGCGGAGAGCGCAAAGATATAGCGGAAAGCCCGACGGCGAAGCCGTAACGCCCAGAAGAAAAGTCTATAAGTCTGTAAGACTATAAGTCGATGAGACTATGAGTTTAAATATTTAAAATTATTAATGATAGATATAAGTGATTGTTTTTCAAATATATGTGTAAAGAATTGCCACAAAATGTAATGAAAAAAAACTTGACAATTGTTTTTTAAGAACATAGTTTTGTGGCATGAATAACAGGAAAAATTTAATGCGATATTTAATGATGAAATCAAGAAAAAAATATTAACTTTGCGAACTAATTAAAATTGAAAATTATCAACAAAAAATTAACCAAATGAAAAAATCATTTTTATTAATCGTTATCATGTTGGCATTTGGTTCTCTTTTTGCAAAACCTGTTGATGTTAACAGAGCAAAAGAGTTGGGCCAAAAATTCGTTAACGCCAACTTCGTAAAACAAAACTCAAATCTTGAATTGGTTTATACAGCTAATTCAGAAAACGGCGAAGCATGTTTCTATGTTTTCAATGTTGAAAACGAAGGTTACATTATGGTCTCAGCAAGCGATTGCGCTCACCCAATTCTTGCTTATTCAGAAGAAAGCACATTCGACATCAATAATGTCGCTCCAGGTTTTAGCGATATGATGCACGTTTACACAGAAGCTATCACCTATGCTATAGAAAGCAACGCTAAAGCAACTATAGACATCGCTTCAGAATGGAAGTCATTGGAAACTTCAGGCAAGACAAAACCACAAATGAGAGGTCAAGAAGTTGAGCCTTTATGTACAACAAAATGGAACCAATCATGGCCATACAACAAGTTCTGCCCAGAACAACCTGCTAACTGGTCATCAAACGGTCACGCTGTTGTTGGCTGTGTCGCTACAGCAATGGCACAAATCATGAAATACTGGAACTATCCAACACAAGGCCAAGGAATAAAAACATATACTCCTTACTGCCAAACATGTCACGGAAACGCATATCCATCACAAACAGTTAACTTTGGTGGAACAACATACGACTGGGCTAACATGCCAAACGAAATCAGTTCTTCATCACCAGTAGCACAAATCGACGCTGTTGCAACAATCAGCTATCACTGCGGTGTTTCTGTAGAAATGATGTACGACCACCACGGAACAGGTAGTGGCGCATATTCAACAGACGTTCCAGCTGCTATTAGCAATTACTTCAAATACGCTCCATCAACAGTTGTTAACAGACAAAACAACTCAACATGGGATGATGATTTGAGAAATGCTATCAGAATGGGTCGCCCAGTTTATTATTCAGGCTTCGATGAAGAAGGTGGCGGTCACGCTTTCGTTTGCGACGGTTATGATGAAAACGGTTTGTTCCACTTCAACTTCGGATGGGGCGGTGCTAATGACGGTTACTTCACAACAGAAGCTATGGAATATCACGTCAACTCATCAGCTATCATGGACTGGATGCCAATGGATGTTTATCAATCAACAGCTCAAGCTCCAACATCATTGTCAGTAACACCAGCTGCTAACAATGAATTGTCAGCAACATTGTCATGGGTTAACCCAAGCAAATTCATCAACGGTCTCAGCATCAACTCAATCGATAAAATCGTTGTTGAAAGAAACGGTAAAGTTATCCACGAAGAAACAAATCCAGGCGTTGGCTCAGCAATGACATACGTTGATAATGAAGTTCCTTGCTTCAGCTTCTTCGATTACTCAGTTTATGCTATTGTTAACGGTGAAATGGGTAATATCATCAATAAAGAATTAGTTGGCTTCGGTCCAACATGTGGCTGGAAACTCATCCTCCAATCATCAGCATTCCAAGGCATGAGAGGCGCTTCTGTATCAGTATTTGACGCAGCAGGTGTTGAGTTCGTAAGCAAAACTACAACATCATCTACAGCAACAACATTCGACATCAATGTTCCTCTCGGTTATGTTCAATTTGCATGGAATCCTCACGCAGCATCACAGCCTTCATATACATTGACAGTTATCGTTAAAGACGCTGCTGGCGAAACATTATACAGCTATACAGGTGCTTCAGATGAAATGGCATCAGGCGTATTCTTGACTACAGAAAACACATGTGGTAACGACACACAATGTGCAGCTCCATCAAACTTGTCATATAATGCTGGCAACGGCGAATTGACATTGTCATGGACAGGCGCTGGCAACCCAGCATACGGTTACAACGTTTACCGTGATGGTTTACTCATCGGTCTCGCTAAAGAAACAACATTCGTTGACGAAGATATGCCATTCGGCGGTCACTGCTACACTGTAACAGCATTATGCGAAGGCGGCAACTCAGAACACTCAAATGAAGTATGCGCTGTATTGACAGAAAACTGTGAACCAGCAACAGACCTCGTTCTCGTTGTTAACGCTAACGTAAAAGCTGAATTGTCATGGATAAAACCTTCAAACAGCAAACTCAGCGGTTATTATGTCATGAGAAAAGCTGGCGAAGACGGCGAATGGATGAGAATTAAGATCCTCGGCGCAAACAAACAAGAATATAAAGATAATAGCTCTTTGGAACTCGGTACATGGTACTACTATAAAGTCATCGCTTATTATCAAGAAAACGACTGCTTGTCAGCTCCAGCAAAAGCAAAATATAACGATGAATATTTCGTTAAATTCTACCACTCAGGAGTAGGTGTTGAAGATTTGACAGAAGGACAAATCGGTATCTATCCTAACCCAGCTGACGATCAAGTTACTGTTGAAGCTTCTATGATTGAAAATGTTACAGTTTTCAATATGATGGGTCAAAAGATTTATGAAACATCAGCTAACTCTGATAAAGTTGTTCTCAACATGAGCGAAATGCCAGCAGGTATCTATATGATCAGTGTAGTTACAGCTGACTTCGAAACAACAAAACGTATCTCAGTGGTTCATTGATAGCTTTTTTAAGACTACAAGACTACAAGTCAACAAGACTACAAGATAGAGCGCTCTTGCAATAAGAGCGCTCTTTTTTTAGCTCTTGGTTTTTGGTTTTTGAGCTAAGAACTATTGGGCAAAAAAAAGTTCAATGCCCTTAGTTCTAAAGCTTTAATAAAAATAAGAGCGACTTTGTTAACAAAGTCGCTCTTATTATAATAGGATAATCTTGTTTTATCAAGCTTTCTTTTCCCAAGTTTCAAATCTGTATGAACAATCCACTTGAGGGTCGTCGTCGATTACTTCTAACTCTGTCAGGTTCCATTCTTCAAAGTTGATGATAGGGAAGAAGGTGTCTGCTTCATAGTCTTTGTCAACTCTTGTGAGATATAATGTCTCTGCCATTCCGAGGAATTGTTCGTAAATCATTCCGCCGCCCATGATGAATATTTCAGCTTCGTTTTCAACGAGTTTCAATGCCTTTGGAATTGATGTTGCGAGTTCAAAGCCTTCTGGTGCAGAGTCGAGTCTGTCGGAAATGATGACGTTACGTCTGTTAGGCAATGCCTTTTGTCCTGGCAATGAGACGTATGTGTTATGTCCCATGATGACGCATTTGCCTGATGTTACTTTCTTGAAATGTTTGAGGTCGTTAGAGATATGCCATAACAACTGACCGTTTTTGCCGATAGCTCTGTTCTTTGCCATCGCTACTACTATAGAAATTTTTGGCTTCATATAAATAATTTTTAATTAATTCTTGAATGTTAAATAGACACTTCAGCTTTGATAGCGTCGTGTGGGTTATAGTTTTCTAATTTGAAATCTTCGTATTTAAAGTCAAAGATGCTCTTGACGTCAGGATTGATGCGCATTGTAGGCAACTCGCGAGGTTCTCGGCTGAGCTGCAGCTTGACTTGTTCTATGTGGTTGTTGTAGATATGGACGTCGCCGAAAGTATGGACGAAATCGCCGAGGCCGAGTCCGCATACCTGCGCTATCATCATTGTCAATAATGAATAAGAAGCTATGTTGAACGGCACTCCGAGGAATACGTCGGCGCTTCTCTGGTATAATTGACATGACAGTTTGTTGTCGGCTACATAAAACTGGAAGAAGGCGTGGCAAGGAGGCAGCGCTGCTTTTCCGTTAGCGACGTTGGCAGCGAAATCCTTTGACTTCTCGTCAGGCAATACGCTTGGATTCCATGCTGTTACGATATGACGACGGCTGTTAGGGTTGTTCTTTAATGAATTGATGACGTCGGCGATTTGGTCGATGCCTTCGTTGTTCCAGTTACGCCATTGCGCGCCGTAGATAGGACCGAGGTCGCCGTTGCTGTCAGCCCATTCGTCCCAGATGCTCACCTTGTTGTCGTGAAGATATTTGATGTTTGTATCGCCATTGATGAGCCAGAGAAGTTCATGTATTATAGAACGAAGATGAACTTTTTTTGTTGTCAGGAGAGGAAAGCCCTCTTCGAGATGAAAACGCATCTGATGGCCGAAGACGCTGATGGTTCCGGTGCCGGTTCTGTCGCCCTTCTGAAAGCCGTTGTCGAGTATATGTTGTAATAAATCCAGATATTGCTTCATATCAAAATGTTATTTCTCTTTTCGTTTGTTAATTTCGTCTCTTAAAATACTTGCAGCTGTATAATCCTCATTGTCGATGGCGTCTTGAAGAAGTTCCTGTAAATCTTGAAGACTATATCTGTCCATTCTCTCATAGCCGAAATCTTTCAATGGTTCTTCAGTGTCATCTTCATTTTCCAACTCGTCTTCGTTGAAGACGATGCTGGCGTCTTCCATGACCTGAGTCGTTGTGTAGATAGGACATTTGAAACGTATTGCAATGGCGACAGCATCAGAGGTGCGAGCGTCGATGATTGTCTCTTCGCCATCTTTCTCGCAATGAAGCTCAGAGAAAAACAAACCCTCCTTGAATCTGTTGATTACTACCTCTGTTATCTTGATGTCGAAACTTGTTGCGAATGTCTTGAACAGATCATGAGTGAGAGGGCGTTTCTTTTCAATGTTTTCCATGGCGATGGCAATTGACTGAGCCTCTGACTCTCCGATGATAACAGGCAAACGTCTTTCGTCGTTCTTTTCTCCTAACAATAATGCGTAAGCTCCACTCTGAGAGTGACTAAACGACAATCCGATGACATCTAATAAAATCTTATTCATGTTACAAAAATACGGACAAAGTTTTAATTAGACAATACAAAGTTTTTATTTTTTGAAATTATTTTTATATCCTAAAAAATCTTACTTTTGCTGCAGAAAGCAAATAGTAATGTCAAGCGTTAATTTAAATATAAATAAAGAAGGATTAAGCAAGTTTTGCTTTTGTAATGCATTGATATACATGGTAATTACCCCCCCCGTTGGCGATTAAAGGAAAGCCGGAAAAATAATTTACAAAACATTTATTTAACAAATTTTCACAAAGTGTGCCGTCATGCTTTGCGAAATTGTATTGCATTAATGAAATATCAAAAAAAATCAATAAAAAAATAATAAAGATGAAAGCAAAAGTAAAGGTATTAATCTTCATTCTGAGTTTTCTGCCTTTTATTTCTAATGAAATATGGGCACAGAACACACACAACGACGCTTATTTCCACGGCCAGACGACTCCTGAACTCAGGACTCCAGAAGATGGAGAAGGCCTCGACTTCGACGATATGTTGCCATCAGGAGGCTACGGCTTCACCTTCGATTTGTTCGACGAGAGCGTAGGCAATGGTTTTGAATTCGACAACTTCGGCAATGAACTTGGCTACAACAGCCTCGAGTTCGGCGACTTCGACATGGCAGCCGATGACGTTTCCTTGGGATGCGGAGTGATGATTTTGGGATGCCTCGCTTTCGCTTTCGCAAGATCAAGGTCACGGAGCCTGTCGAAGTGATGGAACGAGGATGATTTGTGTAACCACTGATTGCACAGATTACACAGATTTTAGGAAATGATGTAGAGACGCGTCAATGATTCCTATGAAAATAAACACACATTGACACGTCTAATAATAACAAGACAACAAATTAAAAGTAAAAAATAAATAAAAATAATTAACAAAAAGCCAATGGCCAACAGCCAATAGCTAAATAATCAACGAATTATGAAAAAGACATTTACAATTTTGATGGCATTGATGATGTTATGTTTCACACAATGCAAGCCTACGCCAGAAGGCGGTGACGAAAACAGCAGAAAAGTGAAGGTAAGCTGCAGCATACCGATGGGCAAGAACAACCGTTCCGATTTCAGCGAACTTATGACAGAAGGCAATGTAAGATGGAGCGACGGCAGGGAATGCGTCTATCTTGCGATACACGGCGAGAATCCACAGATAATAGAGTTAGAGAGCTGGGCAGACGGCAATCCTTTAAGCTTAGAATTTGAAGGCGAAGCAGCAGAAGGCCTTATCGTCTCAGGCGAAGAATATGACATCTGGTACTTCGGACACTCACAGCAATTGGAGACGCCATATTATAATCTTTCAGATGATGGAGAAAGTCTCACAGGCAGCATTGCTAAACAGAGCGGCCGTTTGGAAGATTTGGGCTACAGCCATATAGCAACGACAAAAGTAACAGCAGTGACAGAAAGCGGCGATGTTAAGCTGAACCTCAAAGGCACACTTGCGAACCAGATAGCTATAGCGCTGTTGGATTTGGAAAACGTTGATGAATTGTACGGCGACGCTATTTTAGGCACAGAATACGCATTGTCATACAATGGCGAAAGATACGAGCTTGATGTTACAGCAGACAACAATGCAAAGATAGAGGTTGAAAGCGCAAGCGGCATATCCTACGTCGTTCTGTTGCCAAACGACAAAAATGAAACGATGATAAAACATAAGAAAGGCGACAAGACCTATGCCTACACCTTCCATAGCGGAGTTAAAGGCAACAAAGTCTATTACAGAACAGCAACAAATGATAAAGTAGCCTTGAAATGGGAAGAGATAGAAGAAGAGCCAGAAACCCCAGACAACAACCACGAATACGTTGACTTAGGATTGCCAAGCGGCTTGTTATGGGCGACCTGCAACCTTGGCGCAAATGCACCGGAAGAATACGGCAACTATTACGCATGGGGCGAGACTGCAACAAAAGCAGAATACAATTACTCAAACTGCCCAACTCACGGACTTACTTACTCCCAGTTACAATCTCAGGGTTATATAGATGGAGAAGGCAATCTTACAGCGCAGTACGACGCAGCTGCAGCGAACTGGGGCGGAGACTGGCGTATGCCGACAAAGTCGGAAATGCAAGAGCTCATAGATAAATGTACCTGGACCTGGACTACCAAGAACGGCGTTAACGGATATAATGTAGAAGGACCTAATGGCAACAGCATCTTCCTTCCTGCTGCTGGTTATCGCGACGGGTCATCGCTCAAAGTCGCTGGTAGCTACGGTGGCTTTTGGGGTTCTACGCCTAACGAAAGCAATAGCGACTTCGCGTTCGCCCTCGACTTCGGTAGTAGCGATCACTACATGAAGGACTACGGCGGCCGTAGCTACGGTCGGAGTGTGCGTCCAGTCTGTGGTGGTAATAATGCTGAGCCAGAGGAGCCAGAGGAACCGGAGACACCAGAAACCCCAGACTCCAACAACCACGAATACGTTGACTTAGGCTTGAGCGTAAAATGGGCTACCTGCAATGTTGGAGCCACTTCACCAGAAGCATACGGAGACTATTTTGCATGGGGCGAGACAACGACAAAATCTGAATATACAGAAGAAAACAGCGCAACCTTGGGACTTAGCATTTCGGAGTTAGAATCACAAGGCTATATAGACGGTGAAGGCAATCTTAACCCTCAGTACGATGCAGCCACAGCCAACTGGGGCGGCGACTGGAGAATGCCGACAAGAGCAGAACAAGAAGAGTTGTTAAACAACTGCACCTGGACATGGACAACGCAGAACGGCGTTAGCGGCTATAATGTAGAAGGACCAAACGGTAACAGCATCTTCCTTCCTGGTGCTGCTTATCGCTACGGGTCTTCGCTCTACAGCGCTCAAGGCAGCGGTTTCTATTGGGGTTCTACGCCTTACGAAGGCTCTAGCAACTACGCGTACTTCCTCTACTTCAATAGCGGCTATCACTTCATGCGCGACTACGGCCGTCTCTTCGGTCATAGTGTGCGCCCAGTCTTAGAATAAAAGCGATTACATCAATTCATAATTCATAATTCAAAATTCATAATTCATAATGCATAATTGGGGTGTTGCTCTGGAGAAGGGTGACACCTTTTTTTAATTATCCTAATTTATAAGGCGTTGCCTTACGTTATATATGTTTCGCCCTTTCAGGGCTCAATGTTCATCACTCGTAACACGTCTTTACGGGAAGGCGGATTTTGGAGACGGATTTTGGAGACGGATAGCGGAAGCGGATGTTGGAAACGGATAGCGGAATATTTTCATGTAGAGATGCGTCAATGTATCCTGCAAAAAAATAAAAATAAAATATCATTTTGCTTATTAAAATTATTTGTATTTTTGCATCATAAAATTAAAGAGTGGTTGATAAGATCCAATGGTATAGAGGGCATTTCAACCGCTCTTTATTTTTTTGTGGGTAATACAATAATGAATTATTCTTTTGTTGTTTCTTTCTCCTATGATTATTTTTACATCTCCTAAATCTGTCAATGTGGCTTTAAGTTCATATATTTTTGTAAAATACATCTTTTTCTTTTGTTTGGTGTTTGGAATATCAGTCTTGACAAAAGAAGATTCTTCTAAAGCTTCAACAATTCTTAATGCGGCAAGTGTGGATTCGTATCGTTGTGCTGCGCGTCAATGTATCCTGCAAAAAATAAAAAACATTGACACGTCTCAACGGGAAACGGATGTTGGAAACGGATATTGGAGATGGATATTGGAGATGGATTTTGGATTTTTAAAATAAAAAAGGATTAGATGTTTTTGTTCTCTAATCCCTTTAGTTTTTCTTAAATATCAGTGTGTTTTATTTAAGTATCGAATACAATATTCCTGAGATAAGCAGCGGCGCTGGTATTGTCAGCAGCCATGCCCAGATGATGCTTTTGGCTGTTCCCCAGTTGATGCATTTGACGCCGTTGGTCAGACCGACACCTATGATGGAGCCGACAATGCTGTGCGATGTGCTGACGGGAATGCCGAAGATGGAGCATGTTATTATTGTTGAGGCGCCTATTGTTTCGGCGCAGAATCCTTTCTCAGGTGTTATCTTGACGATGCCTGTGCCTGTAGTCTTGATGACGTTCTTGCCTCCGACCATAGTTCCTAATGCCATCATAAGGTAGCAAATGACAGCGACAATCTGAGGTATATGATAACCTTTTTCAATGTCGAAGAATATTGCCATGATATGACGTAAGCCTTCTGTGATGTCGGGCGATTGCAATGATGTGAACAGCATTATTGAAATGAGTCCTATTGTCTTCTGTGCGTCGTTGGCTCCGTGTCCTAAGCTGAATGCTGCTGAGGATACAAGCTGTAACTTTTTGAATATCTTGTCCGTTTTTTTCTTGTTGGCGTTTTTGAAGATACGCATTATCAAGCACATGAAGAAGAATCCAAGGATGGTTCCTAACAATGGAGTAAGTATCATGAAAGCCAAGATGACGAGTATGCCTTTTGATACCAGCGCGGCAGATCCGAAGGTGAACCATACTGGTCCGATGAGGCCGCCGATGAGCGCTTGTGATGACGATATTGGCAATCCTAGTTTGGTGCATATCCATATCCAAGAGGTGGCGCCCGTTAAAGCGCAGAACACCACGTAAGGGTCGATGAAATTGCTCTCGACAATGCCGTGTGTCATGGTTTCGGCGACATGCGAGTTGAAGATGAAGTATGCCAGAAACGACCATAATGCAGCCCATGCGACAGCTTTGAAAGGAGTCAGCACCTTGGTGGTGATGAGGCACGACACTGCGTCGGCTGCGTCGTTCATGCCGTTTAAAAATGTGATTAATAACGCCAATATCAAAGATGCGGCGATGACAAATACTAACATATCACGAATTCTTGATGACTATTGTTCTTATTGTATCGGCGACGTTCTTGATGACGTCGCTGGCGCCTTCGAATGTCTCGGCGATGTTTTTGTTCTTGATAAGCTCGATATAGTCAGGCTCGTCGTTGAACAGGTTGCTGATATAATCCGAATATATGGCGTCGATGGTGTGTTCTATGTGTTTGATCTTGTCGCATTTCTCGATGATGTCGTTATGGTTTAATGATATATGTTCCAGCATCTTGATGATGTCGATAAGATAAATGGCGCATTCGTTGAGATATTGTGCTGTCTCAAGAATCTGGCTGTCGATGCGTTTTGGCTTGTACATCAATATGTTTTTGGAGCAGTCGTCGATGATGTCGAGGCAGTCGTCCATATTGGCTGCCAATTCGTTGACGTCTTCTCTGTCGAAAGGAGTGATGAATGTTATGTTGAGCATCTTGTACAGATTGCGGAACAGCTCATCGCCGTCGGTCTCGTCTTTCTTGATTTGGCGGCCTAACAACTTACGTTCTTCGTAGTTGTCAACTTTAAGCATCTCAATCAATGTCTTTGTCGCATGAACCAGCAACTCAGCCTGTTTGGTGTAAATAGGGAAAAACTTGGTTTCCTTAGTCACGAAAAATTGTAAAAAACTATTAAGACTCATTTTGTTTATGTTTAATGGCAAAAGACAAATGACTAAAGTTAAATGTCGTCCATCAATCTTTAGTCATTAGCCTTTAGTCTTTAGTCAAAATTAAATAATTCCACAGAGGTGATACAATACTCTTGCTCCGACGTTGCCGTCCCATTCGTCTTCGCCTGGTGACACTTCGCAGAGGTCGAAGCCTATTATTTCCTTGCCGCTTTCTTTGACTCTGTTTAACAAGTACATCATTTCTTCGTATTCCATGCCGCCTGGTACTGGTGTTCCTGTGTTAGGGCATAGTTTAGGGTCGAGGCCGTCGATGTCGATGGAGATATAGACTTTGTCGGGAAGCTGTGCGATGATGTCGTCGCATATTGATTTCCAGGTAGCGCCTTCGTACATCTTTCTGCGGTTGTCGCGGTCGTAGAACACCACCATTCTTCCTTCAGAGTTGTTGATGATTTCTTTCTCCTGGTCGCAGTAGTCGCGTATTGCAACTTGGACGAGTTTCTCGATGTTGTCGTATTTCATTGTGTTATAGAAGATGGAGGCGTGAGAATATTTGAATCCTTCAAATTCTATTCTTAGGTCGCTGTGAGCATCGACGTGTATGATGCCATATTCTTCACCGAGTTCGTTGAAATAAGTATGATATGGGAGAGGGGTGCTGTGGTCACCGCCGAGGAGGCCGACTTTCTTGCCTTGTGACTTCCAGTAAGCGATTCTGTCTTTAAGCCAAGCGAACATAGTGTCGAAGCCTTTCTCTATCGCCACGTATTTGTCTTCGTAAGCTTCTGGGTTTTCGTCAACGTCGCCGCTTTCGATGCCGTCGATGATGTCTTCGCTGAGTGGTACGAGTTCATCGTGCAGTTCTCGTAATTCTTGAGGGAATTCGTCCATCCAGATGCCGCGTTTCCATACCTCAGGATAATCGTGGTGGTGGAGGTCAACCTGCATAGAACCGTCGAAGACAGCCTGAGGACCGTTGACAGTGCCTCTGTTATAACTAGTTGTGAGTTCCCATTCAACAGGGATGATTATGATTTCAGCTTCTTCTGCTGTGCATGGCAAACCGTAGATACCTGAGCCAAGAGCAGCCGCTGCATTAGGGTCAAACATTTTTTCTTCCATGATTTTTTTTATTTTTTGCAAAGATATAAAAAAGTCAATAAGACTACAAGACTACAAGGCAACAAGACAACAAGTTTTTTTAAATTAGATGGAGTAGAGGAAGTGGAGGAACTAGAGTTGATTAACTCTTAACCATTTGTTCCTCTCAATCTTCTTGTGTGTTCAACTGGTTGATTGTTAATAATTTTTAAGATAAAAACTCTTGACTTCTATTGGATAATATTATATTTTTGCATAGTGTTTAAAAACCAAAAGTTATGGCAGTATTTATAAAATCATCACCTATTCTAACAGGACAATCAGCTGTGAATTTTGACAGAGAAGCTGATCGTAATAAATCATTAAAGACACCTAAATTATCGGATGCAGACATTGAGCGACTAGAACGATTTATAGAGAAGTCTAAGAAATTCAAATTCTGATAATATGAAAAAGTTCTCATTGTACGAACAATGTATAATGTTACCTTTTAATAATGAAATATTTAAACATTGTTCGGACTTTAGTTGTGGAAATAGTGATTTGGATGAATTCTTTCATAATGAAGCAGAATTGTATTCAGATGAATTGATGGGAAAAACATATTGTTGGATTACAGATGAAAAACCTTATCAAATAGTTGCTCTGTTTACACTCGCTAACGATAGTATAAAAACTGTAAATCTCAATAATAAGGTGAGAAACAGATTGAATAGAACTATAAATAATAACAAGAGGGGACGATCTTATCCTGCAGTATTAATAGGACGACTTGGTATTAACAAGTGCTTCCAAAATCAGAATATTGGCAGTCAGTTGTTACAATTCATAAAAGAATGGTTTCGACATTCAGATAATAAAACAGGATGTAGATTCATAGTCGTTGATGCGTATAATAATGGTAGAACCACTAAGTTTTATGAGTTAAATAATTTTCGTTATCTGTACGAAAATGAACAAGAGGAAGGGGAACAATATAAAATTCCAATCACAGAAACAATCTTAACGCGATTGATGTATTGTGATTTGAAACTATAATGAATTGTACCCTTTTAAAACATCAGAAATTTTTGAGATTCTGAAATTTTGAAGCTCTGAGTTTTATAAAAACATTGGTAAATGCATTTACTTTTTTTCTTATCTTTGTACCGATGAACTAAATTATTAACTAATAACTTTGAAAATGAATTTTACATCTGTTAACAAGATTTTTGAAAAATCTTTCAGAGAGAACTGGGATAGACCGGCTATATCAAACTATCAGGGTGTGACTCTGCACTATAGAGACATGGCTAGAAGAATAGCAAAGCTTCATATTATGTTTGAAGAATGCGGTCTTGAAAAAGGTGATAAGGTGGCGATATGTTCAAGAAACCAAGCCAACTGGGTCGTTTCTTTTCTTACGGCTTTGACATACGGCGCAGTGCCTGTTCCTTTGATGCACGAATTCAAGCCAAGTAACATAAACCATCTTGTAAATCATTCTGAAGCTAAGATACTTTTCGTTGATGAAGTGATATGGGAAGGTCTTTCTGAAATTGATATGTCTGATCTTCAGGCTGTCATTCAGGTTAACACTTTCAAGCTTCTTTATGCAGCTAATGAAAAGATAACAGAAAGTCGTGAACATCTCAATGAACTTTTTGGAAAACATTATCCGATGGAATTTGCTCCAGATTCGTTGAATTATTATGAAGACGCAGCCGATGAGCTGGCTATCATCAACTATACTTCAGGAACATCGGGTTTCTCAAAAGGTGTCATGATTCCTTATCGTGCAATACGTTCCAACATCGAATTCGCTGAGACAGTGCTTCCTCAAATCAACAATACGTCAAGAGTCGTTTCAATGTTGCCATGCGCACACATGTACGGTCTTATGTTTGAGGTGTTATATCAGCTGACAAGAGGTTGTCACGTTTTCTTCCTCTCACGTCTCCCAAGTCCTAAGATTATCATGCAGGCGCTCGCAGAAGTCAAGCCTACTTTGGTAATCGCGGTGCCTCTCATCATCGAGAAGATATACAAGAGCAAGGTGAAGCCTGTCATCGAGAATGCAGGCATCAAGTTCGCTCTTAAACTTCCGCTTCTTGACCAGTTTATTATGAATAAGATCAAGACTGAGCTTGTCAACGCTTTCGGCGGCGAGTTCTATGAAGTTATCATCGGCGGCGCTGCCTTCAACAAAGAGGTGGAGTCTTTCTTCAAGAAGATGGAATTCCCATTCACAGTGGGTTACGGCATGACAGAATGCGCTCCTATCATCACATACGATGATTACAAGACTGCTAAGTTGTATTCTTGCGGTAAGATAGTTCCTAATATGGAAATGAAAATTGACTCTCCAGATTCGGTTAACATCCCTGGTGAACTTCTCGTTAAAGGCGCTAACGTGTTCTTGGGTTATTACAAGAACGAAGAGGCGACAAGAGAAGTCCTCGATAAAGACAGTTGGTTGCATACTGGCGACATGGGCATCATCGACGCTGACGGTTATCTTTTCCTCAGAGGCCGCTCTAAGTGCATGATTCTCGGTCCTTCTGGACAGAATATCTATCCTGAAGAAGTGGAAGCGGTATTGGATACACGTCCTTACGTCCTCGAGTCGTTGGTCATAGAAGACAACGGTGGATTGACCGCTCTCATCTATCCTGACTTCGACACAGCAGCGAAAGAAGGCATGGATCAGGCGACTTTCATCAAATATATAGAAGACACATTGCCTGAAGTGAATAAGGATTTACCTAACTACGCGAAACTTAAGAAGATAGAAGTGATGTCGGAAGCCTTCGAGAGAACGCCGAAGAAGAGCATCAAGAGGTATTTATATCAGAGAAATAATTAAGACTACAAGTCAACAAGACAACAAGACAACAAGACAACAAGACAACAAGCGCTTTTTTAAAATTCAAAACCTCAGAACTTCAAAAAATGAGATTCTGAGGTTTTTTCTATTCAGAGTTTCTAATTCCTAATTCCTCACCACAATCTTTTCATAAAAGCATCCATCTTGTGTCTCAACAATAATTAAGTAAATGCCGGAGTTGCATTTCTGATTCATGTTTACTTGGCAAGAAATACCGTTTGTATTGTTGACTGAAACGTTCATCTTTCTTCCAAGCATGTCAACCATCTTCACGTCTTTTATCTCTGAATCGGATTCGATGGAGATTGTTTCGCCGTTTGACAATAATGTCGGTTTGATTGTGACATTGCTTGATTCTATTTCTTCAACAGATGCCGATTTGTAATAACACTCCTCGAAATCTGGATTATGGTATGTCTGCTCACCATCTTTAAACTGACATAACAATTCGTTATATTGCCACAATCCGTTTGTTGGAATGAGATTTGGGAATTCCCCTTCTGTAAATGTTAATGGATAACCAGAGTCTATACCGAGATGCCAACCCACCTGATCATCAAATTCAATTATTTTTTTACCGTTTTCATATCTTACATCAGTCACGATACCTATAATAGGTTCCCAATAAGAATTGTAATCATTTGTATTGTAATCAAGTTCATGCGGAAATTGGAATGTGTCTCCTACATTGAGCGACATATCACAAATCAACACTTCAACCTTAAGGTCACCGACATATATATCATTCCTCTCAACATACTGATATAACCTTCCTGTTTCAACATCTTCCCTGTAATATAATATACTATATAAATAGTCGCCTCCGCTAGTTTTATAATATAAATTTCCATTTATATTAACGGTATCGCTATTGTAAATAGATGTAACATAAGTCGTCTCACCATCAATAATATGAGAATCATAAATATTTATTCTCGTCGAGTCATTACCGAAGAAAGATTGATATAAAACATTTCCTTCTGCTGTTGCATACTGACTTTCAGAAGCTCCCGTTTCATAAATATTATATGTGTTTATCTTGTATTCGTATGCGTTTCTTGGTGCAAGATCTTCGTATTCATAATCTTGCTGTCCGTCAACCTTAGCAATCGTCTTGATTAGTTTGTAGTTTTCTTCTGATGATTTCTTGCGGTATATTTCGTAATATGTCTTGACGTCTTCAGCTTGCATGTCGTCTTCTTTTTGCCATGTAAGAAGGTTTATCATCGTATTGTCTTCAAGTATTTCAGAACTGCATTCAAAGTTCTTTGGAGAATATGATGGACGTACGTCGCAATAGTATATATCAGAAACGCCTTCAAAATAAGTGGTATATACATTTTGAACTCCGTATATATTTACGCCATGATCAGCATTTTCGTCTATGTAAGTTACATAAGAATCGCTTGGGACAAACTGTTCGACGAGTTCGTCGTTGCGGAAGATGTTGCAAGCATCGACTAATGTCACGACTCCGCTGATGTCTTCATGGCCGATAGTCTCGAAAGCAACGCCTTGTTGTGTTTGTGTGCCTTCGTCAAGCATTGGTTGCCAATCGTTTTCACTTGTGTATATTCTTGCTTCACCTGTTGCGGTTTCGCCCATTACTGTTCTTGGCACAATATGAATGTCGTCGTCGGAAGTTCCTGTGAATGACACAACATACCAGAATGTGTTTTCTTCATGGTTATCGCTGAGTTCTATCGCGTTGACATCGACGTAAAAAACAGGACGACTTACATCGGAGAAATCGTTTTCTTCTGTTCTATAAATAAATGCATTAGAACTTTTTTCCAGACGGTTGACATCGTCGCCGCCAGCAATTATGTTACCGCCATTCAAAGGGTCGCCGTCGTAGATTGTCAGATATGCGCCGTCAATTGTTGACGCTGGAGACGCGCTTGCATATACGAAGAATCTTAGACTGAAGGTTTCGTGACATGTGAACTTGTCCATGATCTGGAATCCGGCGTTTTTGTCGGCATTGAATCCTAAAGAAGTAAGTCCGCTGTGCAAAGAACTTACGTCATAATTATTGTTATATCCTGCTTTTTCATGAGTGATTATGTCACATTCAGGATTGAAGTATGGACCAGTGTCTTCATTGAGCCAAGATAATTTAACCTTGTTTTCTTCGATGAAGTTACCCTTGAGATTTTTGACTCCCATGGCATCCTGAGCGTTGGCAAATGTTGTCGCAACAAACAACATTATAAGAATGATTGTAGATCTTTTCATGGCGATTGATTTTGTGTTGTTTGACAATACGTTTCGCTTCACAAAGGTTAAAATTATTTTTGAGAAATCCAAGTTTTTTTTAAAAAAAACTGAGGGGGTAAATTATTGACTGTTAAATGGTTGTATTGTGTTTTAAAATTTATGTGATAAAAAAAAGTGCCGGATTTTCATCCGACACCTTTGTGTTTTCTATAATATTACGACGAATGTCTTACAATTTGACGACTTTGCGTACTGTTGAGCCGTTATTTGTTTCAATGCTAATGAAATAGACTCCAGCGTTGAGATCGCTGATGATGTAATTGCTGCCGCTTGTTTCTGCGTCAAAAATCATAGCTCCCATAATGTTATATACTGATACTCTTGTCATATTTTCGCATGTAACAGTGAAGTCGTTTCTTGATGGGTTAGGATATACTGATGCATCTATAGAGATGTTTTCCATTAAGTCTTCGCCGCTTATGTGTTCTATGTTGATGTGTGATGAGTGTCCTGAGCAGTCGTTGTAAATAGGGCGTACGCTGTATTCGTAGCTGAACGTGCCTATGGCTGTCGCGTCGTTAAATTCGAGTTCTTCTGTCGTTCCCATGAATCTGGTGTCGCGGTAAATTTCATAATAGAGAGCGTTGTCAGAAGCAGGAGCGTCCCATTTTATGATGACAGGATATTCTGATTCTATTTCCAGATTCTGGACGCCGTCGCACATTTCGTAGTTGTTGTTTTGGAATGTGCAGTCGTTGATCCATGAGTATAAGAAGCCGCTGCTTAAGCTTTGTGGGCTGCTGTAGATGACAGAGCCGTTTTCTTTCTTCACAACGAAGCTGCATTCAGAATCCCATGCGCCTTTGATCCATTCGAGAGTTACTTCAACACCGTTGTTAATTTCTTTGGTGTAAGTCTTGCTTGCGCCGTCTGCTTCGCTGACAGTGAAAGCGTCATCGGCAGAGCCGTCGCTGTATTTTACAAGGATAGCTGCACCGTCCCATCCGTCGCCATAACTGTCTTTAAGTTCAAAGACGATATTGCATTTGTTTGAATAATAGAAGGTGAATATCTCTGTTGATGATGCTGTTTCTAATTTAAGTTCGAAAGGAATGCTGAAAGAGTCTTCTACATTGGTTCCCAAAGTGACGTTGAAGAAGGCAACATCAGAAGATTGTCCTGCGATAGGATTGAAAGTGACTTCGTTGGTGTTGATGGTTATTTTATTGCTGATGCTTGATAGCTTGCCTAATGAACTTGTGAAAATCTCGTTGCCTATGTTGTTGATAACGACGCCAAAGTCGGCTGTCTCGCCAGCTTCTAATATGCCGTTATTGTTGTCGTCATTCTTGATTATCACTGTCGCGAAATCCAATGCTTTTTCTTGAACTTTAACAGGGACTCTTACGAAAGAGATGAGTTCGTTGTTTTCATCGTAGAAATATACGTCGAAACCTAACATAGTTCTGTAATCAGCTGTCTCGTCAACCAAGAAAGAGAAGCCTTCTGTTACTGAGAATATCTCGTTGGCACCTATGCTATTGACTTGAGCGATAGAGTCGTCTATTCTTACCAAAGGATTGGTGTTTCTCAAAATGGCTTTGACGTTGTTGTATGATGCTTCAGAAGTGTTTTCGACAGTCACTTGTAACTTTACTTGTTCGCTAGCGTTCAAGTTGCCGTTGTTGTTGTTTTCTTCGTCGTTGATGATGTGGTTTACGTATTTGAAGTCGCCGCATTCGATGGCGTTGATTGCTGCCAATGCGTCGATGCGTCCGGAGCCGGTGTAGTTATTTTTGCTAGAGCTGATTTTATGTGTTGTTGTTTCTAATATTCTGCTGATGTCGGCAGGAGTCAGTTCAGGGTTTTTGTCTAACATAAGAGCGATGACGCCAGCGGCGCAAGGTGTTGCCATTGATGTTCCGCTCATTTTGGTGAATCCATCGGTTGTCGTGTAGTCGAGGGATATGATATCGACGCCAGGAGCGCAAACGTCAGGACGGATGAGGCCGATGCCTGGCTGATAAGCGTAGTCAGCAAATTCTGTGGCTTTCCATGTGACAGGGCCGTGTGATGAGAAGTAAGCTGCTTCGTCGTTGTAGTTGACAGCTCCGATGGCGATGACGCATGACAGGTCGCCAGCGTTACCAGCTTGGTCAGGGTGGATCCATGGTGGAGGGCAGCTGCCTGGTACTCTGACGTTGTCAGGGATAGGGTAGAATAATTCGTTATTGCCTTCGTTGCCGACAGCTACGGCTGCTACGATGCCAAGTTCCAAAGCTGTCACGCTTGTTCGGCGAAGCATCGTTCTGTCTGCTATCGAAGAAGAAGGGATGCCCAGCGACATGCTCAATACGTCTGCGTGATGTTCTATCGCCCATTGCATGCCGTTGTTGATGTCGTTAGCGCCGCCCATGCCTTCATCGCTGACGCATTTTATAATCATAAGGGTGGCGTCAGGTGCCATGCCTGTCTTGGTGCCTGATGTGCCGTCGCCGCAGATAGTGCCAGCGCAGTGTGTTCCATGTCCGAATCCGTCCATAGGGTCGTTGGTGTTGCCGTATGTGTCGTAACCGTGATGTGGGAATTGCGCGCCGCCGTCCCATAAGTGGTCGGCAAGGTCAACATGGTTGTAGTTGACGCCAGAGTCGATGATGGCGACAACAACGCCGTTGCCTGTGACTCCAGTCTCCCAGACTTTGTCGGCTTTGACCTTGACGACATTGTCGATAATCTGGTCGCCAGGCGACGCCTTGGAAGATTTTTCGTCCCAGAGAAGCATTTTCTCTTCGTTATAGCCGATCATCAGAACCTGAGGATGCTCTGCCAACATGTAAATGACGTCGCTTGTCGTTGTGCAGTTGATGTGGTTTGAAATCCAGCTGCTCTCGATGTCGGTGACTTTTCTGCTTTTCTCTTCAGCTTTGAGGATGGAGATGATTTCTGCTTGTTCTTTTTCGGCGAAGGTCTTCAGCTCGTCGATGAGCATGTCGCGTCTGACGCGTTTGTCGGTGATGCCTTCGGCTCTGTCGCTTAAACTCTTGAGGTTCAACTGTGACTTGAGAATGATGTTGACACTTATCATTTCATTAGTCTTTTGGTTTATTACGTTTTGTAATTCATTGTCAATGACTTGTGCGAAACTTAAACCACTGAATGATAGAATAACTAATAATGTGAATAATAGTTTTTTCATAAATAGTCTTTTAAATGTTATCTGATTTGTTTTATAACGCAAATTTATAATAATATTAAAAAGATGATTATGAAAATTTTAATTTTTTTATAAATAAGTTCAGAGATAATGAACAAATATTAACATAAGATTTATGATTCCATTAACATAAATTTCTTAATTCCGTTAACATTATGTTAAAAATTGTTAAAATCGAAAAATAGTTATGTTAAGCCCTTGACAAAAGGATGTTAAAATTATTATTTTTGTTTTCGAATAGCAAAGATTGTTTTTTTGTTTAGAACGATTATATGTAAAATTATATCTTTGCAAAAGTAAAATCAAAATAGTGAAATCTTAATTTAATGTAGTATGCCTGAAATTAGCAGATTTTATGGGATTATAATCTATATGTATATTGATGATCATAATCCGCCGCATTTTCACGTTTGGTATAATGATTACGAAGCTGTGATAACAATAGAAGAGGGGATAGTGACTGGCTCTTTGCCAAGACGTGAATTGAAATTAGTTTATGAATGGCTTGATATTCATAAAGAAGAACTGTTGGAAAATTGGAGGTTGCTTTCAAATTATGAATTGGCAAATAAAATAGAACCATTGAAATAATTATGGACAATATAATTTTAAAAATAGTAAAAGCAGAATATGTCGAAAATTATGTGTTAAGATTGACATTTAATAATGAAGAAGTCAGATTGATGGATTTTGCTCCGTTGATTGGAAAAGGTATTTGTCAAAAATTATGTGATTTAGACTATTTTAAATCTTTTGCTTTAGATCATTTTACAGTTGACTGGAATAATGAAATAGGATTCGATCCAATGTTTCTATACGAAAGAAGTATTTTGATTAGCTAGTATGAACAACAATACAATTGAATCTCATCCTTTGCAGCCGTTTCTTCCGGAGAACGCCAAGATTCTTATGCTCGGCAGTTTTCCTCCGAAGAAAGAGAAATGGTCGATGGAGTTCTTTTATCCTAACTGGATAAACGATATGTGGAGAATATGGGGACTTATCTTTTATAACGACAAGCATCATTTTGAGATAAAAGGAGAGAAGCGTTTCGATAAAGACAAGATTGTAGATTTATGTAAAGATAAAGGCTTTGCTTTATACGATACCGCTTCTGAAATCATTCGTCTGAAAGACAATGCTTCCGATAAATTCCTTGAAGTTGTGAAGCGGACAGATGTAAAAGAGTTGTTGGAAATCTTGCCTGAATGTGAAAAAATCGTGACAACAGGGCAGAAGGCGACTGATATTATCATTGATATTTTCCAATGTGAAGAACCGAAAGTAGGAGAGGAGACGGAGATAATCTATAACGATAGAGTTATCAACTTCTGGAGAATGCCATCGTCATCGCGAGCTTATCCTATGAAAGTGGAGGCGAAAGCGGAGTTTTATAGAAAGATTATATTAAAAAAGAGATAACATGAATTCATGTTATCTCGTAATATACTATTGATTTATAGTTGTTTTGTGTAGTATTGATCAATTCCAATCACTGTCTTCGAGTTCGAAAATATCGTTTACATTTTTGTTGAAAACGGCAGCTATTTTCATCATTACCAGGCCTGATGGAATGTATTTTGCTAATTCAATTGCGTTTATAGTCTGACGACTTACACCAACTTTTTCCGCAAGTTGCTCTTGTGAAATCTTCTGTATGGCTCTTTCAACTCTAATATTATTCTTCATCTTTATTTTCCTTTCTAAATTTCCAAAGTTCAATTTGGAATTTAACTGTAAAAACAAACAAAAATACGAAAAAGTCCATTATTAATATGTTGAGATAGTCTAATCCGAAAATAAATAATGTGGAGAGGATAATCAATAAACTGGAAAATAATGCAGCAAAGACGAATGAGCGTTCTCTGATTTTTCCAATATATTCATCTTCGTCACGTTCTTTTGAAAACGCTATGAATAAAAATCCACTTAATGCCACAATAGGCAGGAATGTGGAATAAATCTCAGTTTTTACCATTGTAAAAAAGTTTCCATCATTGAATATAGATGGCATCTTGAAATAGATTGTAGCCCAATCGAATGTCATATACATTACGTAATAAATCAATGAGATTACAATCATGATCCAACCGATTTTCTTAAAACTTGTTGGAAGTAGGTAATTTGTTTTCATAATGAATTAAATTTAAGATTTGACTTTGCAAATATATATATTAAAATCAAATAAACAATACAAAATGTAAAAAATATTTTACTTTATGACAATTTTATATGTCAATTGTATGGCAAAAACATTTCTTATGATATGAAGTGTTTATGTAGAGATTTACTTATCTTTGCAATAAGTAAAATATTTATATGCCTCAACTGATTCCTATATTGACAATCAATGGTTCTGACGGCGCTGGCGTGGTCGGTGTTCAGGCTGATATAAGGACAATATCAGCTCTTGGCGCTTATGCCTTGACCGCGATAACGTCCGTGACGACTCAGAATGAAAACGGTGAAACCTTCATCGAAGACTTGTCGCCAGAGATGATAATAGGGCAGGTGAGAGCGATAGTGAAGGAGTCGCATCCTAAGGTCGTTAAGATAGGTCTTGTTCGTGATACGTCAACAATAAAGATGTTGAAGAATGAGATTGTTGCAGCGCAAAAGATAGTACTTGTTCCTGGAATTTTCTCTTCAGAAGGTAAGCAGCTTGTTTGTGATGAAACCATATCTGCAATTAAAAAGCATCTGCTTCCGATATCGACGCTGCTGATATTGCGTAGCAATGAAGCTGAGAAGATGCTGAGCATTAAAATCAATACGGATGATGATATGGTTGCGGCAGTACGCGCTTTTATTGATATGGGCGTGGAATCTGTGATGCTGCGTTCTTCCAAACATAACGATGGTTTGCTTACTGCCTTGCTTTATGAAAATGGTAAGTCGCATTTCTTTACGTCGCATAATACAGAAGGTTGGCAGAAACATGGAGTCGGGGGAGCGCTTTCTTCCGCGATAGCGACGCGTCTCGCATTCGGTGACGATATCGTGACGGCGATAGACAAGGCTCACGATTATATGCATAAGCAAGTCGTCTATGCGGTGTCTGAAAAAATACAGCATTCCAGAAAGACTGTGGTTTACAATAAGTTTATGTCGCTTGTAAGCGAGAATTATCATAAATCGCATGATGTGTCTTTCTATGCTGATAAATTATGTGTGTCAACGCGTTATCTGTCGCAAGTTACTAATGATATAGTTGGCATATCGCCTAAACAACTCATTTCTGATTATATAATAAAGGAATCCAAAATACTTTTGGAATCGACAAACTATAGCATACAGGAAATCTCAATTAGACTTGGATTTTCATCGCAATCAGCTTTTACTTCCTTCTTCATTAAAAACGAGAAAGAAACTCCGTCTGCTTTCAGATTGAAGTAAATTTGTGATTATCGGAATAAGATTTTATAAAATCGGAATATAATTTAATTAAGCATTCTGATAATATCTTTCTTTGCATCGTTTTTAAAATTATGTCAAAATGAAAGAAAATAAAGAAGTAAATCGTAACCTTGCAGAGTTGTTAAAAGGTGGTGTTATAATGGATGTTACAAATCCAGAGCAGGCTCGTATTGCAGAGGCTGCTGGTGCAATGGCAGTTATGGCGTTGGAAAGAGTTCCTGCTGATATCAGAATGGCAGGTGGCGTATCACGTATGAGCGATCCTAAAATGATACAAGAGATACAAAAGTCAGTCAATGTTCCTGTTATGGCAAAATGTCGTATCGGTCATTTTGTTGAAGCGCAGATTCTTGAAGCTATCGGCATCGATTATATTGATGAGAGTGAAGTTCTTTCTCCAGCTGATGACGTGTATCATGTTGACAAACGTCAGTTCAATGCGCCTTTCGTTTGTGGTGCTAGAGATTTGGGTGAAGCATTGCGTCGTATTTCTGAAGGCGCTATGATGATTAGAACCAAGGGTGAAGCTGGTACTGGCGACATCGTACAGGCGGTTCGTCACATGCGTATGATGCAGAGTGAGATGAGAAGAGTTGTTTCTCTTAATGTCGATGAGTTGTATGAAGCTGCTAAAGAGATGAGAGTTCCTTATGAATTGCTTCAATATGTACATGACAATGGAAAATTGCCAGTTCCTAATTTTGCTGCTGGTGGAGTTGCTACTCCTGCCGATGCAGCCTTGATGATGCAACTCGGCGCTGAAGGTGTGTTCGTTGGAAGCGGTATTTTCAAAAGCGGCGATCCAATGAAAAGAGCGAAGGCTATTGTCAATGCTGTCGCTAACTACAAAAATCCAAAGATATTAGCAGAACTGAGCGAAGATCTCGGCGAAGCTATGGTTGGAATCAATGAAAACGAAATCAAGATATTGATGGCAGAGCGCGGAAAATAATCTTGAAAGATAAACATCTACGAAAAGGCACTAAACTTTAACGAAGTAAAAAATAGTATAAGGTTGGTGAAATTTCGTGGATGATTTATTGTCTTAAAAGATACGTGGATTAAAAACAAAAAAAGCACTTCGTTTGAAGTGCTTCTTTCGTGGGGGAGGGTGGACTCGAACCACCGAACTCATCCGAGGACAGATTTACAGTCTGTTGCAATTGCCACTATGCGACTCCCCCAATCTGTCATTAAGAACTTGCCTTAAAAAGACGCTGCAAAGATACGGTTTATTTCTTAACTTCCAACAAAAAAATAAACTTTTTTTAAAATATTTTTTATTGGTTGATTATCAATATATAAAACTGCCTTTTGTTACTGATAATGCCTCGAAAAAGCCTACTGCAGTGCCTCCTGGGTATATGTTTGTGGCGACATTATACGGCATTCCCATCATCGGATTGGATCCAAAGCTGCTCGAAATGTCATTTTTATAAGTGATAAATTCAGGGTTTACGCTATATATACAAAGGGTAACTTTGTCACCTTCTGTTACGATTGGATAATAATTCATGTCAAAATAATAAATGCTGTCGTTGTCATAATAGCCTTGTGTGGTCTTGAATGTATGTACGCTCTGCTCGCCAATCATACCAACCATCTCAGAACCGTTGAAATACATTCCCGCCAGATGTTTCAAAGAAAGGCTGTTGCATTGCAAATAAGAGACATTCATGACTGTGGTGTCGTTGACGATTATATTTATGAGATAATTTGTCTCTGGGTCATCAACAGATTGGAAATAAGGATATAGGTTTGTCATCGTGTATGATGCTGCGCCCATAAAATTACTTGCAAAGTCATCCTCGACTTCTTTTACAACCATTGAGTCGATCTGACTGATGTTTTCTCTCATTGTAGATTGTGAATAATAATTATGTAATCCGTCTTCATCAACGATATTAACTGAAAGATAGTAAGTTCTGCCCGCAACACCTGCAACAGAATCTATAGTTTCGTAATATCCTTTTATATCTGTTTCTTCAAAATAAATAGTGTCAACGCCATCGTGGATAAAGACTTCCGCGCCGGAAATCATCTCGGCGTCTTCTTCTGAATAGAAGTCAGTTGTCTTGCTGATGACAATCTGATGTTTCTTGTATTCGTTTGTAAAATAACCATTTATCCCTACAAGATGTTCTCCGTCTTCTGTATCGATTCTAAAATCTTCAATACAAGATGTCATCAAAAATGATGTGATGAGCATTGATATTAATAAGGTGTTATATTTTTTCATTTTGTTTAGAATTTGAAGTTATATGATACTGATGGGATGAATGAGAAAATCGCGACTTTTTGAGTGTTGATAGTGTTGCCTTCTGTTACAAACAACACCGCCCATGTGTTTTTACGTCCGTATGCGTTATAGACTGAGAAGTTCCATTCGCCTTGCCAGTTTTTCTTTTCCTTGCATTTGATGGTTGCTGATAAGTCAAGACGATGATAATCAGGATATCTGCTGTTGTTTCTTCCGTCGTAGATTGCGTATGTTATTCCATCTACTGTATATTTTCCGCAAGGGTAGGTGACAGGCTGTCCTGTGGTGTAAACCCATGTGGCAGATACGTCGAAGCGTTTGTTTACAGCGTAATTAAGGACAATGCTGATGTTATGAGGTTTGTCGTAAGGTGACACGTATTCTCTGTCGAAGTTGATGCCTGGTGTCTTTCTCTTTGATTTGCTGTAAGTATAAGAAATCCAACCAGAAAGGTCACCGAAGTTTTTCCTTGCAAGGAACTCGATGCCGTAAGCGTAACCTGTTCCTTTTCTTACTTCTCCATCGATGTATAAATTGCCTATGAAAGAAGCGTTGTCGGCGAAGTCGATGACGTTATGCATTTTCTTGTAATAAACTTCTACGGAAGTTTCTATATTGTCGTTCATGAAATTACGGAAATAACCCAATGCAAACTGATCGCATTTTTGAGGATCTATGTTAGGACTGGAAGGGAACCATAAGTCGAAAGGAATGCCGCCTGTCGCGTTGGTGGCGATTTGTGCGTATTGTACGGTTCTCAGATAAGACGCCTTTATTGATGAAAACTCATCAATTTGATATATCGCTCCGAGACGAGGTTCGAGGTTGACTTTGGTGTTGAATACTTCTCCAGGACCATAATCTATCTGGTCGTAGCATTCGTAATTATCGTCGAAAAGATATAAAGTCTCTTTGCCGACATTCTGGAACATTGAGAGACGTAATCCGTATCTTATTGAGAACAAAGGTCCTAGTTTATGGTCGTTGGTGTAATAAAGGGCATATTCTAAACCTTTTCGCACTACTTCGCTCGCTGGATCAACGCCAAGGAAGTCGGCGATAGCGCCGGTTTTATCCTTCAGTTTGCCCTGTCCATATTGATGGAAAGTGGCAGAAGCGCCGAAACGAGAAGTGATGTTTTCGTTCATAAGATAAGTGAAATCGTATTTTGCGGAGACATCTTCAATGCCAGCGATGATGTTGAATTTGTATGGATCCATGTCGATGCCGATGTCATATCTGTATTTTGTGTAGAAGATGGAAAGGTTGGAAGTCAGCTGTTCGTTGAAGATATGGTTCCAGCGTGTTGTGACGTTTTTATTGCCATATTTCATTGTCAACAAATCATTTACGCCTAATACGTCGTCGCCGAGATATGTTGAGACGAAAACTCTGTTCTTATTGTTGATTGTATGCATTATCTTAGCGTTGAAGTCGTAGAAATGCAATGAGTTGCCTCTTAAATTCTTGATTAGATTACATGCCAAGACGCCGCCGTAGGTGATGCGACCGCCGACTAAGACTGCGCTTCTGCCTTTGTTGAAAGGAGCGTTCAAGGTGAGGCGACTTGTCAGCAATCCGATGCCACCTTGCATATTGAATTTATGAGGAACTTCGTCTAATGTCTTGATGTCCAGTACTGAAGAAAGACGGCTGTCGTACATAGCAGGAATGTCACCTTTATATAATGTAGCGTCTTTTATTACGTCGTTGTTGAAGATAGAGAAGAACCCAAGGAAATGCGACGCATTATAAATAGGTACGTTGTCAAGAAGGATGAGATTCTGGTCAGGAGTGCCGCCTCTTACGCTGAATCCCGACGAACCCTCGGAAGCAGCATGTACGCCAGGCATAAGCTGTATCGTCTTGATGACATCGACTTCGCCCATCAACGATGGAATCTTCTTTATCCTTTCAATATCAATCTTTTGCACACTCATTACCATCTCCCTGACATTGGCGTCTTTTCTCGTACTTGAAACTACGACTTCCTGTAGCATTTTGTTGTCGATAGTTAGATTTATGTCTAATGTCTTGTCGGAATTGCTTATTTTTACTTCTTTTGTTACAGGAATATATCCAACAAAAGAATAAGTGATGGAATAATTTCCTTCAGGTAATGAAAGCTGATAATGTCCGTTTTTGTCGGTCGATGTGCCTTTCTTAAGAGGTTCCACAAAAACCGTAACGCCTGACAGTGCGTCTTTGTTTCCCGCGTCTTTTACTATGCCCTTAATGCTCTGTCCTATAAGGATTTCTGATGATAATAATAGTATAAATAATGATAAAATTTTAAATCTCATAACTGAAAAAAATATTTTGCAAAGATATGGTTATTTGCAAGAAGATAACGGCTTATTTTGATTAATTATTTTCTATATTTTTAAAAAAAAATAATGAAGTTTTTTACAAATAAATTCTCATATTTGCATTAAATAAAATTAGATTGATATGAAATATGATTTCGATAAGATTATAGATAGAACTGGCACAGAATGTGTCAAATATGATTTGAGAGAAGCGGTTTTTGGCAAGGCTGACGTCATCCCGATGTGGGTTGCCGATATGGATTTTCCTACTGCCGATTTCATCCGTGAAGCCATCATTGAAAGAGCGAAAGGCGATGTCTATGGATATACATTCCGTGAAGACGCTTATTTTGAGTCGATTGTGCAATGGATTAAACGTCATCATCAGTGGGAGACGAAGAAAGAGTGGATGTCGTTCACTCCTGGAATCGTCAATGCTTTTAATCTGGCAGTGATGGGACTTACTAAAGAAGGCGATGAGATAATCATACAACCTCCTGTCTATCATCCATTTTTCTTTGCTGTAAATAATCACAACCGTAAGTTGGTGGAAAATCCTCTTATCGATACTGAAGACGGTTATGTGATGGATTTCGATTTGTTGGAACAACAGGCAAAGACTGCCAAGATGTTGATTCTGAGCAATCCTCACAATCCTGTAGGAAGAGCGTGGAGAAAAGATGAACTCATGAGACTAGGGGAGATTTGTATGAGAAATAATGTCCTTGTTTTCTCCGATGAAATACATTGCGATTTGGTGATGCCTGGATTCAAGCATGTTTCATTTGCTTCATTATCAGAAGAGTTCGCGCAAAATAGCATTACCGCTCATGCTGCGAGCAAGACGTTCAACCTCGCTGGATTGGCGACATCGACGGTTATCATTCCTAATGAAGAGATTAGAAAGAAATACTGCGATTTCGTTCATTCAACAGAGGCTGATATGGGAAATGTGTTCGGCAAGATTGCGACGAAGGCAGCTATGGAAAAAGGCGATGAGTGGCATGCTCAGCTTGTTGATTATATTAAAGGTAACATCGATTTTGCATACGATTTTATCAAGAGAGAGATGCCAAAGATAAGGATTCACAAGGCAGAAGCCACATATATGATATGGTTGAATTTCAAGGACTATGGCATCAGCGATGCAGAGTTGAATCGTAAGATGATTCATGAAGCAGGATTAGGACTCAATGCTGGAAATATCTTTGGAAAAGAAGGTGAATTTTGTATGAGAGTCAATCTAGCATGCCCTCGTTCAATAGTTGAAAAGGCGTTGAATCAGATGAAAATGGTATTTTAATACAAAAATGTGTTTTGCTTTTAAAAAATGGTAAATTTTTTTACTATTTTTGCGATTGAAAAAACGAGTAATTATGAAAATTTTAATGACATTATGTAACGCTGCGAACGCAGAGGTTATAACTTCGTTCGCAACACCAGAAGCATGGGGTTGGTTACTTCAATTTTGCATCATAGCAATAGGCTTGTTAGCAGGTAACATTTTAAGAAGAAAAGTTCCATTTTTAAGAAAGAGTCTCATTCCATCAGCATTGTTAGGCGGAGCGCTTTTACTCGTGTTGAAGGCAATTCCAGGAATGGAAAATATCGTCAACAAACAATCAATGGAGATTATCACATACCACGCACTCGGTTTGGGTTTTGTGGCACTCGCATTGAAAAACAATAAGATAGAATCAAAATCATCCACAATGACCATCATTGAAACCGGAACACTCACTGCAAGTACATATTTAATTCAGGCATTAGTTGGTCTTGGTGCTACAATACTTTTGTATCACTTCGGTAAAGTCATTTTCTATGCCAGCGGTCTCTTGTTGCCAATGGGATACGGTCAAGGACCAGGACAGGCTCTCAATTTCGGCACTATCTATCACGGACAGGCTCAGCTTCAAGGCATCAGCTTTGCAGGAGCGGACTTCGGCCTTTCAATTGCAGCGATAGGATTTATCGTAGGTAGCGTGATAGGTGTTATCTATCTCAATATCTTGCGCAGAAGAGGCGTTATTTCTGTACAGGAAATGGAAGAACGTCAGACAAACACATTAGCTGATTATCAAAGCGATGACGAGATTCCAGACAGCGAATCAATCGACAAATTCTCAATTCAAATATGTTTGGTATTGTTTGTTTACTTCTTGGTTTATCTCTTCGTCAACTCGATCCAGAAGATGGACCTTGGCGATTTCGGAACAAACACCTTGAAGCCAATGTTATGGGGATTTAACTTCTTGTTCGGCACATTATTCGGCGTTATAGCAAAATCTTTGATCAGCAAGTTCAAGAAAGTCAAATTGATGAACCGCGAATATACAAACAACTATTTGCTCAACCGCATCAGCGGATTCTGCTTTGACATTATGATCGTTGCAGGCACAGCAGCTATCAGCTTCAACGACTTAAGAGACTTCATCTTCCCATTGATATTAGTATGCGTCTTAGGAGCTATTGCGACATTCATCTATTTGAAAGCCGCTGCAAAACACTTATATCCAACATACGTCAACGAAGGATTCCTCAGCATGTTCGGCATGTTGACAGGCACCGCAAGTAACGGCATGATCCTCCTCCGCGAGATTGACCCTAAGTTCGAGACACCAGCAGCAAATAACTTGGTGTTACAGACATTCCCAGCCATCGTGTTAGGATTCCCAATCATGCTCATCTTAGGATACGCGCCACAGTCATTCCAGGCTAGCGTCATCACCCTGATAGTATTAGCGGTCCTTTTCCTTATCATGGCAGGATTTATCTTCAGGAAGAAGATTTTCAAGAGAAGAAAGAAATAAAGACTAAGGCTATTGGCCATTGGCTAGGAATAGAAAGAACGGTAAATTGAGGTTTATCGTTTTTTTTTTTTGATTAGGTGGGGAAAATTGGGTTAAT
>JAFYNK010000001.1 GCA_017548125.1 Bacteroidales bacterium | reverse complement strand
TGTATTCAATCTTTCAAAGATACATAATTTAAAGCAATTCACAACATTATGTCAATCATATTAAGAAACGCACCAGTTGTATTCAATCTGTCAAAGATACATAATTTAAAGCAATTCACAACAACAAGGTAACACTGCCAATCACCGACTCTTTCTGGGAGACGTTTTTCCCTCCTAACGGATGGAACTGCCGCTGCACTGTCGTACAGGTAAGAAAGTAAAAATACTAGGCAACAGACCACGACGAAGCAATGTCGCGCGGTGATGCAGCTACAGGCAAAGACACAAGAGGACTGTTCAGGTTCAATCCTGGCATACAACAAAAGGCTATGCCGGACTATAACCCATACACCATAAAGAGTTGCCGCGACTGTGACATCGCAAAAGGCAAGCTCAATCTCGCAAAACCTTTCATTCCAGACAATGAGGTATGCGCAGCGTGTATGCTTGTCAGAAACTGCTACGAAAATCGTGATATTGAAATCAAGCACAAAAACGGTATAATCAAAATAAACCGCTTGGTCAATCAGAACGATAGTGACTACAATAAGCTATATCAAATAGCCGAATATTTTGCAGAAAAAGGATTGGTTGTTGAACTTACGCCAAAAATGTCCCGTCCATCAAAATTTAAATACGAATGTATTTATAACAATTTGATAGGAACGAAATATGAAGGCAAATGTCCTGATTTAAGGATAGACGGATTATGGTACGAACACGAAGGTTTTGTTACTGATAATCCCAAACGAGCATTCTCAAACATGCTGTCTCACGGACTCAAGCAGTCAAACAGAATCATCATTGACAAGCCCAATTTGACAGATGCTTATATGAAAAGAATTATTAAACAACGTATCAAGGAAGGACAAGATATTGAAGAAATCTGGATTGTGGAAAACAAAGATATTAGACTTTTATATAAAAAGTCAGAGGAATGATTACTCACCCCTCCTTCTGCAACGAATCGGTAGTCATTAGCTACGGAATCGTTGATGCAAAGATACAACATTTTTAAATTTTGTCAATATGAAGAATTAAAATAAATATGAAAAATTAATTTCATTTCTAAATAATGTCTGTTCATTGAGTAATTTTGCGCACTCAAGGCAGAGTTCCCCTATAAGCCGTGTGGTTTATCGTGGCAACAACAACGCGAATGCGAACGGCGGTGTTTCGAATGCGAATGCGAATAACGATGCTTCGAACTCGACGGCGAAAGCGCTGTATTCAACCTATCAATGATACATGATTTAAAGAAACAATACTGCTGTTTATACCAAATTTATGATTTCAAATATGCAAACAAAAAAGAAGGCCAAAACTATTTGACCTTCTTCTAGTTTCTATAAATTCAATATGTTTTACATCACCATGATTCGTTTAATTACAATTTCGTCGTTTATAATCATTCTGACAATGTATGTTCCTTTGCGGAATCCTGTAACGTCTATCATGGTTTCTTGTTGATTTACGTTTTGTGAATATACCATCTTGCCGTCAACAGTGAAGACGCTTAATTCTTCAATATTGCCGTTTGATGTCACTCTCACATATTCTCTTGCTGGATTTGGATAGATTTCAAATACTGTGCTGCCTAGTTCTTCAACAGCGTCGCCTTCTACAACAAATTCAACTTTTGTGACTTCACCCCATTTGTCGTCAGCGTTCTTTGCTTGTGCAACAACATAATATTCTGTGTTTGAGCTAATTGTCCAAGAACATTCGTCAACGCCTTCGAGGTAGTTTTCATTTTCATTGAGTTTTTGCATTACCGCGTCTTCGCCTATTTCTTCAGCTTCTGCCTTTTCAATAATAATGTAATGATACAACACAGCGTTTTCGTTTGGCGTCGCTGTGATTACTACTGTTGACTTTGAAGTTTCCTCCACCTCTATCGCCACGAGCGCTGGGCCTGCCACTTCAACGACGAACTCTACTTTTACAAGAGCGCCCCATTTGTCGTCAGCGTTCTTTGCCTGTGCTATTACATAATATTCAACATTCGATTCTATTGTCAACTCTGCTGCATCAACTCCTTCGAGATAATCTTCATTTTCGTTGAGCATTTGAATCAACGCTGCTTCTTCCATAGCGTCTGCTTCTTCCTTTTCTATAACGATGTAATGATACAACACAGCGTTTTCGTTTGGCGTCGCTGTGATTACGACTGATGTCTCTGATGATGTTTCAACTGCAATAGATACTGTTGCAGGACCAGCTACAACAAACTCAACTTCAACCACTTCACCCAATCTTCCGTCAGCGTTCTTAGCTTGTGCTATTACATAATATTCAACGTTTGATTCTACTGTATATGTCCATACGTCAATGCCGTCTAGTTCATTTGATTCTTGAAGTTTCTGCATCAACGCGGCTTCATCCATTGCATCAGCTTCTGCTTTCTTAATGATGATGTATTGATATGAAACGGCGTTTTCATTTGGTGTTGCCGTGACTTCAACTGATGTCTCTGTCAATTTCTCAATTTCTATTTCCACAGCTGCAGGACCAGCGACAACGAATTCAAATTTTGTCACTGCGCCCCATATCTCGTCAGCGTTCTTGCCTTGCGCCACTACATAATATCCAACATTAGACTCTACTGTCATTGCATAAACATCAACAGATGTAAGATAGTTTTCATTTTCATTGAGCATCTGCATCAAAGCATCTTCGCCCATAGCATCTGCTTCTTCTTTTTCAACAACGACATAATGATATAAAACTGTGTTTTCGTTAGGTGTCGCTGTGATAACGACTGATGTCTCTGTCAGTTTTTCAATATCGATATCTATTTCAGACACACCAGCTTCAACTTTTGTCTTGACAACAAGCGAATTCAATGCACCTTCATGACCTTCAATATCAATAGGGAGAACGTAAATTGTGTAGTTAGTGTTTGGCAACAAAATACCGTCCCAAAATTCAGTATGTGTTTCAACTTGCAATTCGCCATTTGTCTTAACGACATCTTCCATAGAATCGCCTGATGCTTGATATTCAGCCATTTCATCAGCTGTAGCAATCATGAAATAATATTCAGCACAATCAGCATTCGGAGTGAATGTTGCTGTTATAGAGTATGCCAAAACATCTCCTTTGGTTATTTCCACCTGAGCATTGAGAGCTTTCGTTGTGACAGTGACAGTCTTTATTTCACCACTAAATCCGTCAATATCAACAGGAAGTGCGTAAATAGTATAAGCTGTGTTTGATGTCAAGTTTTCAAATACTGTTGTAAATGTTCCGGTTTGGCTTTCGCCATATTGTTTCACGACATAATCAACGGAGTATGTTCCTTCTTGATATTGTTCCATTTCCTCTGCTGTTGCACATAAGTAGTAATATTCAACGCAGTCAGCATTTGGAACGAATGTAGCTGTTATAGTTTTTGCAGAGAAATTATCTCTTGTGATATCGACCTGTGAAGCAAATGCTTGAGTTGTGACATTGATAGAAATCAACGCGCCTTCAGTACCTTCAACATCGATTGGAAGTGCATATACTTTATATTCTGTATTAGAAATAAGTTCTTCAAATGTTGCGGTGTAAGCATCTGTTTTGACTTCACCATTTGCCTTGACATATTCTGCGTTTACATTTTCTGTTGCATCAGCTATCATGAAGTAGTATTGAGCGCAATCAGAATTTGGTGTAAATGAAGCAGATGCCGATTTTGTAAACACCTCACCTTGTACGATAGCTACTTGAGGAACAAGAGTTTTTGTTGTAACGTTCAAAGATTTTATTTCACCGTTGAATCCGTCAACGTCAACAGGAAGAGCGTAGATTGTGTAAGCCGTGTTAGATGTCAGGTTTTCAAATACTGTTGTGAATGTTTCGTTTTTGTTTACGCCATTTACCTTGATATATTCTGCATCAATTGATTCTTCAGATGCAGCAATCAAATAATAATATTGAGTGCAGTCTGCATTTGGAGTGAATGTTGCCTCAATAGATTTGGCAGTATAGTTACCTTTTGTTATATCAATTTGAGGAGCGAACGCTTGAGTCTTGACTGCAAGTGTTTTCAATGCGCCTTCTGTGCCTTCCACATCGATTGGAAGAGCGTAAATTATATAGTTGGTGTTAGAAATCAAGTTTTCAAATGTCTTTGTAAAAGCAGATGTTTTAACGATGCCATTCGCCTTAAGGTATGCTGCGTTTACATTTTCTGTTGCAAGAGCTATCATGAAGTAATATTGAGCGCAATCAGAATTTGGTGTAAACGTAGCGGATACTGACTTATAAGCCACTGAACCTAAATCTATTTGCACTTGAGGGTCGAGAGGCATTTGTTCTTTTGTGATGACGATATCTGTTCCGTTATCTGCAGATGTCATTGGATAGTTAGTAGAAACCACTCTAACTCTGTATCCGTTACCTTCTGCCACATCAGCAGGTATAACGCCATTGATAGTTCCGCTTGTGTTTGTTGTTACGCGGCCCAATTCGAGAGGAGTTGCGAAGCTGCCGTTAGCGTCTGAAAGCTGAGCAATGACTTCATTATTAGCCATGTTCAAGTTGAACGTTGACATTGAGCCTGTAAGATTAAAAGGAATTTCAATATTTACAGATGAACCATCCCAAGGCAGCACATATTCCGTTTGTGCTATATAGTCAAGGCCTAAAAAAGGATTATATACAAGGCAGATGTCATCAATATACATTTCATCACCACTAGCACCAGATCCAGGAGTTTTATTTGTTGTAAATGTTGTTAAAATATATCTTGGATCATTATGAGGACCCGATGCAAAAGGAATTGACAATCTTTTCCAAACAACACCTGAAGTACTAGTTGCTGTAAATTCTTGATTTGCCGTAGCACAGACCTTATCAGCAGGAGAATCGCCACTCTTTGCAAGTTGTTTCATGTCAACGTCGCCATGAAGTGTTGTATTTATCTTTGCAATTGTACCACTGCTTGATGCTTTAAATGCGACCCATACTGTCAAAGAATCAGGGATTGTCGTCATTGATGTACAGTAATTGGAATCAGATCTTTTTGTATAGTTATAGTTTCCATCATTATTAGCTGTCGTACTGCCAGCATAAATTCTTCCTGTTGTCATATTACCGTTTGCTATAACACTTAGCGTACTTGTTGAAAAGATACGAGCGCTATATGAGCCAGAGCTGCCAGGACGTTTTTCAGTAGATTTTGTGATTTGGTCTTTGAGTCCCATTTGTATGATAAAATTCTTAGTCTCAGCCGTTTTGAAAGAATTCCATCCCACTGGTTCAACGCTTGAGCCGCTCACTGTCTCCCAGTTCTCAAAACCGTAATTGTTAAATTGTTGTCCATAAGGAGTAGATCTCATTTCAAAATTGAAATTGTTGTATCTTTTCAAGATTTCCATGAAAGGACTGACCTGTGCTTTGGCTGTAAAACTTAATGCAAAACACGCCATTAATATGAAGAAACATCTTCTCCACATCGATGATCGTTTAAATAAACGTTTTGTAAATGTCATTTTTTATAGATTTGATTAATAATTTATTTTTACAGAGGTATATTTTTAAAAAGGTGCAAAGATAACTCTTTTATTGGTACGATTAATACAGTTTCAACAAACAGCATTTTCACTACATATATACTATCATTTTTATCCTTTGAAATTTATTTTTATTAAATTCGCGACCTGTTTCAACATTTTGCCTTATGAATCTTATCGACAAGACTAAAAAGATATTAAACGTTTCATTTAAAAGCGCTCTGGCTCTACCATTTATCGCTTCATGTGTTAACGAAGAGAAACCGATGAACATTCTTTTCATCATGTCTGACGACCATTCGTATCAGACTATCAGCGCATACGACACATCTTTCATACGCACTCCCAATCTAGATCGTATCGCCAATGAAGGCGTGCGTTTCAACAACAGCTTCGTTGCCAACTCCATCAGCGCTCCTTCTCGCGCATGTCTTCTTACAGGCAAGCACAGTCACGCCAACGGATTCACCGACAATAGCTGCACTTTCGACGGAAGCCAGCAGACATTTCCGAAACTGATTCAAGATAAATATGAAACGGCTATCATAGGCAAATGGCATCTCAACTCAGACCCGACAGGCTTCAACCATTGGGACATATTGATAGGACAAGGTGACTACTACAACCCGACTTTCATCCGCAACGGAGAGAAGATACAACGTGAAGGTTACGCCACCAACATAACCACCGACATAGCTTTGGAATGGCTGGAAAACGAACGTAACACTGACAAGCCTTTCTGTCTTCTGTTACACCATAAAGCTCCACATCGTACATGGATGCCTGACACTTGCGACTTTAATTTATTTAAAGACAGTGACTTCCCTCTTCCAGAGACATTCTACGACAATTATGAAGGCCGTATAGCTGCCCAAGAAAACAAGATGTCGATAAGCAAAGACATGGACTTGGTTTATGACCTTAAACTTGCCGATAAAGACAGTCTGATACACAGCAATCCCAACTTAGAACATTGGGGTCGCCTGATGTACAACAACATGAACCCAGAACAGAAGAAAGCATGGGATGCACATTACGACGTGGTTATCGAAAAGTTCAAGGAAGCCGATCTATCCGGTGAGGATTTAGACAAATGGAAATATCAGCAATATATGCGTGACTATCTCCGAGTGATAACTTCCATCGACCGTAATGTGGGCCGAGTCTTGGATTATCTTGAACATGAAGGACTTTTAGAGAACACTCTCATAGTCTATACATCAGACCAAGGATTCTACATGGGAGAACATGGCTGGTTCGACAAACGCTGGATGTACGAAGAATCGTTCAGGACACCTTTACTGATACGATACCCTGGAGGCGCCAAAGGTGAAATCAATGAGATGGTACAAAACATCGACTACGCCCCTACTTTCCTTGAACTGGCAGGCGTAGAAATTCCTGATGACATACACGGATGTTCGTTCCTTCCTTTATTGAAAGGTGAAAAATACAAACCAAACCGTGACGGAATATATTATCATTATTACGAATTTCCTGACGAACACAACGTCAAACCACATCTTGGAATACGCACAGAGACACATAAACTCATTCATTTCTATGAAGATGATATTTGGGAGCTCTACGACCTTCGCCACGATAAAAACGAAATCAATAACATTTACGGACAAGAAGGCACCGAAGAAATCACCATAGAATTGAAAGAGAAATTACAGCGACTTAAGAAACAATACGGAGAATAATCTCCGCGTATCTCCACGTATCTTCACGCATAACACATACAAGACACTCAACCAAGACATACATTGTGTCACCATATCTAACTTTCTCAAAGCGAGTTCACGAGACATCGCCTTTTCGCAAACACTCTCCAATAATCCTGGACCAAGAATGTTATACACAATCATAGATGCACATATAGCTGCTTCATAAATAAAAACATCAATATTCATTTTTTGGTTTTTTAAGTTCGAATTTTACATACAATTATTGTCATAATCATACAAAAAAAGATCGTGACATGTGTATTTTTCACTCTACAAAAATATAATCAAAATTCATAAAAGTCAAGAAAAATAATCTTAAAAATCATTAAGAAACAAGTAGTTACAAATCACAAAATGTAAACATTTTTTAACAAAACCTTTATTTCATTTTTTTGTTTGATGATAAAAAAACATAATTATGAAACGACATCGACTTTACTTTCCTTTTGACTTTAGACTTTTGCCTTTAGTCTTATTATTTCTGTCACCATTCCATAGTCACGCTCAAAAAGAAATCGAACTAGAAGTAGTTGTTCCTAAGAATTGGCAGATAGACACAATTTTTCTCACCAACGACATCTCATATAACGACTGGTGGAAAAGGTTCAACGATCCACTACTCGACTCATTGATTATGACAGCTTTAAACAACAATAACAATCTGCATTCAATCGAAGCTGCTCTTGAAAAGTCGAGATTGCTTTACCAGCAGTCGAAAAGTGCGTTTTATCCAAGCTTAAGTCTTGACGCTCAATATAATTTAAGTAAAAGCAGCTTAAATTACTACGAAGAGACGAGCAGCGACGAAAATCGTACCAACGGGTATCTTAACGCAGGCCTTAACGCGGCGTGGGAAATAGACGTCTTCGGCAAAAACAGAGACAATGTTAGAGCCAACAAGAAATCTTATTATGCAAACGAGGCATCATATCAAAACGCTGTCATGAGTTTATGCGAGCAAGTAGCCACCGTCTATTTCAACCTCCGCGCTTATCAACAGCAGCTCATCGTTGCTAACAAAAACATCGTCTCCGAGAAAAACATCCTCGACATCACCATTGCGCGTTACGAAGCTGGCTTAGGCTCACAGCTCGACGTATCGCAAGCAAAATCTGTTTATTACAACACTTCCGCAAGCATCCCTCGATTAGACGCATACATAACGCAATGTATCAATGAATTAGCCATTTTATTAGGCACATTTCCTTCATCACTGACAAACACCTTCAACAATATAGACGGACTGCCAAGCATCAGACACATCGTCAGCACAGGCATCCCAGCCGATGTTATCAGACGTCGCCCCGACGTACTACAAGCCGAGTTATTAATTGAAGCTCAAGCTGCTACAATCGGTGCGACAAAAGCAGACTTCTATCCTAAATTCAAAATTTCAGGAAGCTTCGGCTATCTGTCTCATGACTTGGAAAAATTTTTCAACGACAAGAGTCAGATGTTTCAGCTAACGCCTTCTATCTCATGGAATATCTTTTCTGGAATGGAAATAAGAAAAGCCGTACAAATGGCTGAAATATCCCTAGACGAAAGCATCGAAAATTATAATAATGTCATTTTGAATGCCATTCAAGAAGTAGAGACAGAAATGAGCAATTATGCCAACGCATTAAAAACCATCGAGATGGGACAACAAGTCGTGGAACAGGACAACAAGACCTTAGAGCTTTCCATCGATTTATACAAAAGAGGTCTTGGCACTTTCACCAACGTCCTTGACGCTCAGCGTACCGTCCTCTCCGATCAGAATTACTTGGTAAGCGCATGGAATTCAGCACTATTAGCTTTAGTAAGATTATACACCGCATTAGGAGGATCTTGGTGAAATTGAAAGTTGAAAATTAAAAGTTAAGATTAAAATTTAAAATATATGAAAACAAATAAATTTATATTATTGGCAATCATCGTTTTAGCAGCGATGACTATTTTCTTTTCTTGTAAAGGAAAGTCAAACAGAAACACTAATAATCCCATTCCTAAAATAGATGTCACAAAGCCTTTGGTAATGCCCATAGTATTACATCGTGAATACCCTGGCTATCTAAAATCCAACAACATAGTAGATGTTGTCGGTCGTGTCAACGGTTATGTCATCAAGCAGAATTTCAGTTCTGGACAATACATCAACGAAGGTGATTTGCTTTATATCATAGACCCTACGATTTACGAAAACCGTGTAAATCAAGCAGAAGCCGACTTATCATCAGCGGAAGCTACTTTAGATTATTATGAAAACAACTACCAAAGAATGCTAGAAGCATCGAAGAGCGACGCCATCAGCCAAATTGATTTGATACAAGCCGAGACCAACGTGCGAACCGCTAAAGCCAATGTCAAAAACGCAGAGTCGGCACTGAAGACAGCTCGTATAACATTGAGTTACTGTTACATAAAAGCACCTATCTCGGGATACCTCACCACAAGCGGCGCGGGAGAAGGCGAATACGTCTCAGGCAGCGACGGCAATCCGTTTAAGCTTACCACCATCTACAACAACGACCCTATGTACGCTTATTTCAATATAGAAGACAATCAATATCTTATGATGAGGATGCAATCACAAAACTGGGGAGCATATTTACCTAAAAAAGTTTATGTCAACATGCAAGAAGGCGACTTCCCTCCTATCGAAGCTACACCTAATTATATATCTCCATACGTCAATCTAAAAACAGGAACCTTGACATTAAGAGCGTTTTTCGAAAATTCAGAATACGACTTAAAAAGCGGTATGTACTGCACTGTTTCTCTTCCTTATGGCGAAAATGACAACGCTATTTTAATACCAGACGCCTCGACTGGAACCGACCAGCTGGGAAGATACATATATGTCGTTGACAATAATAACATCGTGTCTTATAGACATATAGAAGTCGGAGAGATAATAGACGACAGCCTCATCCATGTCAAGTCAGGACTATCGCCAGACGAACTTTTTGTGACAAAAGCCTTGTTGAAAGTAAGAGCAGGAATGAAAGTAGAACCTATTAATAAATAAAGCCATGATTTCAAAATATTTTATTGAAAGACCTATTTTTTCATCAGTCATCGCTATCGTCATTGTCATCGCTGGACTAGTGACTTTAAGGACATTGCCAGTAGCGCAATATCCCGACATCACTCCTCCAACTGTCATGGTATCAGCATATTACCCTGGTGCAAGCGCCGAGACAGTCGCCCAAACAGTAGGCGTTCCCATCGAGCAACAAGTCAATGGTGTGGAAAATATGATGTATATGAGTTCCAGTTCATCGAGCGACGGCGAATATTCATTGACAGTGACATTCGAACTAGGCACCGACATCGACGAAGCCGCCGTCATGGTTCAGAACAGAGTCAACCTTGCTGAAGCCAACCTGCCCTCTTCTGTAAACCAACAAGGCGTCAATGTGTTAAAAAGAAGTCCTAACCAACTGATGTTCATAGTACTCGACAGCGACCTTAAAGAATATGACGGATTATTTCTCGCCAACTATGCCAATATCAACATCGTCAATGAGCTGGCAAGACTTAAGGGAGTCGGCGACGTCAAAGTGTTTGGCGCCGCTGATTATGCCATGCGCGTATGGCTCGACCCTGAGATAATGAGAATCAGAGACATAACGCCAGACGAAGTATTGTCGATGATTAAAGCACAAAACATGGAAGTTTCAGCCGGCGCAGTAGGCGCTCCTCCAACATCAGCCGACATGGCTTTTCAATATAGCATCAGCACAAAAGGACGTCTCGTTGATGTGGAAGAATTTGGCAATATCATAATCAGGACTTTAGACAACGGCGAATATCTGAGACTTAAAGACATTTCTAAAATAGAATTAGGCTCGCAATCATATTCCGTCACGACAACGATGAAAAGAAAAGAAATAGCCGCCATCGGTATCAACCAGATGCCAGGCTCCAACGCATTGGATGTCGCAAAAGAGGTGAAAGCCAAAGTCAAAGAGTTACAACAATATCTCCCTGAAGGCATTACGATGAATATTGTAATGGACAACACAAAATACGTCACCGCTTCCATCGACGAAGTGCTTGTCACCATCGCAGAAACGACATTGCTCGTAATACTCGTCATGTTATTGTTTTTACAAAACTTCAGAGCCGTCATCATACCTGCGCTCACAATACCTATCTCATTGTTAGGAACATTCGCCGTCATGAGACTACTAGGATTCTCCATAAATTTATTAACATTATTTGGATTAGTGCTGGCAATAGCCATCGTTGTTGACGACGCCATCGTTGTGGTGGAGAACGCATCGCGACTGATAGCGACAAAAAAATATTCTCGAAAAGAAGCAGTGACAAAGGCCATGGAAGAGATACAAGGTCCTGTCATCAGCATCGTTCTTGTGTTACTCGCCGTCTTTATCCCTACAGCATTCATCGGAGGAATAACAGGACAGCTCTACAAACAATTTGCCCTCACAATAGCAACAGCCACAGTACTTTCCGGATTTATTTCACTGATATTCACTCCAGCAATGTGCGTCTTATTCTTGAAAGAAGAAAAATGGAGTCTCAAATGGTTCAATGCATTATATGACAAGACTTTGGGATTATACATCAGAATCGTAAAAGCGTTTTTAAGAAAACCAGCCTTTGCTTTAACGACATTCGTAATCATCTCATTAATAACGATGTATATCTTTTTCAAATTACCTAATGAGTTCTTGCCTAACGAAGACTTAGGATATTTCTTAGTAACGGTTCAGTTGCCTAATTCATCGAGTCTCGACAGGACAGAGAAAGTCACTGCTGAATTATCAAAAATGTTAGATCAATATTCCGAAGTAGATACATATCTGGTTATCAACGGTTTCTCATTCATCAAAGGCGGCAACAGCTCCAACGAAGCCAGCGTATTCGTCATGTTAAAAGACTGGGACGAACGTAAAGGCAAGGGCGAGTCGGCGGCGGCGATAATAGAACGCCTCAATGCAGAAGCCGCCGCCGTACAAGAGGCTAACATATTCGCCATCAACCCTCCATCTATACCAGGTATCGGAGCATCAGGAGGTTTGGCTTTCGTGCTGGAAGACAGAAACAATCTGGGAACCACAGAGTTAGCAAATGCCGTAAACGCCATAATGGAAAACTACAGGCAAGAGCCTGCTTTGATGTACCTTCAAAACCAGTTTGAAGGCAATAGTCCGCAGTATTTTCTTAATATCAACCGCGACAAAATCGGCATGATGGGATTGCAGCTCAACGATGTTTTTGACGCTCTTTCTTCATACATGGGCTCTACTTTTGCCAACGACTTCGTGAAATTCAACAACATATATCAGGTCATCATACAAGCCAATCCAGGAAACAGAAACGTCATCAACGACATCTTGAAGCTAAGCGTTGAGAACACAAAAAACGAGATGGTTCCATTCTCGGCATTCTGCAACATCGAAGAGAAGATGGGACAGACGCAAATCAACAGATACAACCTCTACCCTGCCGCCAACATCACCGCCATCGCCGCTGAGGGATATAGCAGTTCCGAGGCCATGAACGCCCTTGAAAATCTGTCTGAAAAATTATTAGGCAACAGCTTCGGCCACGAATGGACATCGGTAGCTTATCAGGAGAAGTTATCCAGTTCTAGCGTCTCGATGATTTTCGCTCTTGCTATTATATTGGTAATCTTGGTCTTGGCAGCGATGTACGAAAGCTGGACCAATCCTTTCGCCGTCATCCTGAGCGTTCCTTTAGCATTGCTTGGAGTTATTTTAGGTTGCATAATAATGGCATTACCTATTAGTATATATTCCCAAATAGGTATTATATTACTGTTTGCATTATCTGCAAAGAACGCCATTCTGATTGTAGAGTTTGCCGTCGATTACAGGAAAGCCGGCATGAGTGTAGGACAAGCAGCATTGGAGGCAGGACACGTCAGGTTAAGGCCTATTTTAATGACGTCCTTGGCTTTCGTGCTCGGCGTGATGCCACTTTTGTTTGCGAGCGGTGCGGGCGCCGAAGCACGTATCGCCCTCGGAACGGCTGTCGTCTTCGGCATGTTCACGAACACCATCTTCGGAACATTGTTTGTGCCTAATTTCTTTATGATTACGGAGAAGAAGGACAACAAGACAACGAGACAACAAGACAACGAGTTTTTTAGTGATGGAGTAATGAAGTGATTGAGTGATGGAGTAATAATGTTTTTTTTATGCTGCGTCTTTTGAAAAAAATTTCATCTCTCTTTGAACAAAATCTCTCTCTCGATTGTATTATATTCGGTTTTGGTTATACATTTCAATTTTCTCAAATGATGAAAAGCGCCTCTGCTTCCCCAGCGAGGTGCTTTTTTTATTGAGAAACCCCATATCCGAACAAAGCAAAATCATATTTTATCGGATCTTGCGGATCTAACTCTCTGAGTTTCGACGTTATAGATTCCACTGTCGTTCTATCATTGCTCTTTCTATCGACGAGACCGAGTTCGCGAGAGATTCTCCCTACGTGAACATCAAGAGGTATCATCAAATCGGAAGGCTTAATCTTATTCCATATCCCAATATCGACTATGCCATCGTTTCTCACCAGCCACCTCAGCGCCAGATGTAATCTTTTACAGGCAGAACCTTTCTTAGGATTTTCACAACATGGATTGGAGATATGCACACTGCTTTCGCCGTCGTTTGCCGCTTGTATCCTGTCTCTGAAATTCTGGATTCCCTGCCATGCATCATGATTGCCATCTAAAGCAAAAATATCTTCAAGACTTTGATATTCTTCATATATGTCTCTCAAACCATTACAATAATATACCAGGTCACGGTTAAAGAAAGTACGATGTACGCACTTGTCAGGTTCCATATTTTTCCATCCTTCCGACATCACAAAATCGTAAGGCGATTTTCCCATAGCATTGAGGAGTTTATTAGCAGAATTGAGGATCATGGAGCGCTTTCCCCAAGCAATCGTTGCGATGAGAAACGACACTATTTCAATGTCTTTTTTTTCCGAATAACGACGAGGAAACTGCACTGGGTCATTTTCGATAAACTCCGGAGTATTATATTTTATGACCAATTCGTCGAGATATGCTTTCATAGTAAAAGTCTATAAGTCAATGTGTCAATAAGTCTATAAGTATTTTGCAAAATTAAGAAAAATTAGGAATTAGGAATTGATTATTTTTTTCAGAATCATTCTTCCCCAAATCACTAATTAAAAAATTTCTTGTGGTCTTGTGGTCTTTTAGTCTTGTAGTCCTAAAATTCTTATCTTTGCAAAAAAGAAATCAAAAAAAATTTCATAATGAAAAAACACCTCATTAATTTGTTACTCGCATCGACTGTTTTATTAACATCATGCAACACTTCAACTACTGATGTCAAGTCTGAAACCATCGCGCCTCAGACTGACGAGATAACACAGAAAGCATTGGAACAATGGCGCTCCGAACACTTCGGCATGTTCATCCACTTCGGCATTTACTCTGAACTCGCAGGATGGTGGAAAGGCGAAAAGATTCCTTTCTACGGCGAACAAATCATGAACCACGCTCGTATCACAACAGAAGAATACGAAGCTGTAGCCAAGACTTTCAACCCTAAAGATTTCAACGCCGACGAAATCGTGTCACTCGCTAAAGACGCTGGCATGAAATATATCGTCATGACTTCAAAACATCACGACGGATTCTGTATGTTCCACACCGAGACAACAGACTACAACGTCGTTGACTTCACTCCTTTCGGACGCGACGTAGTGAAAGAATTGTCAGAGGCATGTAAACGCCACGGCATCAAATTCGGTCTCTACTACTCACTTCCTGACTGGCACTATCCTCTCGGAATTCCTCGTCTCGCTCCAGACCCAACAACAAAATGCCACGAATATGTAAACCAAGTATATTCTCCTCTCGAAATAGTAACACCAGAACTTGAAGATTATATCGTTGCTCAAGTGACAGAATTGCTCACCAACTACGGCGACATCAACACTTTATGGTTCGATATGGGTCTCGTGACACCAGAACAAAGCAAACGCTTCCGTGAGACAGTAAAATCATTACAACCTGAATGTATCATCAACGGAAGAATCATGAACAACCAAGGTGATTACATGACATTACCAGACAACGGCGACGTAGCTGGTTACGAAAACATCTTCTGGGACAACCCAGCATCTCTCTATGGCACATGGGGTTACAAATCATGGATCAAACGTCCAGAAGTTGACAAACAAGTTGCGACACAATTAGGAAGATTGTTCAGCACCGTAAGACATGGCGGCGTTTTCTTGTTAAACATCGGACCTGACGGCGACGGCAACGTCATTCCTTACGAAAAAGAAGTGTTAACAAAAATAGGTGAATTCTTGAACCAACACCCTGACACTTTGAACAAGATTCAAGTCGTCTATAAAGAAAAGACTATCATAAAACCAGAAAACAGTACTTTTGAATTGACAGAAGCAAACGGTTTGAAACACGCAGAAATCGACGGAACTGGTTATATGAGCACACAGACCGACTCATGGCGTTCATGGGAAATGGAAGTCGCTGAAGATGGAACATACGACGTATTCATCGTTTATATCCCAGAAAACCTCGACAAGAGATATTCTTTCGAATGCGGCGACAACGTCATTGCACACACATTGCCAGGCGTTGACCCAATGATTCAGACTTCATACGTCGGCAAGATGAACCTCAAAGCTGGCAAACAGACATTCAAACTCGACCAAGCCGACAGATGCTATCCACTGGAACCACTTGGTTTGGAAGTGAAGAAGATAATTGTTAGAAAGAAATGATAAATAAAAAAAAACAGCACCTCGACGAGGTGCTGTTTTTTTTTATTTATCACTCAGCTGCTGTAGCAAGTGGTGATGCTTGTGTATATGTTCTTGCTGCTAATTCTTTGTCGAACATATAGATAGCGTATGGATTGTCTTTAATCATGCGGAGACTGTCGATCATCTTTTGTGCTGATTCTTCTTCTTCAACTTGTTCGTCGATGAACCAAACGAGTCTGTTTTGTGTTGCATAGTCTTTCAACTCAACTGCCAAAGCATTGATGTCGTTGATTAAAGATGTTACTTTTTGTTCGTGTTGTAATGTGTCTTCGAAAGCTTCCAATGGTGATTCCCATTTTGTCTTTACAGCGTCGATAGCTTTGAGTTCAACGCGACCGCCACGTGATACTAAGTAGTTATAGAAAATCATAGCGTGATCTTGTTCTTCTTTGAACTGAACTTCAAACCAGTTAGCGATGCCACCCAAACCCATTTCATGGAAGTTTGTTGCCATTGACAAATAAAGATATGCTGACCATAACTCAGCGTTTATCTGCGCATTGATAGCGTCTTGTAATTGTTTGTTAATCATAACTCTATATTTTTATGTTAATAATTATTTTCTTTTACCTCTTACTTTTTACTTTTGTCTTTAGACTTTAGACTTTTGCCATTAGTCTTTAGTCGCTGCAAATATATACAAATATTTTTTTAAAATGTTTCACTAATTCAATTTAATTTATATCTTTGTGATGTTCATTAAATTAAGCAAATATGTCAGCATTAAATAACACAGATCACAAACAACTTGAAGCATTGAACATCACTGCAGAACAAGTTGAAAGACAGATAAATCAGTTCAAAAGCGGTTTTCCTTACAGCGATTTGATAGCCCCTGCTACAACGGAAAACGGCATCATCAAATTCAACGAAGCTGACATCAAAGACCTCATAAGACAATTTGATGAAGACAAGCAATATTACGACATATTGAAATTCATACCTGCATCGGGAGCTGCCAGTCGTATGTTTAAAAACCTTTACACTTTCGTTGAGGAATATAAAGGCAAAGAAATTCCTGAAGATTTCTTAAAAAAAGAAAACACAGCATTCGACTCCATAGAAAACTTCTTCTTGAGCATCAAAGACTTCGCATTCTATGACGACTTAAAAGCAAAATTAGAAGAACACGACAAAGACATAAACACGCTTCTGAATGAAAACCGCCTTGTCGAGATTGCAGAATTTCTTCTTGAAAATGACGGACTTGGATACGGCAAATCACCTAAGGCTTTATTGAAATTCCACAAATATAAAGAAACATCACGCTTCGCACTTGAAGAACATCTGGTTGAAGCCACACAATACAGCACCGTTGACACTGAAGACGGCGAAATAGCACAGCTGCATTTCACCGTGTCGCAGGAACACCTGGAAATGTTCAAAAACACTGTAGATGAACTGCTTCCAATATACGAAAGAGAATATGGCATACGTTACAACATCTCATATTCCGTACAAAAGCCATCGACAGACACTATCGCCGTTGACATGAACAACGAGCCTTTCCGTAACAACGACGGCAGCCTTCTCTTCCGTCCCGGCGGCCATGGCGCGCTCATCCAAAACCTCAACGACCTTCACAAGGAAATAATATTCATAAAAAATATTGACAACGTTGTTCCTGACAGACTCAAAACCACAACATACGATTACAAGAAAGTGTTGGGCGGCTATCTCTTCCGTCTCCAACAACAACAGTTTGAATACCTTAATCTATTAGACGAAGGATGTCTGGCCAACGATGAAATTGATGAAATAGCAAAATTCGCCAAAGAAAAACTGATGATAGACATCCCTAATTTCTTCAAGACTTATAACGAAATTGAAAAAATAGATTTTCTCTATGGCAAGTTAAATCGCCCGATGAGAGTTTGCGGCATGGTGAAAAACGAAGGCGAACCTGGAGGCGGTCCTTACTGGGTCAGAAACAGCAACGACGAAATTTCTTTACAGATTGTCGAGTCATCACAGATTGACCATAACAACGAAAAACAAGAAGCTATCTTCCAATCAGCAACACACTTCAATCCTGTCGATTTGGTCTGCGCAGCACAAGATTTCAAAGGCGATTCTTTCGATCTTAACGATTACATCGACCATAACACCGGATTCATCTCAAAGAAATCTAAAGACGGCAAAGAACTCAAAGCCCTTGAACTGCCAGGATTATGGAACGGTGCCATGGCTGACTGGATCAACATTTTCGTCGAAGTACCAATCATCACCTTCAACCCTGTTAAAACCGTTAATGATTTATTGAGAGACAACCATCAGGAAGATTGAAAAAGAAACTCAGAATTTCAAAATCTCAGAATCTCAAAATATTTTTTTAAGGTTCTGAGATTTTTGGTTTCTAACAAATAGATTACAGACTATTACATCATAACTTTAATTCTCTTTGCTATCTCATCCGGACGATCTATCAAAAGCTGTCCGTGATTCATGTATTGGAATAAAAATCTCATACGACACTCCAAGTCCAGGAATGAGCATCAAAGTCGGGGCATCTTTCTTTCCAAAAATCTTAAAGTTCATATTAACAAACCGACATTCCTATTTCGTACAAATATTCAGGAGCAAAATCAGCTCCATTTTCCCATTCTATTGTATTGAACTTGATAGTAAAACTTTTAAAATAATCAGTATTTTTCAAAGGAGAAAAAGCTTCGCCATTTAAAGAATGTGACAAATCCACAACTTTAATAACATCATTATTAAACCACAATTTGATTTTATATTCATTCAAATACTCAGCTTTTACTACTTCCAAAAACATATCATTTATTTTAAAGGTTCAACTTTTTCAAGAATTATACCGTTTTGTGACCGATACCAATTTTCCATAAGATCTTCACGATGCAATTCCAACCATTCCAATATCAATTTAACAGCTCTACCCGGCATCTCACCTTTCACGACACCATCCTTTATAGTGACTACTATTTTATAATCTCCATACCAAGCATGAAAATGCGGAGGATGATGATCTAAAAAATTCATCAATATAAAGATACCATAAAATCTACTAATTTCTGGCATAAAATTATTTTTTAAGATTTCACATTTTTGATTATGATGCCAAAATTATACAAATAATTTCAAATACAATTATATTTGGAAGAAAAAGAACAAGTATTTCTTTAAATTTTTATATTCATTCAACATTTTTAACTATCACTGTTAATTTCCATTAAGTTATCACCATTTTTACAAATATTTTTCATATAAATTTCCCTAAAACGTCTCTTCATTTTACAATAAAAATCGCCAATAATTTTTTCAAATAATAGCAAAATAAATCTTAAATTTGCCGTTATTTATACATTTAATTTAAAATCTGAAAATGAGCAACTTAAGTAATTTAAGAAAGTTATTATTAGTAGGTATTATCGGTTTATCCGTAACATCATGTCAAGAAAAAGCCGTGCCACAGAAACGTGCTGAGACAATTTACAAAACCCTCACCGTTGAGAAAAGCAATCAGGTTTTAAGAAGCGGTTTCGCTGCCACCATCAACGGCTGCCAGACCGTCGAGATTCGTCCTCAGGTCAGCGGCATGATCACCGACATACGCATCAACGAAGGCGATTTCGTCCGCAAGGACTCCACCCTTTTCGTCATCGACCAGACTCCATATAAGGCTGCTTACGAGATTGCATCCGCCAACGTGATGAGCGCAGAAGCAAATCTCTCAACGGCGCAGCTCGTCTTGGAAAGCAGCAAGGAGCTCTACGAACAAGATGTCGTCTCGGAATTCGAGCTTATGACAGCCAACAACAACCTCGCCGAGGCAGAAGCCAAGCTTGCATTGGCGAAGGCTGAGATGAACAGCGCATACAACAATCTCTCATATACAATGGTGAAATCGCCTGTTAACGGTGTCGCCTCCATGATTCCATATCGCGTCGGCGCTTTGGTCAACAGCAACATCAGCCAGCCTTTGGTGACAGTTTCCGACGACAGCAAGATATTCGCTTATTTCTCCATGGCGGAAAACCAGATGCTCGACCTCATCCAAGAATACGGTTCGTTGAAAGAAGCCATCAAAGACATGCCTGAGGTTGAGTTGATTATGAGTAACGGCAAGACATACAAGCACAAAGGAAAGATCAACGCTGTCAGCGGCACCATCAGCGCAAGCACTGGCTCCGTCAGTTTTCGTGCCGTGTTCCCTAACCCAGAACGTCTTCTTCGTGACGGCGGCAGTGGTACTGTCATCATCCCGAGCGTTCATGAAGACTGCATCATCATCCCTCAGACAGCGACATTTGAATTGCAGGAAAAGATTTTCGTTTATAAAGTCATCGACGGCAAAGCCACATCGGCAGCCATCACCGTCATGCCACAAAATAACGGCGTTGAATATATAGTAGAGAGCGGCCTTGAAGTAGGCGATGTCATCATCGCCGAAGGCGCAGGCCTCGTAAGAGAAGGTGCGGTTATTAGAACTTCAGGGGACCAGGAATTCAGAAATTCGGGGGATGAGGTTGAAGACGAAAATAAAACAGGAGGAGAATAATCATGAACATAAAGACATTCATCGACCGTCCTATCTTCGCAGGTGTCATCTCTGTGATAATAGTGCTTTTAGGTCTTATCTGTCTAGGAGGTCTTCCTATCGAGCAATATCCAGAAATAGCGCCACCAACCGTCAGTGTCTCAGCCAACTACTCAGGTGCTAACGCCGAGACTGTGCAGAACAGCGTCATCGTGCCTCTCGAAGAAGCCATCAACGGCGTCGAGAATATGATGTATATGACATCATCGGCAAACAACAACGGATCTGCCAGCATACAGATTTATTTTCGTCAAGGCACCAATGCCGACATGGCGATGGTCAACGTACAGAACCGCATCGCCTCAGCACAAGGTCTGCTGCCAGCTGAAGTGACACGAAGCGGCGTCAGCGTAAAAAAGAGACAGACAAGTAGAATCAAAGTGCTTGCTATATGCAGTCCCGACGACTCTTTTGACGAAAGATTTCTAAGTAACTATTTAAAAATCAACATAGAGCCGCGTCTATCACGTATCGCTGGCGTCGGTGAAGTTGACGTAAGAGGCGCAGACTATTCTCTTCGTATATGGCTCGACCCAGCCAAGATGGCGAAATATTCATTAGTACCTAAAGACATCTCCGCAGTATTATCAGAACAAAATCTCGAAGCAGCGACAGGAACTCTAGGCGCCGACTCCGACAACACCTTCCGCTATACTTTGAAATACAGAGGACGTTACGACAGAGAAGAGGACTATGCCAACATGGTCATCCGCGCTGATAGTGACGGCACATTGTTAAGACTCAAAGACGTAGGAACAGTAGAGTTAGGTTCTAAAAGTTATGACTATATAGGAAAAGTTAACGGTCATCCAGGAACAACATTGATGATTTCTCAGACATCAGGTTCTAACGCCAACGAAATCATCGATGCCATCGACAAAGAATTAGAGGAGATACGCAAGACCTTACCTAGAGGCATTGAAATCATCGACTTGATGAGTACAAAAGACTTCCTCAGCGCTTCTATAGAAAACGTAATAGTAACACTCATCTTGGCTATCGTCTTAGTCGTTTTGATTGTTTATATATTTTTACAAAGCTTCCGTTCCACTTTCATACCAACAATAGCAATCATCGTTTCCCTCGTGGGAACATTTGCATTCTTGAAAGTGGCAGGATTCAGCCTTAATATGATAACGTTGTTTGCCTTGGTTCTCGTCATCGGAACCGTTGTGGATAACGCCATCGTTGTTGTTGAAGCTGTACAAGCCAAATTCGACGCTGGTTATGACTCACCATACAAAGCCACCATCGACGCCATGCAAGGTATCTCCAACGCCTTGATTGCTACTACATTCGTCTTCATGGCTGTGTTTATTCCTGTATGTTTCATGGGAGGAACGACAGGTACGTTCTACACCCAGTTCGGTCTCACGATGGCAGTTGCCGTTGGCATCTCACTTCTCAACTCCATCACCTTGAGTCCAGCCTTATGCGCCTTGCTGATGCAGCCGCATTACACTAATAAAGAAGGCAAGCTCTCTTTCTCAACACGTTTCCACATCGCCTTCGACTCTGGCTTCCAAGGTCTCATCAACAGATATAAAAGAGGTGTTCTCTTCATGTTCAAAAACAAGTGGTTCTCTGTCATTCTCGTCATCGCTGCAGTAGGCGGACTTTTCTATATGATGGAACACACCAAGACAGGTCTCGTTCCTAAAGAAGATATGGGTTCCATCAACATCGACATACAGACGCCTCCAGGCACCAACCTCAATGAAACTGTAAGAGTTATGGAAGTCATAGCATCACGTTTAGATGGAATAGAACAGATAGAAGCATATTCTTACACCACAGGTTACGGCATGATGAGCGGCGTTGGTCCTTCATGCGGCGGCTTCACCATCAGATTAAAGCCATGGGAAGAACGTACAGAGATAGGCGACGACATCGACTCTGTCATAGAAGAGATTTACGCATCGACATCCGACATCACATCTGCAAAGATAAACGTCTTCACCCGCGGCATGATTCCTGGCTATGGAGCAAGTAGCGGTTTTGAGCTTCACATCCAAGACCAAAAAGGCGGCAACTTAGAAGACTTGCAGAGCATCACCAACAACATCATCGCGGCTCTTAACGAAAGGCCAGAAGTAGGAAGAGCCAACACATCCTTCGACACCAAATATCCTCAATATCTTTTGGAAGTGGATGCTGCACGTTGCAAACGCAACGGCGTATCTCCAGGCGACGTACTCGACGTGATGGCTGGTTACGTAGGCGGAACATACGCTTCTAACATGAACCGTTTCTCAAAACTTTACAGAGTTATGGTTCAGGCTTCAGCCGAGTTCCGTCTTGACACAGAATCGCTTAACAATATGTTTGTGCGCAACAGCAATGGAGAAATGTCTCCAATAGGTCAATATGTTACATTAACACGTATCTACGGACCACAATCCATCTCAAGATTCAATCTTTTCTCATCAATACAAATCAACGGTCAGGCTGCCTACGGTTATTCTTCAGGCGAAGCGATTCAAGCTGTAAGAGAAGTAACAGATGAATTATTACCAGCAGGTTACGGATACGAATTTGGAGGAATGTCGAGAGAAGAATCTTCATCAGGAAGTTCAACAGCGATGATATTCGTATTCTGCGTAGTGTTCATATATCTCATCCTCTGCGCTTTATACGAAAGCATCTTCATCCCTATCGTCGTTATCTTATCAGTGCCATTCGGTCTCGCCGGAAGTTTCTTGTTCGCCAACATGTACGGATTAGAGAACAACATATACTTGCAGATTGGTCTCTTGATGCTTATCGGTCTTTTGGCAAAGACTGCCATCTTGATCACCGAATACGCTTCTGCAAGAAGAGCTGAAGGCATGTCAATCACTATGGCAGCGATGTCGGCAGCGAAGGCAAGATTAAGAGCTATCTTGATGACATCATTGACAATGATATTCGGCATGTTGCCACTTATGTTCTCCACAGGCGTCGGCGCTAACGGTAACATCTCCATCGGCGTTGGAACTGTAGGCGGCATGCTCGTCGGAACAATAGCGCTCTTGTTCGTGGTGCCGGTCTTATTCATCATTTTCAGAAATATAGAAGAGAAAGTAATGCCTAAAAGAAAGGAAATAGAATCATGAAAAAGATATTAATTCCTATATTATTATTATTGATTGTAACGACTAACAGCTGCAATCTGTACAAACATTACGAGCGTCCCGACATCAGCTTCGTTGACAGTCTGTACAATAAAATACCGATGGCTAATAGCTATGAGTCGATAGCAAGGATGACATGGAGAGAATTATTCGCCGACACATTACTTCAAGGCTGCATCGAGTTAGGATTGAAAAACAACACCAATCTGGAGATAGCACGCCTGAAGGTGGAACAAGCCGAAGCCACCTTACAGACATCAAAGCTGGCATTCTTCCCTTCTGTATCATTTTCTGCACAGATGAATGTAGGCGAAAAAAACACATACACACTATTGCCATCAATGTCGTGGGAAATTGACGCTTTCGGAAGAATGCAGAACAGCAAGAAAGGAGCTCAGGCAGCACTAGGAGCTACTGAAGCATACGAACAAGCTGTTCAGACTCATCTCATAGCAACTATCGCCGATTCATATTACACGCTTCTCATGCTCGACGAGCAACTCGACATCAGCAAGAGAACACTTAAGACATGGGAAGAAAACATCAGAACATTATCTGCATTGAAGAGAGCCGGCAAGACCAACGAGGCTGCTGTTCTTCAGGCGAAAGCAAGCAAAGCAAATGTAGAAGGCTCTATTCTTACCTTAGAGAAACAAATCATAGAACAAGAGAACTCGCTGTCAGCGCTTTTGGGTATCGTTCCACAAGAGTTCGTGAGAGGAACATTGGAAAACCAGAACTTTCCTGACACCTTATTGACCGGACTTCCATTGTCGAGTCTCATCAACCGTCCTGACGTAAGACAAGCAGAATATAAATTAGTTGAAGCATATTACGCTACAAACGTAGCACGTTCTTACTTCTACCCTAACATCACCTTAAGCGGCAACGGCGGATGGTCGGGCGTCATGGGCAGCATCGACAACCCAGGCGACTGGATTTACAATATTGTTGCAGGATTGGTACAGCCAATCTTCAATCAAGGCAAGAACAAGGCACGCTTGAAGATCAGCGAGTCGCAGCGACAAGAAGCGCTCCTCAATTTCAAACAGACTCTGTTAGACGCAGGAACTGAAGCCAACAACGCTCTTGTCTCATGGCAGACTGCACGTAAGAGATTAGACAGCGACAAGCTTCAGATCATGTATTTAAAAGGCGCTGTCTTCAACACACAGCTTCTGATGAAGAACGGACAAGCCACTTACATCGAAGTACTCTCTGCACAGAAGAATCTCCTACAGGCAGAATTGACAGAAAGTAATGATAAATACATAGAGATACAAAGCGTAATTACATTGTATCACGCACTTGGTGGTGGATTGGAATAGTTAGGAGTTAGGAGTGGTTTTCTAACTCCTAATTTGTTTTAAAAGAGGTACAAAAGAACGAAATAAGATAGGCTGGTTTTGATAGATTTTTTCCAAAATTATAAATCAAAAATAATTTTCAACAATAATATCTTATTAAAGATTATTTTCTAAATTTGAATTGCATAAAGAACCTATTTTTAAACAATTTTCATTGTGGTTATGAGTGATATAGAAAATATAAATGAAATATCATTTAGAGAATGGATGAAAAATCAAAAGAAGAATGATAATAATAATTATAGACCAAGTGTCATAGATAATTATTGTAGAGCATTAAAAAATTCTCCTAAAAAATTAGAAGGTATTTCTGACCAATATAAAAAATCTATTTTTTCATATAACGATATATCATTATACAAACTAGCTGTTAATTCTATAAAAAAAGCCACCAACTTCGAAGAAGTTAACGAAAAAGCTGCAAGTGGAGCATTCAGCGCAGGGATGAATCTATATGAATCTTTCCTAAAAGGAAAAGTAAAAATAAAAGAAAACATAAATAAAATGATTAATATGGAGTATTCAGCTTACAACAAATATATTAACATCTTAAAAGCGAACCACAACATCATTCTAACTGGTGCTCCTGGTACAGGAAAGACATATCTCGCAAAAAAGATTGCTGAAAGTATGGGGTGCTCTGAAAACGAAATTGGATTCGTACAATTCCATCCTTCTTACGATTACACCGACTTTGTTGAAGGATTACGTCCTATCGAAAAAGATGGCAGTATCGGATTTGAAAGAAAGGATGGTGTTTTTAAAGAGTTTTGCAAGAAGGCTATTGTAAGCCAAACATTAAAAGAAAATAATCTATTTGACGGTGTTAATGATAATCCTACCATTTGGAAAGTATCACTAGAAGCAACTGGAAATAATCAAACAAGAACTGATTGTTTGAATAATGAACACATCAGAATTGGTTGGAATATGTACGGTGATGTTGAGGACTTTAATGAATTTGACAATTATACTGATGGTGGAAAATCAATTCTTCGCAATTTTCAATCTAATATGAAAATCGGTGATATTGTAATATCTTGTTTTTCCGCAACAGAAACAGATGCTATTGGTATTATCACAGGAGAATACGAATATAAAAAAGAAGGTGGACTATATCCAAGATATAGAAACGTAAAATGGATTGTTAAAAATATTAAAGAAAATATTGTTGATATAAATAAAGGTAAAACACTTACGTTATCAACCATCTACAAATTATCCTCTATATCAATTCAAGATATAAAAGAAATTGTTCAGAAATATTCAAAAAATAATACCATAATATCACAAAATTCTCCTAAAAACTTCGTCTTCATAATAGATGAAATAAACCGTGGCGAGATTTCAAAAATCTTCGGAGAATTGTTTTATAGCATCGATCCTGGTTATCGTGGTAAAAGCGATATAACGCTTCCTCTCTCTCAGTATCACAACTTGATTCCTGAAGGCGATATTTTCAAAGATGGCTTCTATGTTCCTGATAATGTCTATATAATTGGAACGATGAACGACATTGACCGCAGTGTTGAAAGCATGGATTTCGCATTCCGCCGCCGTTTCGCATTTATTGAAATAAAAGCTGAAGACAGATTGTCGATGCTCGATGAATTAAATGACGAGTCTTTGAAGACAAAAGCAACAAACAGATTAAAAAACATTAATAAAGCAATATCTGAAATAGAATGTCTTTCCCCTGCTTATCATATAGGCGCAAGTTATTTCTTAAAATTAAATAATTATGGAGGTAATTTCGAACTACTTTGGGAATATCATATCGAAGGATTACTACGAGAATATATGAGAGGAATGAGAAATGTTGATGATAAGATTAAGGAATTGAAAAAAGCTTACGACAATGAGTCTGCTCCAAATAACTGATAATCACGATTGGAAAGATTTCAAATCTTTTTTAACTGATGAAGCTACTGCTGAAGTTGACTTACCAAATCTTCAGAAAATAGCCGATATCAATATCAGCAAATTGTCGTTTGACGATAATCCCAATCTTTTAATATTTCCTCACGACTTAAATCAGCATGGAGATAAGATTGGTGATAACTGCATTATTTCTTTAAATCATCGGAACGAAATATCGACTTCCAACATAATGGGTTTTGTCGGAATCAACGAGACTCAGTTAGACATAAAATCACGTTTTGCAAAAGAAGATAAAGAAGATTATTTCTTACACTATATGTTGGAGAGAGTCTTTTCAATCAATCTTTTCGACATGAAACATTCGTCAAGCGAGGAACAAATCTTTGACTTTCTTATTTATCTTTTTCCTTACTTTTTGAAGAAAGCATTCGCTCAAGGTCTCTTCAAAAAATACCGTCGTTACGAACATAACAATGCCAATGTAAAAGGTCCGATAAACATAAACAGACACATAAAAGAAAACATTCCTTTCCGTGGAACCATCTCATATTCTACACGCGAACATTCATACGACAATGAAATAACGCAACTAATTCGTCATACGATTGAATTTATCAAAACAAAGAAAAATTCTTCTTTCATTCTTAATATCGACAATGAGACTAAAGAATGTGTCAATCAAATTACAATGGCGACATCATCTTACAACATAAGAGAGCGTAACAAAATAATAAACAAAAATCTCCGTCCATTTCAACATCCTTATTATTCAGAATATAGCACATTGCAAAAAATCTGTTTACAGATTCTAAGACATGAATCCATAAAATTCGGCAAAGAAAAAGACAAGATTTACGGAATATTATTTGACGGTGCATGGCTTTGGGAAGAGTATCTATACACCATACTAAAATCAAAAGGTTTCAAACATCCTCAAAACAAGACAAATTACGGCGGATTCAATATGTTTTTAAAACCAGAAGAAGACGATATTTTAGATAAAAATTCTCGCAAATTATATCCAGACTTCTACAAAGACAATTTCATAATAGATGCAAAATACAAACATTTAGAGAATGGCGTTGGACGTGAAGATTTATATCAATTAGTCACATATATGTACTGTAAACGAGCTGACAATGGAGCATACATATATCCTTGTAAAGATGAAAATATAAAATCATCACCATATCAACTTTCTGGTTATAAAGGAATAGTTTCTGTGATACCTTTTTACATTCCTCAATCAATAGAATGTTACGAACAATTCAAGAACAAAATTTTCGCATCTGAGGATAATATATTATTGAAAGTTAAGATGCCAACAACTTAGTTAATGCTCAATTCTTGAGATGCGGCTTTTAAACTTTTTTAGATAGAAGTTGTAGAAACATTTCAATGATTCCTAAAAAAATAAACAAACATTGAAGCATCTTATTTAATTAAGAATTAGGAGTGATTTTTTAGACTAAGGCTTTTGAACTTTGAACTTTTTTAGTAATGAAGTGATGAAGTCAGTAAATGATATCACCTAAACTTCTGAATTCCTAAAAAAAGTCCCGTAAGGGACGATAGTTCCCAGGCAGGTATGGAGAGCTAAGCTCGGAATGCCTGCTATTGAGACCGGATATCAATCAGAGTGCCGAAGGCACGACAGAAAAAATCATCCACAATTCTGTCGCACCTTCGGCGCTTTGATTTTTTTTGTGTATTTTTTGCAGGGGTTCCGCGCTATGCGCTTCACCGCCTGCCTGGAAACTGTCGTTCCTTCGGAACTATTATTAATATCCAGTCTTCACCCTTTAGCCATTTGTCTTTAGTCATTTGTCTTTAGTCATTTGTCTTTAGCCTTTTGCCTTTTGTCTAAAAAAAAGACAGCCCGAAAGCTGTCTTTTTACACCACAATATTTTATCTTTAAAAATATTCTTAAATTATTCCATGTTAGTATAGACTGATTGTACGTCTTCGTCGTCTTCTACTTTTTCGAGGAATTTTTCGATTGCTTCAACATCTTCTGCTGAGAATGCTACTGGGCTGTTAGGGAAACGTTGCAAGTTAGCTTTCTTAACGTTAATGCCGAGTTTTTCCAATGCTGTCTGCATTGTACCGAATGCTGTCCAGTCTGACAATGCTACTACGCCTTCTTCTGTTGCTTCGATTTCTTCGAGACCTGCGTCGATGAGTTCGAGTTCGATTTCTTCAACTTCCATGCCTTCTGGCAATTCTAATTCAAAAACAGCTTTACGGCTGAACATGAATTCTAATGAACCTGATGGAACCAAAGAACCGCCACATTTGTTGAAATATGAACGTACGTTAGCAACTGTACGTGTTGTGTTGTCTGTAGCGCATTCTACAACGACGAGAACGCCAGCAGGACCTTTACCTTCGTAAACGATTTCGACCATGTCGGCAGCGTCTTTCGCTGTAGCTCTTTTTATAGCAGCATCGATATTGTCTTTAGGCATGTTTTCTGCCTTAGCATTGATGATAGCTTGACGCAATCTTGGGTTCATATCTGGATCTGCGCCGCCTTCTTTAGCTGCGATAGTGATCATCTTACTGAGTTTTGGGAACACTCTTGACATGTGACCCCATCTTTTCATCTTAGCCGCTTTGCGGTATTCAAATGCTCTTCCCATAGTATAATGATTTAATAATTATCTATTTTTTAATTTGCGTGCAAATTTACAATTTTACTCCTAAAAGTAAAAATGTTTTACATAATTTTTTGTTATTTTTTAGTCAAACAATTAGGAACAAATGAACATACTATATCATCATTCATTCCTA
>JAFYNK010000090.1 GCA_017548125.1 Bacteroidales bacterium | reverse complement strand
TAAACATTGTGCTTCAATACGATCGGGGTATCGAACCCCATCGTATTGAGCCAACAAAACACTAATGCTCCTGAATGCAATACCGTAATTTAACAATATTTATTAATCAAAAAACGGGAAACCTTTTTTAGGCAATTACAAAAGGCTAAAGTCTAATGTCTAAAGGCTAAAGACAAAAGACTAAAGGTTTTAATACACTTAAATACATTAAACTTTAAGCCTTAAACCTTAAACTGAATCATTAAAACTTTTTTTTAAAATTAATGTTGTAACATTAAAAAAAAGTTGTATCTTTGCACTCGCAAAAAGGTACCATGGCCGAGTGGCTAGGCAGAGGTCTGCAAAACCTTGTACGGCGGTTCGACTCCGTCTGGTACCTCAAACAGAAGACATCACATTTGTGGTGTCTTTTTTCGTTTATATTTTTTATTTTTCTTCTGTAATTTTTACCATTTCTTTGCGACTAAATAAGAAAAAGTTTGAAATGAATCTTAAAGAAGAGTTTGTGGAATTGGTATCTCAGTATAAAGATGTAATCTTTAAGGTTTGCTACATCTATGCCGAAAAAGATGAGCTTGAAGATTATTATCAAGAGGTGTTGATTCAGTTGTGGAGAAGCCTGCCTACATTCAGAGGCGAAAGTAAGATTTCAACATACATTTATAGAATTAGCTTGAACACTTGTATTTCTTATGTCAGAAAGAAATCGAAGAATATTGCTAATAGAGTGCCGCTTATTGATGTCAATATTTATGAAAATAATATTGAAAAAAGAATGCAGATAGATGAGCTGTATGCATTAATCAATAAGTTGAATAAATTGGAAAAGTCTGTTATTCTGTTGTGGTTAGAGGAACGTGATTATGAAGAGATAGCATCAATAGTTGGCATTGCTAAATCTAATGTTGCAGTGAAAATCAACAGGATTAAAGAAAAACTAAGGAAACTCTCAAATCAATAAATAATATGGAATTGGAAGAATTAAAAGTGAAATGGAATATCCTATCAGAAGAATTATCTAACCAGAAGATAGTGAATCAAAATTTGCTTGAAAAAATGTTGAAAGACAAGGTCAAGATAAAAGTCTCTGATTTTAATTATGGTATTGGATTATTGTATGTTTTATTAGTTGTGTCGTTCTTCTTGATATTTAAATTTAATATCCCTTTTAAAACATATATGATAGTCATACTTGCATTAATAGCTGTTTATGGAATATATGGCATATTTGTAACAAACAATTTGAAAAAGGTAATAACGCCAACATTGAGCCTATGTGAGAGAGAGAAGAACTTGGTACAATATAAAAAGCACGTAAAAATATCTTATATATTTACGTTGTTTATTTTTATACCAATGGCTGCGATATTTAAAGTGATTTTCGATATTGAAAGAGGAACTTCTTGGTGGTTTTCAGTAATATCTATATTTCTTATTATTATATTGCCATTTTGTATTTCATATAGATATGGCAAGAAAGAAATGAAGAAAATAGAAGAAAGTTTTAAGGAATACAAAGAATTTATGAACGAATAGTATAAAGGCTAAGGTATATGACAAATGACAAAAGTTGTTGACAGGATTGAACAATTTTGTATTAGAATTGTTTATTAAGAAATCAGAAGACTTTGAACTAAGACTTTTAGCCATTAGCCTTTTGTCCTTAGCCTTTTATCATTAACCATTAGCCATAAAAAATGAAACTTTTAGACCATATTATCAATTTATTCTATCCGAGGTTGTGTGCTGCATGTGGCAATCTCTTGATGAGCAAGGAGGAAGATGTTTGTCTTTCATGTCGTTATCTTTTGCCAAAGACTATGTACGAGAAAAACGCTGACAATCCTTTGGCGCTGATGTTTTATGGACAAATTGATTTTCATGCTGTGATGGCGGAGTTTTTCTTTAGCAAGACCGGCAAGGTGCAGCATCTGCTGCATCAGCTGAAATATGAAGGAAACAAAGAAGCAGGTTTTTTTCTCGGACAGCAAATCGGAGAAAGTATAAAAGAAGCGGAATTGTTTCAAGGTATTGATTATCTTGTGCCGATACCTTTGCATCCTAAGAAAGAGCATATTCGTGGCTACAACCAGAGTCATGTAATTGCGCAAGGCGTGGAAAATGTTACTGGGATACCGATAATGAACGGCAGCCTTTATAGAAAGGTGTTCACCTCAACGCAGACGAAGAAATCGCGTGAGGAACGCTGGGATAATGTGAGAGATATTTTTGGTATAAAAGACTACGAGCGTCTTAAAGGACGACATGTGCTGTTGATAGATGACGTACTTACGACAGGTGCAACGTTGTTGGCAGCAGGAACGACGCTGTCGCAAGTCGATGATATAAAAATCAGCGTTGCGACAGCAGCGTGCGCTTCTTAGAATTTTTTCAGTGATGGAGTGATGAAGAAAACCCCTGATACCCTGAACTCCTAATAATGTACTCTTTCCCAAAGCATTTTCTCTTCGTCGAAAGGCTTTGACTCTTTTTCTTTATGTCCCAATGCTAAGATTGATAGCGCTGCATAATGTTCAGGAAGGTTGAGTATTTTCTTGACGTTGTCGTTAGCGTCGTTGCCTTCGGCGTCTTTGCGTAAGCGAATCTGCACCCAGCAGCTGCCGAGACCGAGTTCTTCAGCAGCGAGTTGCATGATGATTGTCGCGATGGAGCAGTCTTCAACCCATACGTCGGTCTTGGTGGTGTCGGCTGTTACGACTATTGCAGCAGCAGCGTTTTCGATGAGCGCTGCGCCTGCTGCTTTGCTGACAGACAACTGCTTAAGCGTTTCCTTGTCTTCAACGACAAAAAAATCCCATGGATTGTAACGATGTCCTGATGGCGACATAAGAGCCGCTTTTAGAATATGTTTAATAGATTCTTTATCAACAGCTTCGCTGGTAAAACGACGACAACTGCGTCTTTTCTTTAATAATTCGATGAAGTTTTCCATATCGTAAAAAAATATTAGGCAAAGATACGTTATTAATGCATAATTCACAATTCATAATTCATAATGAATAGTTTAATTTTAAATGATTTTGATTGTTAAAATATTTTCTAGCGTGGAATTTATATAAGTCACCTTAAGCTTTGAACATTTTTTATATTTTTGTAAAAAATAAAAATGCATAAACGTTATCGACTCGATACTTAAAAACTGCATAGCGTTCAACACTGCAAACTCTAAATTTATAAAATGAAAGCACTTCTGAAAGTAAATAATCTTCGTATTTCTTTTTGTCGTGATGGCAAATGGCATGAGGCAGTGCATGGTGTTGACTTTGAAGTTTTTAAAGGGAAGACTCTCGGTATAGTTGGAGAGTCTGGTTCGGGAAAATCAGTCAGTAATCTCGCGGTGATGCAGCTCCTCGACCGGCGTAAATCCAGAATAGAATCCGATTCTATATTGTTGGAAGATAAGGATATCTCTCGTTATAACGACGATCAGATGTCGGAGATACGAGGCAAGAAAATTGCGATGATTTTCCAAGAGCCGATGACATCTCTCAATCCCGTTTATAAATGCGGATTTCAGGTTATGGAAGCCTGTAGAACTCTAGAATTTGAAAACTCTAGAACTCTAGAAAATTCTAAAATTCTAAAGTTCAAGAATTCTAAAGTTCTAAAAGAAAGGGTTCTCGAGCTTTTTGAGAAGGTGAAGCTTCCTAATCCAGAAGTGATTTTTGACAAATATCCTCACGAACTTTCCGGAGGTCAGAAGCAGAGGGTGATGATAGCGATGGCTCTGGTATCCAATCCCAAGGTGCTTATCGCTGATGAACCTACGACGGCTCTTGATGTCACGGTGCAGAAGGAAATCTTAAAGCTTCTTAAGGAATTGCAGCGTGAAAATGGAATGGGGATGATTTTTATCACGCATGACCTTGGTGTTGTCTCCGAAATCGCCGATGACGTGATTGTGATGAACAAAGGAGCCATTGTTGAAAGAGGCAAGACGCGCGATATTCTTGATAATCCGCAGCATCCTTATACCAAAGGACTCATCGCCTGTCGTCCTCCTCTCGATTATCGCATAGAACGACTGCCAGTCGTGAAGGAATTCCTTGATGGACAATGGCGTGATAACAGTCAGGTTAAGAGCGAGTTGCTTGTCACTGATGAGGCGAGAAAAAAACATCATGAGTTTTTGTATTCGCAAGAACCTATTTTGAAGGTTGAAAATCTCAGGACGTGGTATCCGCTTTGTAGAGGAGTTTTCAGCAGGATATATGGTCATATAAAATCTGTCGATGATGTGAGTTTTGATGTTTATCCGGGCGAGACGCTAGGACTTGTAGGCGAGTCGGGATGCGGAAAGACGACATTGGGACGCAGCGTGTTGCGTCTTGTTGAACCGACATCAGGGAGCGTCATTTTTGAAGGGAAAGATGTCGCCAAGATGAGCGAAAAGGAGCTGAGAGGATATCGTAAGAATGCGCAGATTATTTTTCAGGACCCATATTCGTCATTGAATCCACGTATCTCGATAGGCAATGCTATTGCCGAGCCGATGATGGTACATGGTATAGAGCCCGATGCCAAGAAAAGGAGAGAGCGAGTATGTCGTCTTCTTGAAGAAGTCGGGTTGGAAGCCTCGCATTATCAGCGTTATCCGCATGAGTTTTCTGGAGGTCAGAGGCAGCGTATTTGTATTGCACGCGCTCTTGCTGTCGAGCCTAAACTGATAATTTGTGATGAGTCGGTCTCGGCGCTCGATGTCTCTGTTCAGGCTCAGGTGTTAAATCTTCTTAACAGATTGAAAAAAGAATTCAATTTCACATATATTTTCATTTCGCATGACCTTGGTGTGGTTCGTTTTATGTCGGATAGAGTGATGGTGATGTATAACGGAAAGGTTCAGGAGATGAATGAGGCAGATGAACTTTTCAACAATCCTCAAAATGACTATACGAAGAAGTTGATAGCGGCGATATGCAAGGTTGAATAGCGTTTTTTTTGTTAAAATTTTAATGAAAAATACCTTGATTTTCTTTTGTGATAATTGTAAAAAAATGTTTATTTTAGCAAGTTGATTATGATGCCAAGTCATAATGATATACTTATATTATAAATAATTGATATACAATGTATTGTTCACCCTATTCTGTGAGTGAAAGGGCGGAGCTGTAATAAAAAATAAAAACAATAAAGTGTTAATAATACCAGTGGACATTAACATTTTTTTTGACTAAAGATTATAAGCTATTTGAAATACCATGTCCGTTTTCAACAATAAAACTCTCTTAATCACTGGCGGCACCGGTTCTTTCGGTAATGCAGTGCTTCGTCGCTTTTTAGATAGCGACATCAAAGAAATTAGAATTTTCTCTCGCGATGAGAAAAAACAAGATGATATGCGTCATCATCTCCAAGCTCAATATCCAGAACAAGCTTCTAAAGTTAAGTTCTATATAGGCAATGTTCGTAACCGTGAGTCTGTTGACGTAGCAATGCGTGGCGTAGATTACGTCTTCGCTGCTGCAGCTCTTAAACAGGTTCCTTCTTGCGAGTTCTTCCCAATGGAAGCTACAATGACAAATGTTATCGGTACCAACAACGTTCTTCTTTCTGCAATAGAGCATAATGTGAAAAACGTCGTCGTTCTTTCTACAGACAAGGCTGCCTATCCTATCAACGCAATGGGCATCTCAAAGGCGCTCATGGAAAAGGTCGCTATAGCGAAAGGCCGCGAACTTGGTCCTGACGCAGCGACGACCATCTGCTGCACTCGCTACGGCAACGTCATGGCTTCTCGCGGTTCCGTTATCCCTCTTTGGGTTGAACAGATGGAACAAGGCAAGCCTATCACAATAACCGATCCTAACATGACACGTTTCATGATGACTCTCGACGACGCTGTTGATTTGGTTATCTATGCTTTCACTCATGGTGAAAACGGCGACCTCTTCGTACAAAAGGCTCCTGCTGCAACTCTTGACGTATTGGCAGAAGCATTGAAACAGACTTACGCAAAAGTAAATCCAAAATATGCTGAGACAGAAGTAAGAGTTATCGGTACTCGTCACGGCGAAAAATTGTACGAGACTCTCGTGACTCGTGAAGAAATGGCTAAAGCTATCGACATGGGTGGATATTACCGTATTCCATGCGACAACAGAGACCTTAACTACGATAAATTCTTCACAGACGGCAGCGAGGAAATCACAAAGATAGAAGACTATCATTCACACAACACGGCTCGTCTGGATGTTGAAGGAATGAAGGAGCTTCTTCTTAAACTCCGTTTCATCCGTGAAGACTTAGGATTGCAGCCAAGAAGCAAGGCAAGAGAAATTAGATCAGAATAATTATATGAAATTAGATAAGGATTTATTAGACCAAATAACGCAGAAGGCAAAGGACAATCCTCGCCTTAGAATGAACCATAACCTCCATGATTCATTGGACAGCAAGGTTCAGAGATTGTTCAACGCTTTGGAACCAGGAACGATATTGCCGATACATCGTCATCGAAATACTGATGAGACTTATATATTGATTCGAGGTAAAATAGAGGTAATATTTTATGATGACGATAAAAACATCATTGACAGGTTTATAATTTGTCAAGAAGATGGAACTTTCGGCGTACATATTCCTAAAGGCACTTGGCATACTCTAGAAGTCTTGGAGAGTGGTTCTGTAATTTTTGAAGTTAAAGAAGGTCCTTATCAGCCAATTTCAGAAAACGATATATTATGAAAATTTTAGTGACAGGAGCTAAAGGTTTTGTCGGTAAAAATCTTGTGGCTCAACTTAAAAATATAAAGGACGGCAAGGCTCGTTGTTATGGTGATATAACAATCAGCGCAATTTATGAATATGATATCGATAGTACAGCGGAAGAACTTGACGCTTATTGTCGTGAATGTAACTTCGTATTCAATCTTGCTGGTGTTAACCGTCCTCAGAATCAAGAGGAGTTCATGCAGGGTAACTTCGGTTTTGCATCAACATTACTCGACACTTTGAAAAAATATAATAACAATTGTCCTGTAATGATAAGTAGTTCTATACAAGCCACACTTGCAGGACGTTTCGGTACATCAGAATATGGAAAAAGCAAGAAAGCTGGCGAAGAATTGATGTTCCAATATTCACAAGAAACAGGAGCAAAAGTCTTGGTATATCGTTTCCCTAATTTATTTGGCAAATGGTGCAGACCTAACTACAACTCAGCAGTTGCTACTTTCTGTAATAACATTGCTAATGACCTTCCAATTCAAGTAAATGATAGAAGCACTGAATTAGAACTTCTTTATATAGATGACTTGGTTGAAGAAATGATAGCGGCGTTGAAAGGAGAAGAACATCACTGTGAATTTGATGGTGTTGAAACAATCTTGAACGAAAATGGCAAATATTGCGCTGCTCCTATTACCCATAAAGTCACACTCGGAGAAATCGTTGACTTATTGGAATCATTCAAAGAACAGCCACAGACGCTGGTGATTCCTGAAATTCCATATAATTCATTTGCAAAGAAATTATATTCAACATACTTATCATATCTTCCTAAAGAAAAAGTAGCTTTTCCTTTAAAGATGAATGTTGATGATAGAGGAAGTTTTACAGAACTTATTAAATCCATTAATGTAGGACAGGTTTCCATCAACATTTCAAAACCAGGAATTACAAAAGGACAGCATTGGCACAACACAAAATGGGAATTCTTTATTGTTGTGGCTGGTCACGGATTGATTCAAGAACGCAAGATCGACTCTGATGAAGTCATAGAATTCGAAGTCAGCGGCGACAAGATTGAAGCAATACACATGCTCCCTGGTTATACGCATAATATTATAAACCTTTCAGAAACCGAAAACTTAGTAACAGTTATGTGGGCAAACGAAGCGTTCGACCCTAACAGACCTGATACTTATTTTGAAATGGTATGATAGAAGGTGACAGGTTACTGGTGACAGGTTAATGACCGATTTTATCTGTAATCTGTAACCTGTAAGAAGTATCCCAATCATGAGAAATTTCTCTTTTGAAAATCTTGACGCTTATAAATCGTCCATGGAACTAGTAGATAAGGTTTATAATCTAATAAGCAAATTTCCTGGTGATGAGCGTTATGCTTTGTCTGATCAACTCAGAAGAGCCGTCTTTCTGTTCCTTCAAACATAGCAGAGGGAGCAGGCAGAATGTCATTGAAAGAAAAGATAAGATTTTTAGAGATTTCGTATGGTTCGTTAATGGAAGCCTATTGTCAACTACAGATAGCAATCAAAAGACAATATATTACAGATAATGAATACAATGACTGCAAAGTTTTGATTCATAATATTTCAAAATTAATAACAGGATTACGAGATTATTTCGTTAGCAAGGTTTCCAGTAACCAGTAACCAATAATCCGTAACCCGTAACCTAATTAAAACTATGTTCAAGAATAATGGAAAATTAAAGCTGCTCATCATCGTTGGAACTCGTCCAGAGATTATACGTCTCGCAGCAGTAATAAATAAATGTAGAAAATACTTTGACGTAGTTCTTGCTCACACAGGCCAAAACTACGATTATAATCTTAACGGTGTTTTCTTTAAAGATTTGAAACTAGCTGACCCAGAAGTATATTTAGATGCAGTAGGTGAAGATTTAGGTGCCACAATGGGTAACATCATCGACAAGAGCTATAAACTGATGGTGCAAATAAAACCAGATGCTGTACTGGTTTTAGGCGATACCAACTCATGCCTTAGCGTTATTGGAGCAAAACGTCTTCACATTCCTATTTTCCACATGGAAGCTGGCAACAGATGCTTTGACGAATGTCTTCCTGAAGAGACCAATCGCCGTATAGTTGACATCATTTCTGATGTAAACATCTGTTACTCAGAGCACGCAAGAAGATACTTAAATGCAAGCAGCGTTGCTCCTCAACGTACTTATGTGAGCGGTTCTCCAATGGCAGAAGTGTTGCACAACAATCTCGCTGATATTGAAGCTAGCGATGTTCATCAAAGATTAGGATTAGAAAAAGGTAAATATATATTATTATCGGCACACCGTGAAGAAAATATTGATACAGAGAAAAACTTCACATCTTTATTCAATGCCATAAATGCGATGGCAGAAAAATATGATATGCCTATATTATATAGTTGCCATCCACGTTCACGCAACAGATTAGCAGCATCAGGGTTCAAATTGGATCCAAGAGTCATCCAACACGAGCCATTAGGATTCCATGATTACAACTGCTTACAGATGAATGCTTTTGCAGTCGTGTCAGACTCTGGAACATTACCTGAAGAAAGCTCATTCTTTACAAGTGTTGGACATAGTTTCCCTGCAGTATGTATCCGTACCTCAACGGAACGTCCTGAAGCATTAGACAAAGGGTGCTTTATTTTAGCAGGTATCAACGAACATGACTTATTGCAAGCCGTTGACACAGCAGTCGAGATGGTAAAGGAAGGCGACAACGGACTTCCAGTCCCTAACTACGTTGATGAAAACGTCTCTACAAAAGTCGTGAAGCTTATCCAAAGTTACACAGGAGTAGTTAATAAAATGGTGTGGAGGAAAGAGTAGGGGGATAGTAAAAAATATTTGCAAATAAAGATTAATATATTGATACAAGATTGTATATTTCCATGCGTAATATCTAAGTAGTTTATATTAGGAAACAAATTAAAGATTGTATTAATAATGGTCTTAAGTTAAGGAAGTTTAATATGTTTGGAAAAATAAAACAAATAATCAATAGTGGATCAGAACGTTCACAAATAGTAAAACGTAATGCAGCAGGATCTTTGTTTATAAAGTTTTTTTCTATGTTTGTGGATTTTGCTAAGGTTCCTGTTATACTTTCTTATCTTGATTCCGAACACTATGGTGTCTATATTACAATAGCTTCCATTATTTATTGGTCACATAATTTTGATTTTGGGTTAGGGACGGGTTTACGTTATAAATTAACAGAGTCTATATCGCTAAAAAATCAAATAAAAGGAAAACAATTAGTAAGTACAGCATATATATCGATGACTGCGATAATGAGTACTGTATTTTTGTGTGCGCTTCCTATAATTTTTAATCTTGATTGGCAAAAGATATTGAATAATGAAACTATTCATGAGTCAGAGCTTCTATTGAGTATTGTTTTTGTTCTGTTTGTTTATATGATACAGTTTGTTTTGGAATTGATTTCATATATTTTGCAGGCAGATCAAAAAGCGGCAATTTCTACAGTTTTTAAGCCAATAGCAAACTTAATAACACTTATTGTAATATTTATATTGAAATTATTTTCATACAACTCTCTGTTATTAGCATGTGCTGCTATGTGTGTACCTATAGTCATTGTGTTATTAATAGCTAATATTATATTGTTCTACAAAAGGTACAAAACGATAGCTCCATCTTTATCAGATTTCAGTCGTGAATGTATTCGAGATATATATTCGTTAGGGTTAAAGTATTTTATGAGTCAGTTATCCTCTTTGATAGTATTTAACACGGCAAATTTCTTAATTACGTATTATGTTAATCCTACAGAAACAGCAGCATACAGTTCGGCATGGACGTATTTTGGTGTGTTAGTGATTCTGAATAATATGGTACTTCAACCACTTGTGGCAGCAGTAACAGATGCATATGTAAAGGGAGATTATATGTGGATTAAAAAGTGTTTTAAGAAGATAAAATTATATAGTGTAGGTTTGACGTTTTTATCTATCTTATTATTATTGATATCCTCTTATGTGTTTCATTTTTGGTTAGGAGATAAGTTAGAAATTCCTATCTCGATGAGTGTTGTTATGAGTTTTTATTTTATACTGAATATATGGGTATCTCCTTATCTGAATTTTTTATCGGGTGTAGGTAAACTTAGTATTTCTGCATTGTTATCTATAGTAAAAATAATTTTATATATACCGGTAGCTGTTTTATTAATTAAGTCATTTGGCACAGTTGGATTGCTTTTTGCTATAATTATGGTAAACACTATACCTAACTTAGTAATAAGTATAATACAATTTAAATTGATAATGGAAAGAAAAGCAACTGGAATATGGAATAGATGATTTTTTTAAGATATGAATATAGTAAAGAGAATAATTTACAACTATGGAATTCCTATCATAGGATGTTTATGTCATAATAGAAATAGATATGTAAATGTTATTTATTATCATGATATAGTTGATGATAAAGGATATTCTTTTATGCAAACAAACTTTGAACTTTTCAAAAAACAGATGGAGTATATAGCAAGTAAAGGATATGAAACCGTTCGCTTTGATGACCTCAAAACTGAAGTTGATGAAAGGTACGATTCTAAGCGAATCATCATTGCCTTCGATGATGGGTGGAAGTCCAACTACACTAGGATATATGAATTGATGAAGAGTCTAGGATTGAAATACAATATATACCTTGCAGTAAAGGAGATAGGAGTAAATCCAGACTATCTCACATGGGATGAAGTGCGTAAGATGCACAATGAAGGTATGGTTGGTTTTGGTGCTCACTCCTATACTCACCCAGACATGTCTGATATAAGTAAAATAGACTTAGAAGTAGAGTTTACAAAAGCTGATGCTATATTTGAAGAACAGTTGGGTTATAAACCAATGGATTTTTGCTATCCTTTTGGTACATATTCTGAAGAGTCAAATGAATACATTTCATCGCATTTATCGTATAAACGTATATATACGTCGCGTATGATGTATTCGTATAGGCAGAATGGAAAATTAATTTTTGGACGTAACGGAATTAGTAATGATGAGAGTTTTGGGGTGTTCAAAGCTAAATTGAAAGGTTATTTTAATGTTTGGAGAACGATTATTCGCTAAAATGGAGGCTATGAAAAAATTATTTTATATAATAGAAAAAATTATTAGAATAATTAAGATTAGAGTTAAGAATAAACTTCGATATCATTGGATGATGAAACAAAAGTGTTTAGTTGATCCTGCAGAAAGTAAACGACCTAAATATTGGAAGAAATGTGGTGTGGAGGTTAAAGGTAAATTTAAGGTTGGGGCTGATGTGTATTTTGATGCAGGTAATGCGGAACGGATTCATATAGAAGAGGGCGTTTGGATTGCTTCTCGTTGTCTGTTTTTGTGTCACAAACGTAACTTGTCTGAATATAAATATGGTGATGATTACAATAAAACATCATATAAATATGGTGATATATATCTTAAAAAGGGATGTTGTATTGGGATGGGAACGATTGTGATGCCAGGTGTTACTATAGGTGAAGGTAGTGTGATTGCAGCAGGTTCTGTGGTAACACGAGATATTCCACCTTATTGTATTGCTGCAGGTAATCCTGCTAAGATTGTGAAAGTATTACCTGATACTAATGGTTCTGCTAGAACTTTAGTGTAAAGAATGATAATATAATAAAATGAAAGTTCTTCAAATCAATGCTGTTTATGGTCACGGTAGTACGGGCGTGATAACTCGTGATATAGAACAACTATGTGAGACATCTGGCATAGAGTGTTATGTGGCAAGTCCAGATTCTAAGGTTTGCGAAGCAAATAGAGGATATAAAATTGGAAACATAATCGACCATAAAATACATGCATTACTTTGTCGTATTGCAGGTAAACAGGCTTATTTTAGCGTATGGGCTACAAAACGTTTATTGGCATATATGAACAAAATAAAACCAGATATAGTACATTTGCATAATCTGCATAGTAATTATATTCATCTGAATATGTTACTTCAATATCTTGCAAAAGAGGATATACGTACGGTTATAACACTTCATGATTGTTGGTTTTATACTGGAGGATGTTTCCATTATACGACGGTAAATTGTAAAAAATGGAAATATAAATGTGGACAATGTATAAAACAAAGACAAGATACTCCAGCATACATTTATGATGCATCTGCAAAGATTCAAAATGATAGATTAAAATATTTATCAAATATTTCTAATTTGATTTTCGTGGGAGCTTCAGAATGGGTTGCTACAGAGTTGTCAAAATCGCGTTTGAAAGAGTGTGGCAAAATTTGTTATATTCATAATGGTTTCGATCTTGGAGTATTTTCTTCTAAAACATCGGATCTGAAGAAACGTCTTGATTTGTCAGAAAAATTTGTTGTTTTGGGACCTGCAAGTAAATGGTTACAATCTGTAAATAAAGAGACATTAGAATATTTTACTAAGCATTTGCCAATGGATTGTGTTTTACTTCTTTTTGGTAGTGATGGTAAAGAAGTTAATTTACCAAACAATGTGAAATTGTATGGATATACACGCAATCGTGAAGAATTGGCAGAATTATATTCTATGGCGGATGTAATGGTAAATTGTTCTCGTGAAGATACGTTAAGTAGTTTGAATCTAGAAGCACAAGCATGTGGTACGCCAGTTGTAACTTATGATTCTACAGGAAGTAAAGAGACTGTAGATGGAATGTGTGGATATTCAATAGAAACTGGTGATTATGAGAAATTGTACAATTTTACTATGAAAGTTAAAGAAAAAGGAAAAGAATATTATAGTAAGTATTGTCGAGAATTTATTTCTAGAAATTTTGAGAAAGAGGCAAATTATCATAAATATATTTCATTATATAAGCAGTTGGTTGATGAATAGTCAATAGCTGGTATATAAAATTTGGAAGAATACTAAAAACGAATAAAAACTATTTTACAATGATATTAAATAAAAAAATTTTTCTGTATGTGGCAATATTTTATACACTATATATAATTTTCCCACTATTTACGAATATGGGTATACCTGTGTGGTTACCAAGTTTGGTGGCAAGTTCTATTATGGTGATAATATTCCCTAAAGCTTTTTTCAATAAAATATTTATTTGGTATTTTGTGTATGCATTTATGTTGCTTATATATATAGCTTGTGGACGTCCATTAACAATTGGTATAGGTACAGTTCATGATATTTGGAAGTTTTTTATTGAAAATGCATATATATTACCTACTCTATGTATATTCAGTATTATGATATACTTAAAAGATGAAACACTTACACGGCGTTTTTTCTATTTATCAATGTTAATATTATTTGTGTCGTTTATTATAGCAGTACCAATGATGCAGCGTTATGGTTCGCTGCGAGAAGCGTTAGCAGAAGAAGGCCAATTGATTATACTGCCAGGTTTACCAGGTTATTCCTTGATGCATGCCTACACGCTTTTCTTACCAATATTATGTTATGGGATAAGGGCATTTTCAGGAATAAAAAAAATGTGGAGTTTAATAGGTGCTTTAATCTTATGTTTTGTAATTTATGATACATTTGTTACCACCAGTTTGATTATTATGGTAGTAATTATATTGTTTACAATATTATACAATGAAAAAAGTAATTTATTGTTTTTCTTAATATCCGCTGTATTGATGTGTGTGATATATGAACTATATCGTTCGGGTTTATTGATTTCGTTTATTGACAAAATAATGCCTTTTTTTAGTGAAACTCCTGTTGAATTTAAACTTAATGACTTTAAGCAGTCAATGATAGAGGGTCAAATAACAGGTGGTTCTATTGTTGGTAGAATGAGTTATCACCAAATATCGTGGAATTCGTTTTTACAAAAACCTCTTTTTGGTACATCGTTAGTAGGCGGCCATTCTGTATTGATCGACCGTTTAGGCGGTATGGGATTAGTGGTTTTTATTCCTTTTTTAATGATTATCATTACATTTATACGTCAGATGGTTATGTTATATGAAACTAAGAAAGCGAAGGTGTTCTTTTGGGTAGGTATAGTTACTGGTTTCGTTTATCTTTACCAGAAAGGTCTATGGGGAAGCGAAAGTTGGTTGATGTATATGATTTTAATGCCAATGGGAATATTGACTTTTGAAAAACAAATCAAAAAACAATGAATCAAAAACTACCTAAAATATTATTTGTTACCCGTAGTGTTTGGGATGATTCCAAGGGTACATCCAGTACGTTGTCAAATATATTCTGTAACTATAATCCAGAACAGTTGTCTTGTATTTATATTGAGACGAAAAAGCCAAATACAAAAATATGTAATACATTTTTCCAGATTTCAGAAATTTCTTTAATTAAGAAAATATTTAAATGGAATACAAAAACAGGACAAGAGATTAATTCTGAATATATAGAAAGCGATTCGTTGGCAAAGATGGAAGCTTCTACTATGAATTATGTTAGACACCATAGATCATTTTTCTATACATTTTTAAGAGAGATTTTGTGGGCATTTAATGGATGGAAATCAAAAGAATTAAAGGCATTCGTTAAGAAAGTCAATCCTGATATAATATGGGCCGATGGCTCTCCGCTAATACTAATGAACAGATTGTCAAAATATATAACAAAACTGACAAGAAAACCATATTGTGTGTATGAGATGGATGATGTATATACATATAAAATTAGTAATCATAATCCATTTAGATATATTTATAAATATTTCTTGAGAAAGAATGTTTCACAATTAATTACAAACTCAAGCCAATTGTTTGTAATCAGCCCTAAAATGAAAACTGAATACGACAAAATATTTAATGTTAATAGTAAAATTCTTACTAAGGGTATTGATTATTCTGATAAAGAATTTAAACCATATAAGGTTGTCGAACCAATAAGAATGGTATATATGGGGCAAATAATTTATGACAGATTATCTGTATTGCAAGAATTAGGAAAAATTATAGATGACATAAATGTAGTCGGCAAAAAAATACAATTAGATATATATACTACTAATCATATAGATGAAGAGATAAAATCATCGATTACTCAAAAAGGAAACGTTAAGTTCAATGAACCTGTACCATACGATATGGTTGCAAAAGTTATTGATGAACATGATGTCGTAGTGTATGCTGAGTCGTTAAATAAGCAATATGAGCATGTGGCACGATTATCATTTTCGACAAAAATTACAGACTATTTGGCAAGTGGTAAATGTGTTTTAGCTATAGGGCCGAAGAATATTGCTCCAATGGAATATCTTAAAAATGAAGATGCTGCAATAGTCGCAAATAGTTATGATGAATTGAGGGAAATTCTTATAGCAGATAATTTACCTAAATTAATTGAAGAATATTCAATGAAAGGTTTCTATTGTGGTTTGAAGAATCATAATAAAAAAGATATTGATAAGATGGTTGTTAATATATTGATGGATCTAAATAAATAATAACAATGAAAATACTTCAATTGGTTAAAACGTCTATAGGTGCACGATGGGCTTTGGAACAAATGAAAGAATTGGTAGATGCAGGGTTTGAAGTGCATGTGGCAATGCCTATAGGAGGAGCACATACCCAAACGTATATTGATTATGGTATATTTGTTCATGATATTAAATATAACTTAAAAAGACCATTTAAAAGTATAAAAAAACTTAGGGAGATTGTTGATTTAGTTAAACCGGATATAATCCATAGTCATTTTTATAATACTACTTTGCTAATGAGATTTGGATTAAGGTGTTACAAAATACCAAGAGTTTTTCAATTGCCAGGACCGTCTCATTTGTATTATCCATTTGTCAAGTGGCTTGAAATAGCAGTTGCACAGAAAAAGTATGATTATTGGATTGGTGCATGTAAATTTAGTAAACAATCATACATTGATTACGGTATAAGTGAAGATAGGGTTTTTTTGTCATATTATCAAGGAGAACCTGTAAAAGATGTGGTGTATAAAGACGAGAAAAAACTTAGAAAAGAATTTAATATACCTGATACAGCTATTTTGATAGGTATGATTTCATACATGTATCCTCCTAAAAAATATCTTGGACAAAAAAGAGGTATTAAGGGCCATGAAGATTTTATTGAGGCTATTGCCATTGCTTCTAAATATAATCCTAATATTTATGGTATCTGTGTCGGCGGTGCATGGAATAATGCATACGAATATGAAAAGAAAGTTATGAATTATGCAGAGAAAATTACAAAGAATGTAATTTTTTGCGGAAGTAGAAATAATGTTCCAGAGATATATCCTGAATTATTCTGTGCAGTACAACCATCGCATCAAGAAAATTTGGGAGGTGCAGGACAGGCTTTTAGATATGCTTGTCCTATTATAGCAACAGATATAGGAGGGTTGCCAGATATAGTTATAGATGGTGTTACAGGATATTTGGTGCCTGTTAAAAATCCACAAAAATTAGCGGAAGCAATACTTAAGGCAGTGGACAATCCTCAGAAAACATACGGAATGATGTTGAATGGACGCCAACATTATATGCAATTAAAAGAAAACAATAAGGGTAGTTTGATAAAAATATATCAAAATATATTAACTAAATGACATAACCCATGTACAAAAACTTCTTTAAACGCATAATAGATTTCACTATTGTCTTTATAGCACTATTGATAATATGGCCTATTTTGTTGTTGATAACGATATGGTTACACTTTGCCAATAAAGGCGCAGGCGCGTTTTTTACACAAGAACGACCAGGAAAAGACGGCAAAATATTCAAGGTGATAAAATTCAAGACAATGACAGACGAGCGTGATGAAAACGGAAAATTACTTCCAGATGCTCAGCGTTTGACAAAAGTTGGTAGATTTGTACGTTCTACATCTATTGATGAATTACCACAGCTTATAAATGTTTTAAAAGGTGATATGGCTCTCATTGGTCCTAGACCATTATTGGTACAATATTTACCTTTATACTCAAAAGAACAAGCACGTCGTCATGAAGTAAGACCTGGAATAACAGGCTGGGCACAATGTAATGGCAGAAATGCCATCAGTTGGCAAAAGAAATTTGAACTAGATGTCTGGTATGTAGATAATTGCACATTATTAACAGATATAAAAATCATTTGGATAACAATAATGAAAGTAATCAAAAGAGCTGATATATCACAAGAAGGGCAGGCTACAATGAAGGCTTTCAATGGAAATAACTAACTAAATATGAAAGATATTGCTATATATGGATTTGGTGGATACGGAAGAGAAATTGCATCTATCATTAAACACATCAATTCTATAGAGCCTACATGGAATGTCATCGGATTCTTTGATGACGATACAGATAAACAAGGATTGAAAAACGAATACGGAGAAGTCATAGGCAATATAGAAACCGTTAATAACTATGACAAGCCTTTGTCTATTGTTATGGCAATTGCATCCCCAAACGTATTGGAGAAAATTGTCTCTCAAATCAATAATCCGAATATCTCATTCCCTAATATCATCGCTCCCACAGTGTTTTTCTTTGACAAAGAAACTTTCAACCTTGGAAAAGGAAATGTAATTTGCCACCATTGCAGAATCAGTACCGATGTCACATTGGGCAACTTCAATCTAATCAACGGATGCAGTTCTTTCGGTCATGATGTAAAACTTGGAGATTATAACATGATGCAGCCTGAGACAAGAATTTCGGGAGAGACAAGCATTGGCGATAAAAACTTCTTTGGTGTACGTTGTACTGTCCTCCAAGGATTGAAAATTGGAAACGACACTCGCATAGGCGCCGGAAGCTTTATAATCAGAAAGACAAAAGACGGACAAACATATTTTGGCAATCCTGCTAAAATGTTAAAAGTAGAATAATATTAACCTAATAAAATATAATAGTTATGGAACAAAAATTTTTCGATTTACTTAAAGAAGCTATTGAAATAGAAGATCACGATGTAAATATGGAAGACCAATTCAGAGAATATCCAGAATGGAGTTCTTTGGCATATTTATCAATAATAGCTATGTTAGACGAAGAATACGACGTACAAATTGAAGAAGCTGAATTCAAAAAACTTCGTACTGTCGGTGATCTTTATAATGCAATCCAAAAATAAAATAAATGGCTAAATTAGAATTTGAACATGTGGGCATTACTGCAATGGCAGCTGCCGTACCTCAACATGTAATAGACAACTACAAATACACTGAATTCTTCCCAGAAGAAGAAGTAAAAGAAGTTGTTGACAAAATCGGTGTCTTCGAACGTCGTTTTGCAGATAAAAACACATGTTCTTCTGATTTGTGTTTTGCAGCTGCCGAAAAGCTAATTTTAGATAATAACATTGATAAGTCTGAAATAGATCTTCTTGTATTTATTTCCCAAACCCCAGACTATAGAATGCCTGCAACATCTGTTATTTTACAAGACAGATTAGGACTTTCAAATAATACAATTGCATTTGATATCAACCTCGGATGTTCCGCATTTATCTACGGATTGTCTGTCGTTTATAGCATGATGCAGAATTCAAATCTTCGTAAAGCACTTATTCTTGATGGAGAGACTCGTTCTAAAGTATATTCTCCAAAAGACAGAAGAAGTGCTTTTATTTTTGGTGATGCCGGCATTGCTGCCATTGTTGAAAGAGATGAAAAATTCGGCAAAAGTTACTTCTCATTAAATTCTGATGGTTCTAGAGAAGGTCTCATAAAAATCGATGCAGGCGGTTACAGAAACATGAGTTCTGCAGAAACAGTTGTAGAACAAGTCGTTGATGAGTTTGGAAATATTCGTAGCGCAGAACATGGGTATATGCACGGTGGTGATGTGTTCAATTTTGTCATCAGAGAAATACCTCGCGACATAAAACAGACTCTAGAATTTGCAGGAAAGAACAAAGAAGATTTTGATTACTATGTCTTCCACCAAGCAAACAATTTCATCAATTCTTACATCGCTAAGAAAATGAAATTAGAAGACGAAAAAATTCCTGCAACAATTTCAAAATACGGAAACACATCTTCAGTATCAGTGCCTCTGACAATTGTCAGTGAACTTAAAGATAAATTAAACGGCAACAAAGAATTGTTATTGAGCGCCTTTGGTGTCGGCATGACATGGGCAACAGGCATAGTACCATTTGTTGATTGTAAAATTAGTGATATAGTTGAAGTTAAAGATGGAAAAGCAATTTAATCCATTTTCATTAAATGATAAGAACATTGTTATTTCAGGAGCGGCTTCTGGAATAGGAAGACAATGTGCTATTACTTGCTCAAAAATGGGAGCTAAATTAATTCTTTTAGACCTTAATGAAGCTGGCTTAAAAGAAACATTGCAACTCGTAGAAAATGGCAGTGAACATTTTTCTGCTGTAATAAATCTTACTGATTATAACAAAGTAGAAGAAATCATTTCTTTTGCAGTAGAAAAAATGGGTAGAATTTCTGGCTTGTTGAATTGCGCTGGCATATCTACTACATTACCATTAAAAAATGCCAAACCTGAAACATTAGATAAATTCTTCCAAATAAATGTATATACAGCATATTTCCTTACTCAAACAGTATGCAAGATGGGGAATTTCTCTAAAGAAGGTGGTAGCATTGTGTTCTTCTCATCAGCTGCAGGACAATATGGAGAAAGCGGAAAATCTATCTATGGCATGACCAAAGGCGCTCTTTACTCATGCGCCAAATCACTTGCATGCGAACTCTCTAGAAAAAACATCAGAGTTAACTCTATCTCACCTGGCGTCATCGTCACACCAATAAACCAAAATCTTCCTCACATCGCCGATCCAGAATTAAGGAAACAGACAGAAGCATTACACCTCCTAGGATTGGGAAATCCTGAAGATATCGCAAATGCTTGTGTCTATTTGTTATCCGATGCATCAAGATGGGTGACAGGTTCAAATTTAGTCGTTGACGGTGGCTATACAACAAGATAATGAATATCGGTCAACATATAAATTCTATCTTTAATTCAAATACATATCTAATTGAAGACAAAGCTTATGATTATTGTTGGCTAATAGATATTGGTGACACTGATTATTTAATTGACAAATCATTAAATATAAAAGGGATATTTATCACGCATTCACATTTTGATCATATTTATGGCATAAATGAAATTTTAGAAAAAAAATCTGATTGCAAAATTTACATATCAGAATATGGTAAGAATGCATTGTTTTCTGATAAATTAAATATGTCAAAATATCATGGAACACCATTGATTTGTAATAGTAACAATATTTGTGTTCTAAATGATGGAGATAGAGTAGATTTATTTCCTGATATTACATTAAACGTCATCGCAACTCCTGGACATTGCCCAAGTTGCCTGACATATTACACTGACAAGTATATTTTTACAGGAGATTCTTACATCCCAGGAATAAAGGTTGTAACAAATCTTCCGAAAGGGAATAAAATACAAGCTCAAGAGTCTGTTGAAAAAATAAAAATATTAGCAGAAACAAGAACAATCTGTCCAGGACATGGAGAGATGATAACATTAAACTCAATGTAAAATCATTAACCTCACTGACAGCTAATAACTAAAACCAAAAAACAAAACCAATGAAACCTGAAACCCAAAACACATTACCAACAGTCGCTGAAAAAGGCGAGATAGTCCTTTATCAACCTAATGAGAGCATCCGTCTGGAAGTTAGAATAGAAGATGAGACGGTTTGGCTTACACGTTTACAGATGGCTGAATTGTTTGGCAGAGATGTAAAAACTATAGGCAAACACGTAAATAATGCATTGAAAGAAGAACTTAGTTCTGAATTGTTAAAATTTTACGGTAAAGAAATAAAACCAGTTGTCGCAAAATTTGCGACAACTGCATTAGATGGAAAAGTGTATCAGACAGAACATTATTCCATTGACGTAATATTGTCTGTTGGATATAGAGTCAAATCTGCTCAAGGTATTATTTTTAGAGCATGGGCTAATGAGATTCTTAAAAATCATATCATAAAAGGTTTTTCCATCAACCAGCATCTTATATCTTTACAAGAACATTTTGATAATCGTTTCTCTTTTCTAGAATCACGCGTTGATAACCACGAACAAAAAATAGATTTTCTTATTCAGAAAGAACAACCTGTTACAGAGCAGCTCTTCTCAACAGGCTGCGTTTGGGATGCTTATACTTTCGTCTCTAATCTCGTACGTTCTGCATC